>NZ_JBFUGG010000003.1:0-433547 GCF_056403035.1 Flavobacterium sp. P3_A6 | reverse complement strand
CTAGGAAGCGAATGGATTGATTATAAATTCACTCCGGAAGATTATGTTGCCAGTGATGACAAAGTAGTTGCTTTCGGAACGTATGCTGGCACTTATAAAATTACAGACAAATCATTCACAGCCAGAGTAGCTCACGTTTGGAAATTGAAAGACAGTAAAATCATCAGTTTCGAGCAGTTTGTAGATAGCCAAACAGTAAACGACTCAACTAAATGAAAATAAACTAATTACAGTCAACAATATAAAAAAAACTGAACCAACAATAATAATTATTTTTTGTTAGTTCAGTTTTAAAAATTTCTAATAAATACTCTTCGCGTCCTCCTTGCCTTTCTCCTTCTGCTCTGTCAAAACTGATTTTAAAACTTCAGGATTCTTTATGGCTGCAGGATTAAATGATTCGCTGTTCATGTATTTCAAAATCGAAATGAGCATTTGTTTGGCAACTGGACGTTTATCTAAATCGGTTACCAAATCAAAAGATGCTATTATCAATTTTCCTGATCCTACGCTTCCCTCAAAAAGAGAAGCTAATTTGCGGTTGTTTGCAAAGTTGTCCACCATTTCTACTATAGGTTTTCCTCCAACTATACCATCCGTAATAAGCGTTGTTGAGTTTACATTCAAATCCCACCACTGCCAGTCTGTATTCATATCTGTTGGGAAATCGGCCAATGCTTTATGCGATGGATTACACAATACTCCCATTGTTCCGGCCTGCTTAGGAAAATGAACAGGGCTCCAAAATACTGGAACAAATTTTCCTTCGATGCCTTTAATCTTTTTCCAATCAGGATTTAATAATACTTTTTTACCTGCATTAAGCAATTTGTAGGCTTCATCCAAACTACGGGTATAAACTGCTTTTCCGTAATCAATAGTTTGTTTCTCCGGATAAACCCAAATATTCCATTGATTTTTATAATTTGTTCCTTTCAGATTTACAGTAACTGTTAATTTGGTGGCTTTGGTTATTTTCTGAAGACTTTCATTTACATCCAATATTTTATGATTGTAACCAATAAAAACAACTGCTTTTGTATTGCCCGAAGCCACTACAGTATTTCCGTCGTTAATACTCCATTCAATTTCCTGATTATTTAAAACCGCATCCGAATAATTGCTTATATCCAAAGAAGCCGTAAAAGATTCATCGTTTGTATAAGCCGCTTTAGAAAAACGCAACAGAGGCACAACCGGAGCAGAAAACTCTCTGAATTCTTCTGCAGAAATCAATCCTTTACTATCCCAAAAAGCATCCAAAAGCCCGACTAATGCAGTTCCCTGTCCAGGAAAATCATGCAGATCCAATAATTGAAAACCACTGATTCCTGCTGTTTTCAAAGCTCTTTCTATTTCTTCTTTATAAAGTATTACTGCTAATTTACCGGAAGCTTTAGTATAATCAGCAGCTTTATTAATCAAGCCTTTTCGTTCTAAATCTTCTTTAACCGATTTAAAATTAATGGGGTCTAAAACTCCTGTATATTTAGAAATTTCATCAATTTTCGGATAGACAGCGTACTGTCCTATTTCATGTGTAATCAAAGGCACAGTCATTCCTTCTACAGAAGCCACATAATCTTTATTGAATGTTGGTGATTCGCTGTTAAAAACGCCTTGCCCGCGCACCCAACCTTTTTTTGTCCATTGTGTAATAAAAAAATCATCTTCGGGTTCTGGCCAGTCGCCATGCCCTTTTTCAAAAGTAAAAGAAGTTGTGGTGTAAAGATGTCTGTCATCTTTGGCACTTAAACTGTTCATCAATTTCGTTAAAACAGTCATATCGCCCTGCAGTTCATTCCCCATCGACCACATACAAAAGGACGGGTGATTACCATATTCATTAATCATACGCTGGGCTTCGGCATATAAAAAGTCAGTAGCTTTTTGATCTTGACCAATTTTAAGACTCCAAACCGGCAATTCCACCTGCAGATAAAAACCCATTTCATCTGCCACTTCAAATGCTGCTTGAGGAGGACACCAAGAATGAAAACGCAGATGATTTAACCCCCAGTCTTTTGCAGTTCCAAAAACTTTTCTCCATCCTTCATTGTCCATTGGTGCATGCCCTGTAAGCGGAAAAATATCGCATTCGAGTGTTCCTCTTAAAAATACAGGCCGATTATTAATTGTCAAAACCGAACCTTTTTTAGAAAAACTTCTCATTCCAAAATCTACAGCCGTTTGCGATTTATTCTTTCCAGCCTTTAGCTCAGCCTTTAGTTCATACAACTCTGGTGAAAATTCGCTCCAAAGTTTTACGTCTTTGCCCATATCATAATCAACTTCAACCACAGACTGTCCTTCTTTGATTTGAATTTCTTTTTGAAGTGTTTCAGCTGAAATTTTGCTTTTTTTATTCACAGCAGTAATAGTTAAAACTCCTTTTACTGTTTTCTTTGTATTGTTATTTAATGTGAATGCTAATTTTGCTTTTCCTCCATTGATATACGTCTTTATCTGCAGATTTGCAATACGAACAGCATCAAAAGCTTCGATTTCCATTTTGCCAATAATACCGTTCCAAATAATCTGCGTCTCATTGGTATAAGCATGCGCCATATTATCTACACTGATATCAAATAGTTTACGATTATCAACACGAATCGTTATTCTGTGCGTTTTTCCGGCAGTTATATATTTAGAAAGATCAAAATAATGCGGAGCAATAAGACTGTTTTGTTCTGTTTCCACTTCTTTGCCATCAATCCAAACCTTTGTTTGCCAGATTACACGTTCCAACTTCAATATGAATTCTTTTCCCTTCCAATTATCTGGAACTGTGATCTCGCGAGTGTACCAAGCTGCACCCAGATAACTATTTTTCCGAGTCAAATGACTCATCTGCAGTTTTTCCAAACTTGGTTTTAGTTTATTTGGAACTCCAAGACCTGCATCATCTGTAGTTCCGGGTAATTTTATAAGCTGCTTAAAAGCCATATTCTGCCAGCCGTTTTTTAGTCCAATATCGGTGCTATCTAACTGAATGGTCCAATCGCCAGCTATATTCATTACAAGTTTATCCCCAGAATTCCATGAAGAGAGAAAAAGTAATAACAAAACGGCTGTTATAATATGTTTGATTTTCATTTTATTAAATTTTATAATTAAACATTTTGTTTGATTATCAAGATGATATTATAATAAAAACTGTTGATTGTAAGTAAAAAAACATTACTTAAACACATAGAAACATAGATTTGTAGACTAAAAAAAGGCGTTTCACTTATTTAAAAGACACATAGTTCTAGCTATGTGGAAGAATTGTATTTCTCTTTTTTATACTTTTTCAATAAATGAAATCTATGTTTCTATGTGTTTAAAATTATTACAACTAACCAGTTAAGGGAACTTTCTATTTACGAAAAGTCTGTTTATTAATATCCAATTCTTTCACTTTCTGATAATATTTTTCAGATTCGGTTTCATTTCCTAATCCGCTGTATCCTAAAGCCATTACATAATAGCAATGCACCTGATTTCTAACATTCAAATCATCATCCCAAATCGCAAGATCTGGAAGTGATACAGCAAAATAATCGATTCTGGATTTTTCGAACAAATATTTTTCACCATGCGCGATCAATTTGTTGAAACGGCTTCGCGCTTTGTCCTCATCTCCTAATTCGCGCCACGCCAATCCCTGATAAAAAATCTTATCCGGCTGCTGATCGTTATAGAAAAATGCCTGAACAGGTTCAGGAGAGCCAAGCGTTGCCTGAATAAAATTGGCATTAGCATTTTCTACATCACCAAGACCTTTATACGCTAATCCTTTATAATAAAAGACTTCGTTTTCCTCAGCATTTTTCAATTTGCCTTCCCCTAAATTGTGCGGATAAAACTCTGTTTCTTTCAGTAATTGCACGGCATCAGTAAAGCGGTTTTCTGCAATTGCAATTTTTGCCAATTCTACTCTGCACAATGTATATTGTCCAGTTACTTTTCCTTCTCCGCCTTCCCACGGATGAAACTTTCGTTTCGAAATCAGCTCTTTTGCAATAGCATATTTCCCAGTTTGATTGTAAAGTGTAATTCTCTCTATACACAAATCATCACGTTCTTCGACTAAATTTGGATATTGATTTAAAACGTCCAATCTGAATTCTGGTGATTTTCCTATTTTCTTATAAAGCTGATCGAGCTCCATAAAAATCCTTGAATCTTTTGTGTCTAAAGCAAATGCTTTTTCTAACATTTCCTGTGCTTTGGCCTTATTAACTGTTTTATTGAAATAAGCAAGTGCAAGGTTTCTTAACAAGGTAGGAAATTTTTTGTCTATGTCAAACGACAATTCCCAGCATTTTACCGCATCCTCATATTGACGGAAAGCATACCAGAAATTCCCTAAATAATATGATGCTTTGGCATCTTCAGAGTTTAATTTTATAGCATCCTGCAAAATGTTTACTTCTTCAATTCTATTAGGAAAACATTTTTCTGGTGACTGTGCGGCAGCTTTTTTATACCATTGTATTGCTTTATTTACATCTCCATTCTTAGAAGCAAAATAACCTAAAGCATAATACACCATAGGATAAACTTCTTCGGTATCATTGATTGATTCCTCCAGTAATTGAGAAGCTTCCTGATACAATCCAGCTCCTGCAAAGTCAAGCGCATACTCTATATATCCATGTGACCATTGGCGCATTATGGTATTCATTTCATCAAGAACTGCTTGATCTTTTGTAATCAAATATTTTTCAAAATGACATCCCATATTGAAACGGTCGATTTTGATCGAATCCTCAATCCACGCTAAGGCTTCTTGATTTCTGTTTAATTTTCTTAAAATAGAAGCTTTCAATTGGCGCGCTTTATGATTGTGCCAATTACGGATAAGCGATGATTCTACTCGTTCTAAAGCTTCAGTCCATTCTCCTTTAATACTGTCAATTTGCGACAGCGCATAAAACGCAGCATCTTGCCATGCAGCATTCCAAGTTGATTTGAAAAGAAAATTATAAGCATCATCAAATTTCCCTTGAAGCTTTAGGCAATAACCCAAATTGTAAAGTGGCTCTCCATCAATTGGATTTGGATTTCGTTCTGTTAAAACTTCAACCGCAGTTCTGAAATAGGTTTCTGCTTTTTCAAACTGACCTCTTCTCAGCATTAATAAACCAACAGCATTATTACATCTTACATCTTTCGAATCTCTGCTCAAGGCTTCCAAATAATAATCAAGCGGATTGTAAGTGGCGTGTCTGTACTGCTCTAAATGCAATCCTGTTAAATACAATTGCTCCATCGAAGCAATATCTTTTGGATCCAGCGCCGCTTTTGCAGGATCGGGAACAGGTTTTATTTCGGCTTTTTCTTCCTGATACTGCACCAAAATTTTTCCGTCAGAAGCATAAACAGTAAAAATTAAATTTTCTGATAATGAATCACCAATTGAAACTCTTTTTTTATACGGATTTACAGGAGAAATGGTAATTTCATCCTGAAACAATACTGTATTTTGATTGTCTTTTAATTCAATTTTTAAGTTCTCATAAAGACCTGTCGTATATAAAATCAGATCCGCTTCTTTCCCTTCAACTTCAATGTTTATGATGGCATCTTTGGTTGCATTTTTAACATAACCAACTTCGGCATACGGCATAAAATACTGTACCCAAGACTTTTCTTCATATGCTTGCAGCCAGGAAAAATCAGGTTGATTGTCTGTAAAAACTCCCGTCATTAATTCGATATACGGTCCGTCTTTGTCTGTTAGATTTCTGTCCCAGGCCAAACCAAAATCTCCGTTACCCCATGTCCATTGTTTTTTCCCCGGCGAAACATGATGATTGGCAACGTGAAGCAATCCAGCCTGCACATTATCTTCATAACCGCCAACAAAATTATATTTGGACTGAACCGCCATATAGGATGTTGGAACAGGTATGTTTTTATATTTTGAAATATCAACTCCCGCAGAATAATCCTGTTTGTAATATTCTCCAGTCGCAATTGGGAATTTAGAAACATCTCTTTTTCCGTGGTCAAATACCGCATTCACATCCGGAGGAAAAACCGATTTGTAACCATCATTTACTACAACCGCAGGATTTGCCCACCAAAGGAATGTTTGTGGAAACGCTGTACGATTGTATATTTTTACTTTAATTTCGATATAAGCCTTGTCAGGATGCAGCGTGAATCCCTGCATTCCTTTGGTTCTAAACATTCTTTCGACTTCATTACACCAAATTGTTTTGCTTCCGTCTTCATTTTCTTCGATACTGTAATCTGTTGGCAAAAAAGTACTCGGGCGGTGATGCTGAGGCCAGTTGAATTCTATTCCGCCAGAAATCCAAGGTCCTGTAAGACCTACAAGCGCAGGTTTAATTACCTGATTATAATATACGAAATGACGCTGTTTTACTTTGTCATACGCCATGTGAACACGACCGCCTAATTCTGGCAGGATCATTATTTTTATGTATTTATTTTCTAAAAATAAGGCGTGATAAGATTTATCATGCTTTTCATCAGATAATTTTTCAACTACAGGATACGGATAAACTGCTCCGGAACTTCCCTGGTACACTCGCTTTTCAAGAAATATCGGATTCTTTTCTTCTTCACCAATTTGGTACGTAGGCAGTAAAACATCTTCTTCCCAAACACGAACTACGCCATCTTCGTTAACGGTTGACTTTATCAAATAAGCCGTGATTTTTTCGTCCTGCGCGTTTTCATTTATTGATTGTCCCGAAAGTAAATCTCCATTAATTATATTGGATTGATTTACGTCTGAAATTATATTTCCCATCTTATTATATTATTTTGTCAATTCATTTTCAATTTCCTCTAATGATTTTCCTTTCGTTTCAGGCAGATAGGCACGAAGGAAAAAATACCCTAATAAGCATACGAATCCGTAAAGCCAGAATGTACCGTAAGATCCTAGACATCTGTTTAATAATGGAAAAGTATAAGTTAGAATAAAGCAGGCTGTCCAAAGTGAGAAAGTGGATACAGCCATTGCCATAGCACGTATTTTTGTTGGGAATACTTCAGAAAGCACCACCCAGGTTATTGGAGCAAGTGTCATGGCATAACATGAAATAGCCGCTATTACAAGGCATAAAACTGCAATTCCAGTTACTTCAAAATAATAACAAGCGCCTAATGAAGCATAAATAGAAGTCAATCCGATTGATCCGAAAAGCATTAATGTTCTTCTTCCCCATCTGTCAACGAAATACATTCCTACGAATGTGAATATTACATTGGTTAAACCTGTAATAACAATATTGAATAAAATATCCGAAACACCATAACCTGCAGCAGAGAATATTTCCTGAGCATAATTAAAAATCACGTTAATACCGCACCATTGCTGAAAGGCAGCGATAACAATTCCCAATAAAAGAATTTTAGGCATTTTGCCGTCGAAAAGCATTTTATAATTAACTTTTTCTCTGACAACACCGACTCTTGATTTTAGCTGTTCTATTTGTTCCAAAGCAAAAACACTTCCCCCAATTTTTGAAAAGATAGATTCTGCTTTATCATATTTATATTGGCTGGCAAGCCATCTCGGACTTTCCGGTATAATTAATATCAAGGCAAAAAATGCGACAGAAGGCACAGCACCTGCCCAGAACATATATCTCCAGCCCCATTGTCCGTTCCAGGAATTTAAAATATCCTGGCCTCCTACGATTGGATCTGCAATTAACCAATTTACAATTTGAGCTGCCAGTATCCCTATAACAACCGTTAATTGATTGATGGAAACAAATTTCCCTCTGGATTCACTAGGTGCAATTTCCGCTATATACATTGGTGAAAGATTGGATGCAATTCCAATACCAACACCGCCAACAACTCTCCACATAATAAACCATTCAATCGTATCGACCATTCCTGTGCCTACTGCTGCCAGCGTAAAAAAGACTGAGGCTACAATCATCAAGGGTTTTCTTCCGTATTTATCAGACAGACTTCCAGAAATCATTACACCTAACAAACATCCTAAAATAGCACTGCCCATAACCCACCCTTGCATCGAAGGTGAATTTGTAATATTAAAAAAAACTTCATAAAAAGGCTTTGCACCGCCAATTACAACCCAGTCATATCCAAACAGCAATCCGCCCATGGCTGAAACTAATGCGATAAAAAGCAGATAGGAAGAATTATACTTATTCATATATTTAATTTTTTTAATTAATTTAACATTACAAATGTCGTTACTTCATTTGGGTGCAAAAATGTAATATTCATGTAAAACATGTATAAAACAACTATTTAAAAGAAATCATTGCACTAAAAATAATAAAAACATCTTTTTTATGATAAATKTTTTTTTTTTCGATTACAATAAACATGAACGCCCTCAAGAATAAAGACAATATCTAATTAAAGCAATCAAATCATTATATTACCAGATAATATTAAACTATACAATTACAGAATATGTAAATTCTCACGGTTGAGATAAATCTATAGTTAATCGTATTATTTCTTAAATTTGATTTTTAATACTTCTAAAAATGATTTCATTTTTGACTAATTTATAATTTGACATGGATCACATAGCTGATGGTTTTAAAGGTGAAAGAGCAATAGTTGTTCCTTATAGCGTACGTAATTTTCAATCTGAGAATGAATTGACAAAAAATGCATTCATTACTCATATTGGTTATTATCCAAATGCAAAATATCATTTTAGAAAAAGGTCAAAAGGCGCCCTTGAAAATATCCTTATTTACTGTGAAAACGGAAAAGGATTTATAACTCTTGAAAATGAAGAGTTTTCGCTTACTAAAGATCAGGCTTTTATCATTCCCGCACACAAGGCGCATAGTTATAAAGCAGAAATATCAAAGCCTTGGAGTATATACTGGTTACATTTTAGGGGAACTTCACACTCTTTACACACTGCTGTTTCAGGAAAAATTTTAAACCTAAACGACAGCAGATCATCAGACAGATTAAACCTGTTCGAAGAAATTTATCAAAATCTGGAAATGGGTTTTAATCCTGATAATCTGGAGTATTCGAGTATTTGTTTACAGCATTTTTTAGCCAGTCTAAAATATACTGATCAATTTTTAAAAATAAAAACGGCAGACACAGAGGTTTTAGATGTAATACCGCTGAGTATTATTTACATGAAAAATAATTTGGCAACTAAAATCACGCTGCATGATATCGCACAGCATGTTGGTTATTCGAGTTCTTATTTTGGATCTTTATTTTTAGAGAAAACGTCATTTACTCCTATGGATTATTATAACCAATTAAAAATTCAGAAATCCTGTTCGCTTTTGCAGTTCAGTACCATGAAAATAAAAGAGATTGCTTATCATTTAGGGTATTATGATCCATTCCACTTCTCAAAATCTTTTAGATTGGTAATGGAAATTTCGCCCAGAGAATACCGCCTTAAATATAAAAATCAAGTGTAATAAACTTTGTCAAACCAAAATCAACTATCAACCAGACAAATTACAAAAGTGGTTTTTTCGTCATCATTTCTGTATGCTAGATAACCGCCATGTGCTTCGACAATGTTTTTGGATAATGTCAATCCAATTCCCACATCTTCTTTTCGAGTGGTAAAAAACGGCAGGAATATTTTGTTTTCTATTTCTTTTTCTATACTATTTCCATTATCAGTAATCATGATAAAAGTTCTCTTATCTTTGGCTTTAGCCGAAATAATAGACTGTTTTTTTGTACCGCCTAAAGCATAAACGCAATTTGTCAAAAGATTAATCAATACCTGTTCCATTTGTTGCGGATCAACATTTAGCCTGCGGTCGAAAACAATTGTGTTTACGGCTTCTATTTGCTCTTTTTTAAACAATGGAGCCATGTAATGATGTTTTAATTTCCTGAAAATTCTGCTCCTCAATAATTTCACATAATGAAGTCAAATGATTTTTCAGATACTTCCATTTGGAAACTTTTTGCACATCAAAATGTTTGGAGAAATAATCATTCATTAAAAAAATAGTCCAATCGGATTCACCCTTTTGCAGGATAATAATTCCCGTTTCAATATTGTTTAGAATAGAACGGTACACAATTTCTTTTGAAACCTGTTCATTTTCTTTGCTTTTCAGTGTTTAATACAATTTGAATAAGTTGGAATAGTTTTGACACGGTTTATGTTTGGAAAAATCGAATGTACAATCATTTTGCAAAATCGAATTAATTGTTCTGTCATAAAGCAAAAAAGCATTTTTGACATAAAAATACATTTCAACAATGATCAAAAAAATTATAATCAGACCAAATACTGCTGTAAAGACCAATTCTTTTGGAAAAAGAAGATGGAAATTCCTGTACCCAAAAGAATAATAATCAGTCTAAAAAAACTGGTAGATTTTGCTCAGAAAAGATAATTTGTGGTTGTTTTAAAAGAGCCCTTCGCTAAGCCAATCTTTATTTCATTACCAACATCTTTATTTGTATTGTGCATTAGATCATAGACACTCACTCAGATTCATGCTCTGGCATTCGGATTAAAATGCTGCAGAATTTGTTTTGGTGCTGTGATAACTTCTCTGCGGATATAATCAAACCATTCTACTTCTTTAGTAACTTCTGCACAGCATTCGTTTTTTGAATTAAAAAAGCAGCTTTTAATTTTGATTTTGTCATCTATGCAGCAATTTTCTATTTTGACAAAAAACAGTTCGGTAAACATCAGGTTTTTATAACAAACCAATTCATGATTTCCCTCTTGAAAGCCGAGATGCAAAGCGTTGAGTTTTTCTTTTGAAAATCCGTTATCAAACAAAAAACGATACAATAATCGGAGCGTGTATGAAATATAAGCATCACTTTCCATTATCATAACATCATTTACATCTTCTCCGGCAACAACATAATTTTTGCAGATCATTTAAATTCAGTTAGGGTTATTAAAAAAAGAGGCCAGCCTAATTCAAAACTGACCTCAAAAAGGAAATAATGTTTAATGACTTTCTAAATTTTATATGGCTAAAATCTGTGGAGAATTGTTATTTTGCTAATATAAAATTGTAAGCAATCTTTACTTTGTCTGCGATTTTTTTACTCACCACGCTCGGAATATCAATATCAAAATCTTCAGGTTTTACTTCAAATGAGCCAACAGCGTTAACTCCGTTGGCCGTTTTCGAAACTTTTACAATTACCGATACCGGTTTTGTTTTTCCGTGAATGGTAAGATCTCCTTTTAAAGTGAAATTTTTAGATGCACTTGTAATTTCAGAAATATCAAAATCTTCTATTTTACCTTTCAAAGTCGCTTTCGAAAACTTTTCAGATTCCATGTAATTTTCATTAAAATGTTCTTCCATTAAAGCGACCTTAAACCGGAAACCTTTTATAAGAACCAAAGCGGCGAAATCTCCGGTTGATTGCTCTAAAACTGCAGACACGCTTTTATTTTCAGCACCAACTTCTTCATACGAAGGCATAGAAGCCTGAAATTTTATACTGCCTGTTTTTGTTATTAGCTTTTGCGCAAATCCATCTGTATTTACAACAATAATCAACAATAATACAAAGAAATTGATAAGTGTTTTTTTCATAATAATTAATTCTCTTTAAGTCCGTCCGTATTCCATTTTACAATTAAATCAATATTTGTCTGAGACATTCTTCCTCCTTGAGGCATAAGTCCCTGCTGACCGCTCTGCAGCTGAATTCGGCTTAACAAGCCAGCACTTTCAACCGCTGTTTTAACCTCAGCATAAGTTGTTAAGGGCCTGAAAGATGCAGATCTTCCGCTTGAATGACAGCTTACACAATTGCCGTCAATAATTGATTTTACATTTTTAGTATAACTAATTGTAGTTGTTGGTGTTCCGGTCCCTGGAGTAGTTGGCGGTGTTGAGATATCTTGATATGTATCAGAATCACTGCAGCTGGCAAGTGCTGCCAGTAAAATTGTAAATGCAATTGTTTTTTTCATAAAATTTGTTATTAAAATACTCTGTATAAGTTAAATCCGAAAAAGAAATCTCTTTTACCCCATTCACCAGATGCATTTGTAAGATATCCGCTCTCACTCATGGATTGTGAATTGGTAAATATTAGCTGAAAAACATGCCCCCCTGTTTCTACATCGAGACCTACTGACAATGGGTTTTCATAGAAATTAGGCTTATCAAAATTGTGCATGTATTCTAAATTGACCGATAATCTTTTAGTGATTTTATAACGTCCTCCTCCTCCAAAAGAAAACTGATTATCATTTTCTAAATCAGGATTATAAAGATTTTTATGCACAAATGACGGCACCAATTCTAAGGATAGTTTTTGAGTAATTTTCCTTGATATTAACAACTGCTGAACGTATGTCATACGATGCTTAGATTCTAAGCCAGGATATTGATCCTTTTCTAAAAATGTATTAATATCTGCAACACTGTACCCAACAATGTCTAGAGGAAAACTATCGCCTTGTCTCATCATTCGATATTTCAGTCCGGTCTCATACATTTTGTTTAATGTATGTCTAGAAAGATTTACAGATAACCAATCTGTAACTCCATAAATACCGCCAAGTTTTGTAGTAGCATTATCAAGACCAAAAAAACTGTCTAAACCGTCTTTAACAGAACCAAAACGATGCGAGACCACAAAATAAAACTCTTTTTTTGCAGGCATTTTTGTGGTCTGTAATGTGACCAGCTGCAATGCTTTAAAAGTTGCCGTAGAGTAGCTTTTTTGTACCTGAGCAGAATCAAGACTGTTCAGTAAATCATCCTGCGAATATGCCATGGTAGCCAAAAAAAGGCAAACGGCGGTTAAAAATTTCTTCATAAATTGATTAATTGTTTTGTTTATTAATAGTACATTGATCCAATTTAACCTCTTGAAATAATTCATCATAACCAATGCATTTGCCTTTTACTGTCACTTTATTATTTATAAGCCTGTCTTTTATTTTTTGAGTGAACAGACAAAAAACAGCATTATCAAGAATGACTACATAGTCTGTTTCTTTTGTTACTTTACCTGTTATTTCAATAGTTCTATTGAGATATAATGAATCTGCTTTTTTTGGATTTGAATTATAATCGTAGAGCAATTTTGTTGTTGCTATACTAAAATCTGGCATTTCAGATTCTATATTACGTGCTTCCTTAAAGAGAAATCCGTAATAAAAATAAATGCCCGCCGAAGCCACTAACAGCAAGCCCGCAATTACAATTGCTATTTTTTTTCTTTTCATATTTATTCTTTTAGTAAGATTTAATAGTAAAACAGCTTTGATGCAGATTACCCTACCAAAGAATTGTTATTTTATAAAAAAAATAAAAAGGAGGACAAGATTTTTTTCAAACCTTGTATAAGCAGTGTTAGAATGAAACTCTAAAACTCATGTTTGGAGTTCTTTGCAGTGAGAATGTTTCTACATCTTCTATAGAATTTGTTAAAGAACTTATTCTATAATATTCGTTAATTTCATTTTTCCTGTTTAGAATATTTAAGACAGAAATCCCTAATTTGTATTGAATTCCATTTGCAGTTTCCCACTTGTAAGTAGAGGATAGATTAACTTGTGAAAAAATATTTAAATTGGTATTATTAGGCTTATTGTAAACCAATATGGGATTAGAAGGGTCGATTTTGGAACTGGCAGGAGATGTTTTTGGTCTGCCTGATGTCCATTTTGTCCCCAAAGCAATTTTGAAATTGTTTTTCTCATAAATCCCTGCCCAAGATAAAGTATGAATTAACTCAAAGTTGTTTGGAAAAATTGGGTATTCATAATTAGAGAAATCATAACTATTGTCATTATAGGTATAGCTTAACCAGGTCAGAAAGTGATTCATCTTTTTTTGAATCAGAATTTCTGTCCCCAAAATTTCATAATCGCCAGTTGTTCGAATAAACTCTAATTGGTTCTGAAAACCTTGGCTGGAAGTTGTAATTCCGTTTACTTTTTTATAAAAATTTTCTATATCCAAGAGCCAATCATCCTTTTTATAGAATAAATTTAAAGATATCTGTTTACTTTTTTGAATAGGAATTGTTGTGTTATCTGATAAAATCCAACGCCTTTTTTCAATTCCAAAATAATCTTTTTGCAAATAAATGATTTGTTGAGAATTTTGGCTTTTTATCTCGCCCTGCAGTTCTAAATTTAGACTTTTACTGATCCCATAGCTAAATTGGATTCGGGGTTCTACAATATATTTTTTAAATTTTTCAGTATAATTAATTCGCGTTCCTGCCTTAAAATATATCCTCGAAAGCGTATCGTTGTATTTTCCTTCCAAAATTAAGGCATGAGTTCTCAGTACATCTTTAACTTTACGATAGAAATCAGGATTCCTTACATCCTCTAAATTAGTAATACCTATTTCATTAAACTGATACCCATTGTTAAAACTAAATTTAGGGTTAATGATATGGTTATTCTCTAAATTAATTCCATTATTGTTAACTGTATTTTCCTGAATAACGATTTGATTTCCAATCGTAGTTCTTTGGTTAGCCAAAAGTTCATAGGTGGAGTTATAAATATTAATTTTAGTCGTATTGAAGCTGTTCCAGTTTCTTTTCCAAGACAAATTACCGCCATAATTTTGTTGGCGCAAAACATTGTTTTCCGATTTGTTTATGTCGTTTGCAGCAGCACTTTGAAAAACTTCCAAATTATCTTTTATGGCTATTAAATCCAGTACTATTTGGTCTTTAATTCCTATTTTTTGAGCATATTTAAGAGTAGCATCATAGAAATCAAATTCTTTGTCGCTTTGATAATTGACATTTTGTTTTTGCGAAAAATCAGAGATTGCAGTGTTTTGAAATACTTTATTGAAATATTCTTTATAGGTAGGAGTTTCTAGAAAATCAGTAATGGATTTACGTGCCGAAATTTCAATATAACTCTTTTTCGAAAGATTATACTTAGCATAAATATCAGCGTTAATCATGTTGATTCCTGCGCTAAAACTGTTTTTTTCTGCTGTTTCCGGAGTAGAAGAAATAGCCACTACGCTGGAAACGCTTTCTCCAAAAAATGCAGAACTCCCGTTTTTATAAATAGAAATAGTGTGCGCTAAATTGGGATTAAAAACCGATATTAAACCAAAAAAATGCCCCGTTTGAAACATTCGTATTCCATTCCACAAAAACAAATTTTGATCGTGTGTGCCACCGCGTACATTGATGCTCGATACACTTTCGTCAATACTGTTTACACCTGGAATCTGCTGCATTGTCTGTAAAGCGTCTGGTTCGATAAGTCCTGGCAGAATACCAAACTTCTTGGGTTTAATTTCAAATGATCCATCTCTGTTTTTCGAAATTCCCGAAGCCAAAATAGCACTAGCTTTAATTTCTTCAAGTTCCGTAATTTCAGGCTCTAATACTATTTTGAGACAATTTTTAGAGTCTAGATTACTTGTCGCAATTCTTTTGGTTATAAATCCTACGTGACTAATCAAAAAAATAGCTGCATCCCTTTTTTTTAATTCAAAATAACCGTTTGAATCAGTTGTACTCTGGATTTTGTTAACTAAACTAATGTTTGCATTTTCAATAGGTTTTTTATCCGCAGAAAAAACGTAACCACAAATTAGTTGGGATTCATCATCTTTTTTATAAATATTAATAAATTGGTTTCCAATATTTTCAAAAGATAAATCGGTTTTTTTTTCAAGATATTGCAGTTTTTGATCTAAAGAAAGTGATCTTTTTGGAGGATTTATCTGCAGTCCGGCAATATTATCTTCGGTGTAATTAAAGCTAACCTGGTGCTGTTGCTCAATATCGATTATGATTTTTTTAAAAGGCATAACTTTTTCTTTGTCCTGAGCAAAAAGATTCAGAACAAGAAAAAGAAACAACAATAAAAAATGAAATGATTTGGGGCGTAACATTTATTTTTCCTCAAAAATTATTTTATTTTTTGAGACTTTTTTGGCCTCCAAATGGTAGGTTGTACTAATAATCTGCAAAGCAACATCGAGATCTTTAGCAGGCAGTTTACCTGTAAATAAAGAAATTGTATCTTTTATATTCAACTCGATCGTAACGTTATACTGTCTCTGAATTTCGTCTAATAAGGATTTAATATTTTCTTTATAAAAACATATTTGATTGTCCATCCATTCTGGCTTCAATGAATTCACTCTCATGTTCATTTGTTTTCCATTTTCAAAAGTAACGCTTTGTCCGTGAGTCAACAGAACTTGAATGTTGGCATAATTTACCTTTACACGGCCTTCATAACATACTACATCAAACCTATTTTTTCGTGCTTTCACATTAAATTGAGTTCCTAAAACCGATACTTTTCCAAGGCTGGTCTGCACTTCAAAACGTCTGCCTTTGGATACTCTAAAATAAGCTTCTCCTTTTAGTTCAAGACGTCTATTGGCATTCCAATTCCATTTTTTATAATTTATTTCAGAACCGGAATTCAGTACCACTTCAGAATTATCCGGTAATAAAAAAGTGGTTTTTTCTCCAAAATCTGCTGTTTGGGTTTGTGGTACAAAATTTTTAACGGCAAAAGTAATTCCAAGAGCCAAAACGAAGATAGCAACTACTCGAAACATCCATTTTTTGTGTAAAGGAACCACCTTTGAAACCGTTTTTTTCTGTTTAAGAATGTTTGACAACATGGTGTTTTCATCCAATTCATCCACTTCTAAATGGTCAGTATAATTTTTTATTTTTTGGTATTTTTCAAAATCGGGACTTGCTTCAAATGCAGCTAATTCATCCTCCGACAAATCATTGTCGAGCCATTTAGCTAATAAGCGATTTTCTTTCATTGTACTTTTATTATATCATTAAAACAATTGGAACTCAATTTACCCTACTTTTATAAATCAATTTCTTTACGTAAACTTAACAAGGCCAAATGAATGCGTTTTTCTACTGCCTTTACGCTGATATTTAAATCCAAAGCAATTTCGCTGTACTTTTTTCCATCAATCCGATGCATTAGGAAGGCAACTCGCTGTTTTTCGTTTAAATTTTCAATAGCTTTCAAAAGTTTGGCTTGAAATTGTTTTTCTTCCAAAAGATATTCTGGATTTTCATTTGTTTTATCTAAACCTGTAAAATTTTTTTCATATCTCAGAACAACTTTCTGATGCGCAATTTCATTGAGACTGCTATTATTTGCAATAGTATAAATATATGATTTTGCTTTTTCCAATGGTACCGAAGCACAGTTTTGCCAAAGTTTCACAAATGCTTCCTGTGCTAAATCTTCTGCCTGGTCTTTATTTCCAAATTTGTAAAAAAGAAAATTCCGAAGTGCTTTTATCTGACTTTTAAAAAAAGACGAAAAAATTATTTCGTCACAAGTATTTGATTGGGTTGTATTTGGCATTTATATTTTCAATTTGTCCAGTGCAAAAGTATTTGTTTTTAATTTAAGTAGGGTAAAAACAAGACTGATTGTTTTATAGAAGTCTGAAATGTTTTCATTTTCTTGTGATAATTAGGTATAAAAAAACAAAACCGAAAATCCTGATGCTGAATTTATTGAAAAACAGTTTTTTTAAATTTTATTACCTTTGTAAAAATATAAATATGTTCMCTATAAAAAAATATTTATCAATAGCAGTTTTCTTGTTCTTATTGTCTTGCCAAAGTGAAATTGATGAGCAAGACTATCATACGCAGGGAACAGTTACAAATATTTCTCCTCTTACTACCTATTTGCAAAGAGTTGCAATGGTCAAAACAGTGCAGGATAATGTAATCGACAAGTCTAATTATTGTACTATAAAACTCCCTTATACCGTTACTGTCAATAATGTAAACATTGCTGTAAATACTGTTGCCGATTATCAAAAAGTAGTAGACAATATCAACGCAAATACAAATGACAATGATATTGTAAAAATAGATTTTCCCGTAACGATGGTTTACTATAATTACTTCGAAAAACTTATTCCGGATGAAGCCGATTTTAATTCCTTAATCGATTATTGGAATCTTTACCCTGATCTTTTATCCAAAATCAATGGGCTAAACATCAATTATCCAATAACAGTTAATATCTATAACAGCACCGATCAAATAGCAAGTTCTGTATTGATCATAAGTGATCAAGCCTTTTTTTATTTTATAAAAAATTTAAAAGACAGTCAGTATATTTCTTTAAAATATCCAATTACCATAACTGATTACAATTATCAGACAAAATCAATTACAAATAATTCAGATTTCGAAAATGCCATCAAATATGCTATTGATTACTGTCCGGAAAATAACATCGTATCCCTTGATTTTACAGAAACAATAACAAAAGGATCTTGGATAATCCCTTATTTTTTTGATGATTCAGAAAAAACTTCATCGTATAGCGGTTATTCATTTGTATTCAAAAGTGATAAATCGGTAGTTGCTTCCAAAGGGGCAATTACTGAAATGGGACAATGGGAAAGTGAAATATGGAATGGCGTAGGAAAACTAAAAATAAATTTCAGTTCAGAATTACTGAGTAAACTGAATACAAATTGGGAATTATTTGAGTTTAATAATTCCCAAATACGATTACGCGATGTAAGTAACAGCACAAATTATCTTTATTTTGAAAAAAACTAAATTCTGACACAAGCAAATAATTTAAAATGGACAATTCTATACTTAGATGCAATAGAACCTTTTGTCAGAGGATTTAAAGATTTCAAGTGAATTTAAATCCTCTTAATTTTTATAATTTCATTAACTAAAATGATCCCCTTAAATAATTTTCTTAACACCTGGGATTAATAGAATAAGAGACCCAAGTACATAACTGCTTAAAACTATTAATGGTGCCACCACAAGAAATTTTACTGCAGGATCAATAACCCAGTTTCTTACGGCTAATGTAAATCCGACAATTACTAATGGGTGAAAAATGTAAACGGCAAAACTGCTTCGTGATAATTGACTAAGTACTTTTGAAGTAATATTCCAGTTTCTTTTCCCATTAATTAACAGCGCTGTCAATATAGAAATACCAATCCATTGCTCCCACACTGCATATAATAATGCCTGCCAATGAAAACCGCCTGAGAACCAAGAAGGAGGCGTACTTAATTTAAATTTGATAACAACAAATACGGGAAAAAATAATAAACATACCCATGCAGATCTTTTGAGCTCTCTTCCTGTTTTATCAGAAAGCTGGTCAAACCAATTATTTTTTGCTACCAATAATCCAACAATAAACAATGCAATATACTGCGAAAAATGTCCTAATTGAAATCCCACTGGTTCAAGAACCCATCCAACCGGAAATGCAATTCTAATCAAGAAACTAATAATTCCTACTCCTACAGCAAACAATAATATGGTGCGTGAATTTGGCACTGCCAAAGATTTTTTTAAACCAACTTTAAATGCTTTTTTTACTGCTGCGTAGACTAGCGTGAAAAGCAATAATGCCACTACAAACCATGTTACGCCTAAATCGATCCAGCTATCGTATCCGTTTAGATATTCAAAATAAGTAATATGATGTTCCTTTGCAAAATAGTAAACCAAATAGCTGATGAATGGCGAAAGAATAAAGGAATAGAACAAAACAGGAATTCCTAATCTAATCAGCCGGTCTCTAATAAATTTTGACATCCCTTTCCTAGAATAAGAAGAACCAGTAAAATAAGCTGCTAACATGAAAAAATAACCCCTAAAAAAAGACTGATTAATACTTACAAACATTGTCATAGGAATACGTGCTCCTGTAAGAGCAGTCTGTTCGTTATAATACCAGCCATCTGCTGCACTATAAGCAATAACAGTGTGATGAAGCACAACTAATATTGTCAGCAGAATTTTAATATTGTCTATGTATACTAATTTGTTTGGCGAATCAGAATCCTGATTTAAAGCAATCTTTGAAGTTGACATCATAAAGGGGTTTAGCGTTATTGATGACAAACGTACAACAAGAAAAAATAGTGGTAGAAAGGCTTGTTACAGATAACAAGCTTTTGTGATGAGCAACAAGCTTAAGCAGTATACTTGCTTCGAAGCTGCTGATAATAGCTATTAAAACTCTCGGTTTGTTTTCTGGAAACAGGAACTTTTATATCAGTTTCATTAAAAAACAATAGGTAACCTTGAGAATTACCAGATACTTTTTTGATCTTAAACATATTTACTAAATAGGTTCTGTGGCATCTGAAAAAGTGCGGATAATCTGCTATTTGAGTTTCAAATTGTGTCAAAGAAATTCTTTTTACTTCGGTAGCAATATGATTGCCGTCAGACTTGGTCAATTCGATATAATTTCCATCAGCTTTGACAAATAGTAAATGATCTGTATCTAAGCGAAAATCATCTTGTTTTACCTGAGTATTAATAAAAATATTCGATTCGGAAATTGCTTTTTTAGGTTCAACAGCAAGCGGGATAAATTGAAGAACAAATGGAGATCCTTTTTTTGATTCAAAATAGAAACTTGACAATCTTAGAAAAAAATAGAAAAATATACCAGCAACTAAACAATTTCTGATTTCTTCCCAAAAATAATTCCACGACCAATTATTTGGATTACTATAAATTAAATCACGCATTAAAAAGCTGGCCATACCTATTACAATTAACACAATCCCTATATGAAAGTATTCTTTCTGCAAAGTCCAATTAATCTGATTTTTTGATTTTCTGAAATAATTTAATGCACTAAAATAAGTGAATAAAATTAATGCTGGAGCAATGGCATGAAAAAAACAAATAAACAGATAATGCATCTTGAGTTCCGGATCATAGACCCCAAATGGCTTAAACAATAAAAGAAACATCAGAATGATAAGAAATACAATTGCCGAACTTTTAATTAGATTTTGAGCCTGATATCGGGAAGGATATTCGATTTCATTTTTTAAATATTCTGTGTTGATGTAAAACCTCATGATTGAAAATTTGTTCGAGATTAAAAATACAAAAAATAACGGTTTTTGATATTTTTTGTTCGAAGGCAATTAGATATTTGATATGCATAAAAAAAGGCAAAATACTTTAACGCATTTTGTCTTTTTTGTGAACGTCTTGGTACAAAATTCGAATCTTATACTAAAAGATTTTCAGATTTTAAGCAAGTTGACAGAAATTTGAAAAGAAAAGTATTTGACTAACGAGTTTATTGTCTTAAACTGATATATTTAATTCATTTAAACTTAATTCTAAGTTTATAAAAATAATAAATGCAATCAAAATATTATGTTGAAATAAATTTCTATCCTTATCTTATTTTATGATCTATACAAAATAATATATCTACTGAGATTAAATGGCCTTAGACTGAATATTGCTGCAAAAAGCATTCTAGAAATAAGTTTTTTAATTCGTGATGATGGACGATTGGTGTTTTTTCAATATCGACGATGAGGTTATTTGAAAAATTTTTTTGATGCCATAATTCAATAAAATCTTTGTTTTTTGAAATGATATGTACAGGGGTTTTGAACGAGTTTTGATCGGTTGTTATCATCGGTGGCTGATGATCTCCGAAAATGACAAAAATAGTATCTTCCGGCTCGTTTACAATTAAGTTTTCAATAGTCTTTAATTGATATTTAATGGCTTCAAAATAGTTCTCTTTGTTATTGCCTTTTGGATCTGTTGGTTTGTAATACTCTAAAGAAGTGGCATTACAGTCTTCCCATTGATCTAGGAGTACAGTAGGGGTATAAAAATCGTAATGAGAATTGAGAGTTTCTACAAAAAAAGCAAGGGGCTTACCCTGGCTCTTTTCTTTCATGATTTGAATTGACCGATTGAGAAAGTATTGATCAGGGGCTGATTCTAAAGTAAATGACGGACCTATATAATTGAGATCTTTGTGCGTAACAAGATCTTGTACACCTGCAAATTCTAAAATTTCTTTCCATGGCACTTTTAAATTCTCAAACCCTCCAATTCCTGAAACCAAGAAGGTGTTGTATTCAAATTTTCTTAATACAGTGAAAATGGATTGCACAGGATATTGATCCCTTAGCTGGACTAATTTACGGTAAAGAGAATCTGTTTTTATTTGTATGCCTTTGAGAATGGAAAAAAATGCCATCCATGAGCCACCGCCGCTTACAGGTGAATTTGATAAAAAACTTGCCGCATGCCATTGGTCACTTTGAATTTTTTTGTGCATGGTTTCCAATAGTTGAATGTACTGTTGGGTATATGCTTCGTTTTCGTATAAAATGGCTCCATAGGATTCCATTGCTATAAAATAGATGTTGGGACTTTGCTTTAGCGTTTGATCTCGCGATAATATAAGCTTAGTTTTGTTATAAATCTGAGGTATTAAAGCTATCTCGCTCTTTGCTTTTTTACTAAAAAAAATATTAGAACTGATTAAAAATGAAAGAGCCTGAATTCCCATGCCTGAATAATCTTCAACATTGCTCTCTCTCTGAAAATAAATATAGTTTATACGGCGAAAAAAAAAGTGTCTAAGTGGCATGAATACAATAATTGATGCGAGTACCTTTAATACTATGACATTCGTATTTTGAATTTGTGCAAGCATTATGGTGTTTAACTTAATGATGAGAACTAATAAAATTAAAAAACCACCAATACCAAGTAGTAATTGTTTTTTATAGCCAGCCCATGCGATTTTCAAACCCTCCATAATGAGCTGAAAATCAGAATTAATAGCAGGAAAAGTATTGTAAATACCATAAATACTATAGTGATAGTAAAATACAATTAAGGTAATTATATAATATATCTGATATGGAACAGCTACATATTGAAAATTAATATAATTTTTCAATATTGACAGCAAGAGTATAACCATTGCGTACTCAATGTTTAGTCGGAATATGTCTTTATTTATTCGTACAAATAATGCTCCACCTGCTAATCGCAAGTTCTTTTGCCTGAAGATTTGGTTTATAGGTAAAAAGGTTGAGGTTTCTTTATTAAAAAAATACAAAGGAACAAATAGCAAAAAATTAAGGAATAAATAAATAGTAACTGCGATCATATTATCGTTTATTATTATGTCTTGTAAAACCTGTCGTTGTATTAATTCTCTTCAAAACCAGCCCAGGCATTGGGATTTTCTTTTATTGAAACGCTGATTTTACCATCAAAATAAGATTTTACTTTTATACTTACTTCGTCATAGACATATCGGGCTATAAACTCTGTGGTGGTGAGTTTACCTTTGAAAATATCCAAATCGTCTAAATTTTGATAATCAAGTTTTGACAATATGTCTTTTACTACTTTATGCGCCAAACCAATATCAATAACAACATTATGTTTATCAAGGTTTGCGGTTTTAAATGTTACGTCTACTACAAACGTTGCTCCATGTACATTTTGCGCCGGTCCAAAAAAAGGATGTTTTAAGGAGTGGGCAATCATCATGCTTTCTCTAATTTTTACAAAATACATATTTTTATGTTTGGGTTAATATTTTACTATAGTTATGAAATCTTCATTAGGTTTGTTTTTTCTAATTTGATCAAAATAAAGAGGTAGCTCATCAAAGAGAATTGTATTCGATATAAAAATCTTATAATCAATAGTTTTAAGTAAATGCTCTACTAATTGTTTTCGGGTCAAAAAGTTATAAACTTCTTTTTTTTCATGCGGTATTGAAGACACTTGTGAACTAATAATCTGCAGTCTTTTATAATGAAAATTTCCACCTAATTGCAGTAAAACAGGGTTATTTCCGTACCAGCTTAACTCTATTATTTTTCCTTCTTCAATTGTATGATCGATACAATATTGCAAGCCTTTTTGGTTGGCTGATACATTAAATGTAATATCATATTCGAGGTTATTTTTACATAAATCAAACCCAAAGTCTTTTAATTTTTCTTTTTTTACCGGATTTATTTCCTGAACAAATACTGTCGCTCCAATATATTTTTTTATTGTTTGTGCCAATAAAATACCAACGCTTCCAGTTCCACAAACTAAAACGGTATCTGTTTGTTTTACTTTAGATGTCCAAATGGCATTAATTACCGTTTCGAGATTAGAAAACTGGGTAGCAGCGACAGGATCTATATCTTCCTGAGAAAAAAAATAACAATCATCATCATTAACTATAATTTGATCTTGATGTGGATGCATAACATGTGCCCACCTATGATCATCAGTTTCTCCCACTAACGAATAGCCGTATTTTATAGGAAAATCAAAACCACCTCCCATGTAATTCACTTTCATTTTAGTATAAAGATCTATGGGTATTTCGCCATTAGCAACGAGTTTTTCTGTACCTATACTTATTGAAGAATATCTCGTATTCATTTTAACAGCTTGATTTATATTACTAAAATTAAGCTGTTCCGTTTTTATTTCGGATGTATTTTTATTGTTATGCCAAAGTGCCTTTACTCTCATAAATTATAAATTTGAAACTATCATTATAGCATTTCCTATATTATAATACTTTGGATTATTTAAACATATCGCTTCGTTTAAATCTTGAATTTCCTGCAATTCAATTCCATTTTTACCTGAACCAAATAACATTGGGGCAATATGAAACTCTATTCTTGACAACATTTTGTGTTCAATAAATCTTCTAATCGTTAAAGCTCCTCCTTCAACAAGAACAGAATGTACACCATTTTGTTTCAAAACTTCTAATAATGACTTTATAGGTATACATTCAGTCCCATCGTTGATATTAACTACTTCTACATCGGGGGGCATATGATTATATGACAAGTTTTTGCTACTAAAAAGGTATGTTTTACCCGGTGTTAAATCGTCAAGTTCCAAAGGTGAATTTGCAATTATGGCTTTAATAGGGTTTTTGCCTTTTACATGCCTCACATCCAACTTCGGTCTATCAATCCTAAATGTATTACCACCAATAAGTATTGCGTCAACCAGTGCTCTTATTCGGTGGTTATGAATTAAATTTTCCTGATTGCCAATCCATTTAGATTTTCTGGACACGGTCGCAATTTTACCATCAATAGTTTGTGCCACATGAACACAGGTAAAAGGCGTTTTAGAATGTTTGTTTACTAAAATATAGTCCAAATACAGTTTAAAAACATTTTTAAGCTGTTTTGGAAAAGCCTTACTATATAAAACTTCAAAAAAAGCATCTTTTTCTTTATCCGGATAAAAGCAAATGACTGCCAGATATTCTGACAAAGATGCATCTGTACTTTTTATGACATTATATTCATAAGTAATACTCAACGTTTCTATTAATACATCAATGCTTTGATAAATTTCTTTTATACTTAATAACAAATCCCAATAGGCCGGCTTAACTTTCATATCAGATTCTTTTTATATGGTTGCCATTGTTTTCTTAATTCTTTTTGATATTTCATCAAAAATATCAAAATAAAAAGGCCAAATTGAAGAATAGCAATTGTAGGTGCAAGTATCGATTTATTCAAAAATAACACCACACTATTTAATAATACAAATAGGCTGACATAAAAATATATCTTTCGGCTGGGAAGCATTTTTACATGAAGAATCTTGTAAAAAATACAAACATTCAATAAATTTGAAATTCCAATCGTCATTAGTGCACCATTAATTTTCAGCTGAGGCACTAAAAAATAAAACAGAATTGCCATCAATACTATTTTACCAACTGCAAAATAATTAATCTTTTTAATTTTGTTTTCATACATTAAAATCAGTCCTAAAAAACGCAATAAAATTAATGGTAAAAATGCAAGGGCTACTATCGGAAAATATAAACTTATACCATTATATTTTGGATGATTTAAAAACCAATGAATATTTATGCCAAAAGCTGATAAAAAACTTAATACCATAAGACCGATTAAAAGATAAAAATCCATTTTTTCCTGAATTAACAATTCAAAACCTTCCGTTTTTTTAGAAAGTATCGAAAATAATTCTGGTCTTATTGCATTATCCAGACTATTAAACAGTATAAAAACAGTACTTGAAATACTTAACAAAACTGAATAACGTACCAAATCTTCAAGTGTTAAAAACTTCTCTATAAAAAATCTGTCTAATTGATTTTCTAAATTATATAATATCAAAAACGGAATAAATGGCAATGAAAACTGAAGTGCTTCTTTGATAACAGGTTTTGAAAATTCAATTTTAAAAAGCTGTCTGTTATTAAAAATAATCAACAAAAACATAAGCAGATTAGCACAAAGCGACGAAAGCAAAAACCATAAAAACCCTAATTTAAATATTTTTATACATAATACCTGCAAGATTGGTGTAAGTAAAATATTTACAATAAAATATAAACTATACTTCTTAGCTTCAAATTTATTTTGCAAATAGAGAAAATAGAAGCCATTTAACATGCTGACAAACAGCGATAACATCATTATAAAAGTATAAGGAAAAAACGAAAAATTGTTTTTAAAAACAAAACGAAACAACAGATCGCCGCACAGATACATAACGAGTATCCAAAAACAAAAAATAATAATCTGAAAATTAAATAAACTCCTAAACAATGACAGCTGTTTAGCCATATTATCTGGTTCAAAAAAATAAATATGCCTAAACGCCTGATCTACTTTTAAGTTTAAAATTATAGAAAATACTGCAAAAAAAGCATTGGATAATGACAATATTGCATACTCATTTGTAGTCAGGTATTTTAAAAACACAGGCAATAGAACAAAACTAATCATTGGTGGCAGAATACCTAAAAACGTATATATTAATGTATGCTTCATTCCTGCTTTGTTATTATAATTAATTGATATTTCATTGTTTTTTCAGCATACAATTTATCAAGTAGCAATCCACCTTTAAAAAGCTTTTTAAGCATTGATTTACGCCTTAATAATTTAAAAAACAAAAGCTGCATGTTGATTTTAAATAAAGATTTTTTAGGCATAAAATGTGTTAAATCCTCTAGTTCCAGTGTAAAATTATGTGGCATTCCAGAGAAATGAGACAATGCAAATAAAAAATTCAAATTCCAATCAGACATAAAAGCCTCACATGCTGCTGCTGTAATTTTGCCTTCAAAAAAATCATCAACAATAATTAACTTACCATTCGTCTTTAAACCACTTAATAATGCATTAAAATCCTTATCAAAGTCTAAGGAATGTTTAAGTGATTCTACACAAAAAATTAAATCGTAATTACAAGATTCAGTATTTTCAAAATTGCTGACTTTAAAATCAACATTATCAAAATGATATTTATTTTTATTGCGATCAGCACTTTCGATTTCTAAATTGCTAACGCTGATTCCTGTGATTTTTGCGGCATTGTTTTTTGCAAAAAGTAAGCTGCCAAAGCCCACACCACAACCTGCATCTAAGATATATTTATTTTTTATATCGATTTTAGAAATCAAAAATTCATAAATATCATTAAACTCTCCCCCAAAGTCTAACCGCTTATGAATTGGATATTCACCAGCGGATTTTAGTTTAGCTTCAATTTGAAAAAGAGCATTATATAATTGCGTTATGTCGGTTGGTGTATTCAAGTTAATTCTTCTTCAATATAAAAATAAATTCATTAGCATATTGTAATGGTGTAAAACTGTTTTGTTTGTTTTTGTAACCATTAAATTTACCAAAAGTCAATATTTGTAATATACGCATTATTGGCCATTGATCCGGGATACAACTTACAATTTCAAGCTGTTGTTGCTCAAATAAAGCTTTCCATTGCTGATAATTTTTTGCATCCTGATGTCCTTTTTTATTAACTGCAAAAAAAAGTTTTTTAGTAAACAGCCAGCGCCAGGAATTAGAATTCCTTACCATAAAACAAATTCTGGAATCAGCAGTTGTAACTCTTTTAATATCTTGTAACACTTTATCTTTATCAAGCATCCGCTCTAAAGATCCCAGACAGGTAACAAAATCAAACATGTTATCATCAAAAGGCAGTGCTTCGGCATTAGCTTCTAGAATTACAGCTTCCGGCAGTTTCAATTTTGCTTTTTCTACTGCCACACTAGAAATATCAACACCGCTGCATTCCGCTTTATAATCTAATCCTATTTCTAACATTCTGCCCAATCCACAAGCAACATCGAGCAATTTTGCATTAGCTTTAATCTGAAGCAGTTCCGCAAAAATATAATAGGCCTCTTTCGGACGAAGATACATTTCACCTCTTGTCAAATACGTTTTATCAAACCATGCTTTAATCGTTTGCTGCTGATTATCAATCATTTTTTCCATTTAAAATAATAAAAAACGTTTCGTTCTAATAATATAATCCAAATATTCTTCCTTAAATAATTTCTTCAAAAATTCCTCTTCAATTTTCACTCTAAATCGCATATAAAAGAAATATAATATCAATCCTCCCCAAATTAAAAAACTTGGAAACAAAATGCCAAATCCGGTAAAAAACAAAAACATACCATCTAATCCCGGATTTCGGGAATAATTAAAAATACCTTTTACATGCAGTTTAAAACTATTCTGTATTTGTTTATTTTCTTTTCGCATATATAACATAGAGCCAAATGTTATCAATCTGCCTGCAATCACACAAAGTGTTCCAATAATAATTAACCAATTATTGGTTTCAAAAACCAGCCATTTGCTTTCATGAAGATTCGGAAAAAAATATAAAAAGGGCAGTAAAAAATAAACATTTATAAAAAAAAATGGCACCGCCAAAATCATAATTTTTTTCCACATCGGCCATTTATAGATTTTAGTAATATATTCACTTTCATCAACCTCGTAATTATTGTTTTTTTTGAAAAAATTCTGTGTATTTGCTACACTTGGCACATGAAAAAATATCAATTCAATAAGTAGACTAAGATACCCAAACACAAATGTAAAAATTATCATAACTCTTCTATTTTACTTAAAAGCAATTCAAAGTTAGTCTCCCAGCATTCCATATTTAACCCTTTTACAGATTGTACCAACTGTAAATACATAGCCGGAGAATTTAGAACATCTTTTACAGCATCTGTCATTTCACCTACATCAAATGAATTCAAAATACCTTGAATACCAATAGATTGATATTTTTTAAAATTACCAGTGGGTGTAATTATACAAGGTAAATGTGCACAAAGTGCTTCCATAATCCCCATACCATAACTTTCATAATCCGAAAAATGCAGCATCAGATCATATTCTAGAAGCAATTCATTTATATGCTCGTGCGGTACAGCATCATTAAAAGTAATATTCTCTAATTCACAACGCTCAACTTCATTTACAAGCTCCAAAAAATAAGGTTTTGAAAGTATTTCGCCGAAACAATCTACCTTGAAATCTAAATATCTTAACTTTTTAACAAGCTCTAAAAGTTTAATATGTCCCTTGCCTTCAATAAAATTAGCCAAATAAATTATTTTCTGCGGTTTCTCGTTAAAGCAGTCTTTTGTCTTCCAACCACTATCAATACCGGGTTCTATTAAGCAGCATGTTTTGGCTGCAGGCTGTATAACATTATTTATATAATCTAATGAAACCATTCCCGTAACAAAAATCATAAACGCCTCACAAATCAGCTTCTCAGTCTTAATTAACCTAGTATTGTTAACATGCAAACTATTTGCAGACGGCCAAAGATGAATCAAAAAACAAATCTTAAAATCCCTCAACCTGGTTACATTCAGCTTTGCATCAATCAAAATACCATCAATTATATAGGACACATCATCTCTAAAATCGTATCCATTAATATCTGATACAACATCAACAGCTGCCCTGCGGCCTTTTGCTATTAAAAATTCAAAAAGCTTCTCATTGTAAATCGTTCCGCCGCTAATTCTTTTACAAATGTCAGATGTTAAAATAATAATCACACGCTTCTTTTTTTTAAAAAATGTAAAAACGAAATCAAAAACGAAAACAGAACAAGTCCATTACCAATCGCAACAATATATTTTCCAAATGAAAAATCCACATAAAAAAACAGCACCAAACTAACAAAATAACAACCTGCAAAAAAACGAGCATACTTCTGTTTTGTCTCTGCAAAAGCTTTTCTATTCCATACTGTCGTAATAATTTTATAAAAATACCGCATACATCCCGCAACCAAAACCCATTGCATTTCTGGATATTCAGATCCGATCAGCAACGAAAACATCAAACAGAAAAAAGCATCAGCTTCCATATCAAGCACCCCTCCAAAATGCGTAATCTGATCAAGTCGTCTCGCCAAAAAGCCATCAACACCATCCAACATTACAAAAACAGTACCCAAAACAGCTATATTGAAACGATCATTCATGATAAATGGCGCCGTAAAAAGCAACATCAGCCGAAATAATGTCACCACATTAGGCACACCGCCCCAATATTTCTTTTCTGTAAATCCGGACCAATTTTTAATCAGAAAGATCAAAAAAACTAAAGCGCCTGCAATAGGACAAAAACATACGATACCATTGACTATGTCAATAAACAACCCGATCAAAATAAAAACCGAGTGATAAAACAACCAGTCGACCGTAAATTCTTTTCTTTTCATAAAATCAAATACATATACACTCAAAATGCTATTATTAAACAGGATCCAAATTCAGAAAATGCTTAAAAAAATCTTTTTTTGTACGCAGGTAACCTTCGCTTTCTTTTGTTGATTCAATCTCAATGGGAATACAATCTACCAATACTACATTGGAATCCTCAAAAGCTTTCATTTTTTCAGGATTATTTGTCAAAAGCACAATAGATTTCACATCCAAATCTTCCAAAATAGCTATGGCTTCATCAAAAGAACGTCCATCAGCTGACAATCCAAGTGCCAGATTAGCCTCAACAGTATCCTTACCTTCCTCCTGAAGTTTATATGCTTTAAGCTTATTAATAATTCCAATATTGCGTCCTTCCTGACGCAAATAAATCAAAATACCACCATTGCTGCTAAAATAATCCATAGCAACATGCAGCTGCTTACCACATTCACATTTCAAAGAATGAAAAATATCTCCCGTTAAACATTCCGAGTGTAAACGAACTGCAACCGGTTTTTTAAAATCAGTGTTTTCATGCACTAAAACGATATGCGGCATCCAATCATCTGCATCCTCAGAATATGCCATAATCTTAAAAATTCCCCAATCAGTAGGCAGCTGCGCCTCAACTTGATTCTTTAAAGTCATAAGCCAACGATTAATTTTTTATTTTAAATAAACCAAAAAGATTTACATAACGAAAATATATAACTCAATAAAACAATTTACTTTGCTTCTACCCTACTTAAAAATTAAAAACAAATACTTTTGCAGAGTCCAAAATTGAAAGATATAGCCGACAATGCCAAACATGAACCAATCAAATACTTGGATATGCTAATAAAAGAGGACGATAAATTAAGACAAATTAAAGCTAAGATTTTTTTCTTTAACATAGTAAAATTACTTGCTTTCAAAAAGTCTACCATATGAGTTAAAAAAACATTAAAGGATTCGAACCGGTAAACTCGACAAACATAGGGATCATTAATCTATCGATGATTTTGTCGAACCATAAAAAACCTGTAAAACCAAATTCTTACAGGATTTTACAATATACTTATAAAATTACTTGGTACAAAATCCGAACCTTTTTCCAGAAGATTTTCATATTTTGAACCAGTTGACAGAGGTTTAAAAAAAAGTATTTGATTAAGGGTAAAGTTTACAAATCGAACATTAACCTGAATCAAACTGATCTAATGATTTGATTTATTAAAACAAATATCGAAATTTTCCCGTTAGTACAGTTTTGTTTAAATAGCGCGCGCTTTTTTTGTTTTTATTCTCTGTAAAAATTAAACTTAAATGTAATCCATATTGTCTCTCAGGGATTTTTGGCTGCACTTTTGATATTTTAGGCTAATTTTTGATTAAAGTCCCGATTCAAAAGAAAATACTTTTGTTTATATATAGAATATGGTAATTTTATCATTCTCAAAAATACATTAAACATATATATCTTAATTCTTTTTAATGGATCAACTAATCAGCTTCTTTGTTGCGGGAACAACTTTATTACTTGCATTTTTAATCTTTGCAAATATTAATCAGGTAAACAGTAAGGTTAATCGATGGTTTGGTTCTTTTATTTTGTGTATTTTCCTTATTCAGTTTAATGATCTATTAGAAAAAACTGAATTTTTGAAAACAAGAATGCCCATAAATGATTTTCTGGGGATAACGGATTTTATAGTCGCCCCCATTTTTTATTTTAGTGTAATTTATTTTATTCAACCTAATAGAAAATGGCGAGCAAGAGATAACTTTCATTTTGCATTTGCTTTTATAATGTTACTTTTACTTGTCCTTTCACTCCAGATTGAGGCACCACCCCCTACGGCTGCGAATCAAAAAAATGCAGCTATAATTATTACAGTTTTCGACTTAATTTTTTGTCTTCAGGTTATTTCATATTGTATTGCGGCTTATAGAAAAATTGTTGCCCATCAAAAGCAACTGTTTCTGCATACTTCCAATACTGATGCAATCAACTTAAAATGGTTACAGAAAGTTGTCATTTGTGTATTGATCATAACTGCCCTTTGGTTAATTGACAATCTCTTTAAATTAGCAAAAACCAATGTGCTTTTTGACCATTTTGCCAGCCTGATTTATCTAGGCGGGATTTTTTTTATTGCCTATTTTTCTTTAAAACAAGAAGGAATTTTTCAGCTTAATAAACAAGAAAAAGAAGAAATTGATGCGATTATAATTGAGACTTCGAATTCAGAAATAAATCAGAAAAAACTAATCTCTGATGTGTATTTACAAGAAATAAAATCTAGCTTAATTCAAGTAATGGAAAATAAAAAACCTTTTTTGGATCCTGAATTAAGCTTATTCAAATTGGCTTCTCAATTAGATGTTTCATCACATATGCTTTCTTACATCATTAATAAAGGTTGTAGTGAAAATTTTTATCAATTTATTAATAGATACCGCATCGAAGAAGCAAAAAAAATGATTCAGGATCCTAACATGAAACATTTAAGTTTAATAGGAATTGCTTTTGAAGTTGGCTTCAATTCTAAAACAGTCTTTAATACTACTTTTAAGAAAATAACGAATCAAACTCCATCTCAATTTAAAAAAGCAAATCTCGCTTTGGAGCAAATTATTTTATAATATTTTGTTTTTTTTCAAATAGCAAATTAGCAGTTTAGAGTTTATTTTTAAAATAGGTTCGGATTCATAAATCAGAACTTTAGGATGCTAGGTAATACTGATATTTGTGCCGAATTTTATTTTAAAAAACTAAAACAGTACTGATGATTTTAAAAAATGCAACACAAAAATTAAATCTAAACAAAGCTGATACAATTAGATTATTATATCTTTTCATAGCCACTATTTCTGCACTCAATTTTACCTCCTGCTCAGACGATGATAAAAATCGTACTTTAGAATATCCTGAAACTGAGGCAGACTTAGGAACACACAAACTTATGGCATACTCAGTATCTAAAAATTCAAAATATTTGGTTGTTTTTGAATCTGGTCATGGTAATGATCATACATCCTGGTACAGTACTGGAAAATCCTCAGAAATCTTATCTATAGCTAATTTTTTAGATTCTGACGTTTTATTATATGATAGAGCTGGTTATGGAAAATCAGAATCTGACACTGAACCTAGAAATATCAATAAACTAAGGAGTGAGCTTGAAACAGTTATAAATAAATTTGCAAACGGCAGAAAAGTACTGCTTGTAGGGCATTCATTAGGCGGATTGATTATTAGGGATTATGCTATAAAAAATCCAAAAAAAGCTGCCGGTTTAGTATTTGTTGATGCTTCTCACGAAAAATACAACCATTATACGCAAAAGCAGATAGACTCATATTATAACACTTTTAAAACAGATTATGGTGCAAATTCGGGAATAGCATTAGAAACCCTGCAATTAATCGAGGATTTTAAATATATGGAAGGATTACCTAATTTGCCTGACGTTCCGGTTATCGCAATAACGAGTATGAAAATTGATGCTGAACATGATTCGGCCGATAGACAACTATGGTACGACTCTAAGGAATCACTTAAGGCTGGAGTAACGGATTTCACACATGTAACGACAATAAAGTCAGGACATTTTATCCAACTTGATGAACCTAAACTTGTTTTGGAGAATATCAAGCTATTGTTATCAAAACTCCCTTAAGATGACCCATTGACATCAAATCCTTAGTTACCCGTGAATCTATTTGGTCAGCCTGGATATGTTAACAAAAATGGACAGCGAGTTAAGAAAAATCAAAACTTAACCTAGTTTTTTTTCTTGGACAACTATATGATAATCTCAATTACTTTTAAAAATTCAACCAATAAGTTAAAAAATATTAAAGGATTCGAACCAGTAAACTCAATAAAAACAAGGGGGTTACCGATTTATAAAATCTATTGTTAATTTTATCGAACCAAAAAAAGCCTGTAAAATCAATACTTTACAGGCTTTTTAATTTTATCGTGACTTCTAGGTGCAAAATTCGAACCTTTTACTAGAATATTTCCAAATTTTATGCGAGTAGACGGAGCTTTAAAAAGAAAATCATTTGATTTCTTAATGCTTATTAAATAAAATTTAACTTTAATAAAACTAATTACAAAATGACTATATTGTATTGCATTCCGTGATTTATGTTAGCAGAGTTATAAGATTCAATAACCAAGATAATTAAAATTTCAAGTCCTCCATAGCTTTTTTAACTTATGCATAAGCAGACAGCTTGTGGGAGGAAAACCAGCTCCGTATTGCCATCCAATAATCAAAAACCTGCAAATTCAAATGAATTTGCAGGTTTTTTTATTTTACCAAATCTGTAATTATTAGGATTGAAATCTTATTTTACTAAGTCAGCAGGCATGCAAAAGTTACAAACCTGGATTTTAATTACCATAACCTGGATTTTGTACAAGATTGCTGTTAGTCTGTATAGCCTGCAGCGGTATTGGATATAGGTTTTTATCAGAATTTGAAGGATCGTGCGAGAACCATGCTCTTGTTGTAAAGACATTGAATCTGATCAGATCCTGACGACGGTGCCCTTCCTGACAGAATTCCCAGCCAAGTTCATCTAAAAAACGTCCATATATCAAATTATTTGAACCTTCATGAGTTTGGGAATAAGTATCTCTTCGGCCATAATCATAATTACTTCCAAGAATAAGCTGTTGGTCTGTTACAATTGCAACACTGGCATTGTCAAAGTTTCTCAGACGCACCTGTGTAACTAAATTACCTGCCCCAGGCTTACCTGAGCGCATAAGTGCTTCAGCTTTCATTAGCAGTATATCTGCATATCTAAATACAGGAAAGTCATTTCCAAGACGGTTTTGGGCACCAATTTTTATTTCAAATTTGCCCCAACGGTAGCCGTCATCTTTGTCTGACTCGTCAATAGAAGGAACCGAAATAGTATAATTTATACTCAAAGGATCACCATTGCGGGCAAACTGTGGCCCTTGAATATAGTTTTGCTGCAGACGTTTATCTTCGGGGTTGAAAGATTGAATAAACTGCGGAGTGGCACACACACCTCCCCATGGTGCAAATGTCATATTGTAGGTCTTCTGGCTTTCCTGGGCAAGAGTCTGCATGTGAAAATCGAAAGCATTCCAATCTGAAACATATTTCTCATCCATTGGCAGGGCAAATATGATTTCATTAGAATTTTGATTTTCTGTTACAAAAACATTCTTTTGATTTGGCTCGAGTGAATAAAAACCTGATGTTGAGACGATATCACATTGGGTAATACACTGTTGCCACATTGCCTGTCCGCGCCATACTTCGGCATTGAGATACATTTTTGCGAGTAAAGTGTGGGCAACCCATTTATTCATACGGCCGTAGTAGTAACCTCTTGCTTGTGGTGAAAGCTGATCGATATTGTCTGTTATTTCTTTGACGATAAAGTCAAATACTTCAGCTCTTGTTGACTGTTTTGGGAGTGCTGTATCACGAAAATTTGTAACCAAAGGAACGTTTCCATAAAGATCAATAAGAATATAATAGTACGAAGCTCTTAATACGCGAAGTTCTGCCAGTAAAGCGTTTTTTGCCTGATCGGAAGGAAGCACAATACCACCCTCTTCGATTTGCGCAATAATCCTGTTGGTAGTATTAATGCCTTCAAATGTTCTGCTCCATGGCTGATACATTCCATCATCATTGGTGGTCCAGGTATGCTGGTGCCATCTTTTATAAATATAACCGTCAACCCATCCAATACCGATGCGTGCCGGGATGACATCCTGGTCTGCGGAAAGTTCCTGGGTACGCACTACACCATTCCACAAAAGCATAGTTTTACGCCATGGAATATAGGCGGCGTTGACAAGTGCACTTATTTCTAAATCTGTTTTTGGATGAAAATTTGCAATAGGTACACTTCCGTAACTTTCATCCAACAGGTCATTACAAGAGATAGCGCTTAATAGACAAACTAAAAAAGCGGTAAATAATATTATTTTTGTTTTCATTTCAGTAATTTTAAAATTAAAATCTAGCTGTTAAACCAAGAGCAAATGTGCGTACAGTGGGGAATTTCTCGCGTCTGTCAACCCCGGGATTCAAACCTGAGGTACTAACTTCGGGATCAATACCTTTATATGAAGTAAAAATAAAAGCATTGTTTACAGAACCATATACTCTTATGGATTTAAAACTTTTAGAAAATTTTTCAAAAGTATATCCCATAGTAATATTATCTATCTTCCAATAATCACCGTCTTCAATATAATAACTGTTAAATTCAGCCGCAACAGAAGGATTCAGGGTTGTTTTTCCAAACACTTTGTCATTTACTGAAGTCAAACGGTTATCTCTGTATCCATTCTGTGTTCCTTCAAAGTTCATACGTGCTTCGTTAATAATTTGATAATTAAAGGCACCACGCATGTTTACAGTAAAATCTAATTTTTTGTATTTTAAAGTATTGTTAAATCCCGCATACCATTTTGGCAGACCATTACCAAGATAATGTCTGTCTTCGGGAGCATGGGTAAAGTTATCATAAGGAACTCTTTCTCCATTACGATTTTCATAAATCCACTTGCCGTTATCATCTACATCTACTACTTTAAAACCATAAAAATTACCAATTGCTTCACCTACCTGAACTCTGTGGGAACTTGTTACCTGTCCTTCGTAAGCTACCGATCCTGTATCAAAATAGTCATTATCAGTTTTGAATGTACTTCCATTCAGGCTTTTAAGGGTGTTGTCGTTTGTAGAATAGGTAATTGAAGTATCCCATTTGAAATCAGTGGTTTGTATAGGGGCTGCATTAATTAGGACTTCAATACCGCGGTTTACCATGTTACCACCATTTGCCATGATATTAGGGTAAAGATTTGGCGGAACCGGTACGGTATAATTATACAAAAGCCCTACAACATCTCTGGTGTAAAGATCTATAGACCCGGAAAGACGCCCGCCTAATGAACTAAAGTCCAGACCAATGTTTGTTTCTCTTTTCTCTTCCCATTTAAGGTCAGGATTTGGATTAGATGCTGGTATTATTGTTCGTATCCATTGTCCGTTTACATAGGCATAATCCCCATATTGCAGCATTGCCACACCCAAAAAAGATGCAGATGGCTGAGAACCTGTTATACCATAACCTGCACGTAGTTTCAGTTCATCAAATATTTTTTGGTTTTGCATAAAAGATTCCTTTGTAAGCTTCCATCCAACAGAGACTGCCGGAAATGTCCCCCATGCATTGTCAGTTCCCCAAAGCTGGCTTGCTCCTTCATGTCTTACACTTGCCATTAAAAGATATTTATCATCGTAAGCGTATGTTGCTCTGGTAAAGAAACTGATAAGGTTGGTCTTCCATTTTCCAGAACCCATAGTTGCAAAACCCTCCTGTAAACCAGAACCTGAACCAATATTGTGCCATCCTCCGAACACATCATCCTGAATCTGCTTATTAAACATATTCCAGGTTTCACTGCCATTTTCAATATAACTGTAGCCGCCAAGAATTGTAAATTTATTTTTTTCGATGTTTTTTTCATAAGTGCCGGTTAACTCCATAAGTTTTTCGGTATCGGTATATCCACCGATCCATGCATTAACACCAGAGTTATCGCGTATATTTGAAATGTGGTTTAATGTAGTTGAATTTCCGTTGGTGCTCGGCTGGCGTCTGAAAGAGAAATTGGCATTCAAAGTAAGATCTTTGATCGGGTTGTATGTAAGTGTGCTCACATAACGCATCTCTGTGGTTTTTGTATTTCCATCGGCCTCGTAAATAAGTGCCAGGGGGTTTTCATATCCAAGTTTATTTAAGTTTTCATGCCACGTGCCATCAGCATTTTTAATCGGATCTGTAGGGTTGCGTCTTAGTGCCTGATAATATGTCCAGTTTGAAAAATTACCCTCAGTATATGACTCTCTTCCCAATATTGAAAAACGAAGTTTTAGCTTATCATCAAACATTTTATGGTTTACCTCAATACGTCCCCTGAATGTTTTATTGTTTGATTCTATAAATACGCCTTCCTGACTGTTATAATTGATATTTGCAATATAATTTGTCTGCGAATTACCTCCCTGTAATGAAAGATTGTGAACATGGATTATAGGTGAGGTGGTAATTTTTTTAAGCCAGTCCACATCTCCGCCGTTATCTGCTCCCGGATATAATTTCCTAAACTGGTCAGCGCCAATAAAATCAAGTTTTCTTGATATTTGGGCAGTACTAATATAACCTGTATACTCCACATTATTTATCTGTGCACCGCCTTTAGTTTTTTTGGTGGTTATTAAAATTACCCCGTTGGTACCTCGTACACCATAAATAGCAGCTGCAGATCCATCTTTAAGCACATCTATACTTTCAATATCTTCGGGAGCTACCGTATCGAGCCATCCAGGTATGCCGTCAATTAGAACCAGAGGGTTTGTATAGGCTCCCGAAAGTGTATTATTACCTCTCAATTTAATTGAAGTTGTAGCATTAGGGTCTCCCGTAGCATTAGTTACACTCAGACCTGCAACTTTTCCTGTAATTAGCTGTCCGGCATCCCTGTTCTGTCCCTGCGTAAATTTTTCAGCCTTTATGCTGGCTACTGCACTTGTTACATCGCCGGCTTTTTGTTTACCATAACCAATAATCACAATTTCATTTAAACCTGCAGCACTTTCCATTAAGGCTACATTGATGCTGCTTTGCCCATTTATGCGTACCTCTTTAGTATCAAAACCTATAAAAGATATTACGAGTGTGGCATTTTCATTTGAAATTGTAATGGAAAATTTTCCGTCAAAATCTGTAGTTACCCTATTGGCAGTACCTTTTTCAACAATATTGGCACTTGGCAAAGGCTGTCCTTTTGAGTCTGTGATAGTACCTGTGATTTGTTTTGGAGGCAAATCAATTAGATTTTGTGAAGTCATCATAATGACTTTATTCTCTTTGTTTTTGGTTAACAATATCTTGCGGTCATCAATTTCATATTTAGTATCGACATCCTTAAAAAGTAATTCCAGAATAACATTTATTGAGACCTTTTTAACTTTTAAAGAAACTTTACGGTTTAAATCTACTGCTTTGGTATTAAACAGGAACTTAAATTCAGTAGTTGTCTCAATTTCGTCGATAACCTCCTTTACGGTAACATTTTCTTTATTTAAAGAGATTTTTGTTTTTTGAGAATAAGATATGCTTGCATGCATGACAAAACTTGCGGTGACAAAAAATAACAGTGATAACTTCATTTTTAAATCAAATTTTAAGTCCCATGGAAATAATCCATTCGACTTTGGTGGTTTTTTCATAATTTTGGAATGTTAATTAGTGATTAATCTTTTGGTTTGATCACTTTACCTAATCGGGAAATGTTCGAGCATTTTCCGATTTTTTTTTGTTCTGATATTACAATATGGTAAGAAGTGACAGTTAATACTTAGTTAATTTGGATTTCAATTCATTGGCATTGTTTTTAATGGATTATTATTTTATTTTCTACTATACTGTATTCAATTTGATAGACCTTTTTAAAGTACCTAAGCACCTGATCAATGCTTTCATTATCCGTTTCAATAGTAGCATTAAATGTTTCTTTTGCCAGATTCTCATTATTATTGATAATAACTACGTTATAATGTCTTTCAAGTTTTTGAATAATATTTTCAAAAGGTTCCTGACGAAATACAAGGTTACCGTTAATCCAGGAAGTATATAAAGCGGTATTTACTTTTTCATCTGAAATTTTCTTATCAGCTTTATTAAAAGTTCCCTTATAGCCAGGTGTCAAGAAGACTTCATTATTATTCTTTGCAGATAATCCGGATTGCGCCAGACTTACTGAGCCTTCCACTAATACTACATCTGTAGCTTTATCTTCGGGATAGTTGGTTACATTAAATTTTGTACCATATACCTGTACATCAAGTTTGTTAGCATTTACTACAAATGCATTTTTTTTATCGTGTGCCACCTCAAAATAAGCTTCACCCGATAGAAAAACTTTACGGATTCTGTTTTTTAGAAACTGTACAGGAAAAGTAATTGAACTTCCTGCATTCAAATGCACAAGTGTCCCGTCTGAAAGTGTAATGTTAAATCGTTTTCCATTGGGAATATTTAAGGTATTGTAGACTAATTTTCCAGATTCTCCATTGGCCGCATAGACCAATTCCTTACCATTCTGCTGTCCGATTATTTTTCCATTCTCATCATATACCTTCGAAGTCCCGTCTACAGCTACAATTTTAATATTACCATTTCCCAGTTTTAGGGTAATTTCATCTTTTCCAGGTAGAATCACCTGCTTGTCACTAGTGTCATTAAAGATATTTTTCTGCAATAGAAAACCAATTCCTATAAACAGAATGGCAATAGCAGCAAATTTCATTACAGCAGTAAATCTGTATTTATATGTCTTTTTCTTTTCTTTCCTGATTTCCTTTAAAAGTGCTTTTCTAACAGTTTTGATATCCGGATCGTTAATCGCTAAAGTTATAGCAAAATGCGTTTTAACATATTCCTGAAAAATCAATTGATTTTCCGGATTCTCTATCCAGTTGTTTAATATATCCAGGTCGTCCATGTTTGCAGACTGAGAAAAATACTTTATAATTATAATTTCAATTTCTTTGAAATCCATTTCCTTGTGTTTTTTATATAATACAAGACAGAATTATAATACCCTAACTTTTTGTTAATATTTTTTTATATTCATATTTTTTTTTTCTTTATTTTGCCGAATAATTACTTTTATGGGTTTTGATGATAATGCTGTTTTAATGAAAAGCCTCATAAACGGGGAAGAAAAAGCTTATGAGTTTCTATTGAATAAGTTTCATAGAAAATTAAATGCCTATGCGCTTACCTTGATCAATGATCATTCAATGGCTCAGGACATTGTTCAGAATGTATTTTTAAAAACATGGAAAACCAGAAACAAACTTAATCCTGAATTTTCTATACAAAGCTTTTTGTATAAATCTATCTATAATGAATTTATAAATAGTTATCAGCAAAATAAAGCTATGATGCTGCTACAGCAAAAATACGTAGAGTCAATGCATCAAGTAGTCGAAACTACAGATGAGGGTTCAATAGAACGAATGCTTGCCATTATTAATAAAGAAATACAAAATTTACCGCCTAAATGCCAGGAGGTTTTTATCCTTAGTAAAAAGGAAGGACTTACCAATATTGAAATAGCAGAACATCTTGATATTTCTATTAAAACTGTTGAGGCACAAATCAGCAAGGCTTTTAAAATCCTTAAGGAAAAATTAAAAGACAATTAAAAAGGTACACGATCAGCATAAAAAAACAGACTCCTCCGGGCTATGTAGGATAATGTTAATGCCTGGATGACATTGATGAATATCCATCAAATAGAATTGCTATATTAAAATACGCAGATTTGAATTCAAAAAATATTTGTACTCAGTAAACGGAAACCATAATTTATACTATTGAAGACAATGTTTTAACGAAAACACAAAAAATAGATCTATATATTTTTGTATCAAGATATAAAATTAAAGATAAATAGATTAATGGTAGCTCTTTAAAATTATAATCTATTTCTTAATGCAAAAAAAATGAAAGTGGTATTGTCAGGATATTGAATTAGGAATGTTAGGTTGTAAATTATTAGAATTCGAATGTCTTATCGCCAATAATAGAGGCCTCTTTTTTAAGCGGCCTCCTAGCAGAGTGGTTTAGTTCCCTTTAAATATTTTGATTTAGTTTATGAATTTGATAATTTGTATTTAGATTCAACTTTTGTTCTTAAAATCAATCAATTTATGGATTCAGGAGTCTATATTTAGTTCTTCATAGTTTTAATGATTTTGCTTTTCCATTGTAAATAATTGTTTTATTGAATTTAGCAGTACTACTTACCCCAGTTCCTTTTTCCTTATCTACAAGTACTATGTTGAATGTTCTGTTTCTAATCATGCCTTTGAAACTGCCTATTCTTTTACCAATTGTTAGCGTCTTTGATTGGTCGTTCCATTCTAATTTAATGATTGAATATGCCCCTTTTTCGTAGTTATAATTATCGTTTTCATCTTCATATAAAGAGAATTCACCATCAGCTCCAGGGTAAATACGGATTTCGAGTTTATCCCATTTTTTCTCCTCAGCATATTGTACTTTAGGTCCCCAAGGCAAAATGGTTCCCTGTTTCACATAAAGCGGAATAATGTTGATTGGAGTTTCTTTGATTACAGACTGTCCTCCATTTAATTTCTCTCCAGACCAAAAATCGAACCAGTTGGCACCCTTAGGCAAATACACTTCGCGGCTTCCAGTTTTACTGAAATCTTCAAATACTCTATCCTCTTTTTTACCTGTGTACATCGGTGTTACTACTGGTGCTACAAGGAATGAGCGCCCAAACATAAACTCATCGTTGGTATCGCGTACTTTTAGGTCATCTTCAAACATCAAAGGAAGAGCATACATGATAGATGCAGACTTACTGGTAACTTCCCATGCAGTGGAATAGAGGTAAGGTAATAAACTATATCGAAGATTGATATTTTTCTCAATGGCATCATATGACCATACGCCTGATTTTCCAAAATTATAAATCTCTCGAGGAATATCGGTTCCATGCGAACGCATCATTGGAGTAAATGTTGCGAATTGTAACCAACGCACATACAACTCGCGAAATTCAGGATTATTTTCACCTCCATCTTTTTTCCAACGTCCGGCAAAAAAACCACCGATATCGGCATTCCAATAGGGTACGCCACTAAGTGAGAAATTCAATGCAGCAGGTATCTGGAGACCAAGTGTTTCCCATGTTGACTGAATATCACCAGACCATGTATTGGCACCATAACGTTGCTGACCTACAAAAGCCGAACGGGTTAGAATAAAAACACGTTTATCAGAAGTCGTGGCTCTCTGATGGTCATACACCCCGCTCACATGCGTCAATGGAAAAGCATTCACCACCGAGCGATAGGAACCAAGAAAAGTTGGCTGATTAAAGTCTGCATCTTTGACATTGATATGATCCGGCTCGGATGAATCGAGCCACCATCCGTCAACACCTATGGAAAAGACCCCTTTATTCAGGTAATTCCAGTAAATACCACGGGCAGTTGGATTGTATGGGTCATAGGGTTTTGCACCAGATTTTGGGGGCCAGGTATCAAAATCAATTAGCATATTTTTCTCTTTAAACTCTATAAATTGTTTTGTTTCTGGACCAAATCCAGGCCAGGCCACCACCATCAGATGGGCATTGTTTTTATGGACAAAATCAGCCATGTCTTTTGGATCAGGATAGGTAATTGGATCCCATGCCATCTGGTTCCAAAGGCTGTCTTTCCCCCAGTATTGCCAGTCCTGAATAATTCCATCCAAGGGAACATTCAACGCACGATACTTCGCCACCACATCCATAAGTTCCTGCTGATTTTTATAGCGTTCTTTCGATTGCCAATACCCATAAGACCACAAAGGAAACATAGGCGCTTGTCCTGTAAGGTCGCGCATTTGACCCACCACACCATTAGCAGAACCGCCATACATAAAATAATAATCGGAACAATCTCCCAAAGACTCCATAGAAGTTTCCTGTACATTATCCGTGAAAGTCGTTGCTGCGTAGTTGTCCCAAAAAAAACCATATCCTTTACTTGACAAAAAGTATGGAAAAGCAACCTGCATATTGCCGTTTTTCAGCACAACACTTTGGTTTCTTTGTTGCAACTTTCCATTTTGTAATTGCCCCAAGCCATATATTGCCTCGTCTTGATCCAATTGGAATGCCTGACGAACGGTAAAGCTTTTTTTCTTCACATCCATAGTGGGAGTAAATAGTGTTCCGTAATCCTTTTCGGTAAACACAATTTTCCCGTTCAAATCAAGATATGTTACTTTTCCGGTTATTACGTTTAAATCAACTTCAATCCTGTCGGTTTTCATCGAAACGATATCTCCTTGCTGTTTGATTGTAAATTTTGTCTCCTGCGGTTTTTTATTCACTGACAGACTTTCTTTTTTGAAATCGACTCCCTCAGGCGATTTCAAAACACGGACAATACTCGGACTGTAAAACTGGACTTCAACATCCATTGACTTAAGTTTGGTTTTTACACCTAAAGCTGTTTTTTGATAATTTTGAGCTGCTAGTGACGAAAAAGAAAACAACATAAGCAACAGAATGTACTGGTGATTTCTACTCAGAAATGCATTTTTCATTTGGTTTAATTTAAGTTAATCAATAATAACCAAAACTATTTATATCCGCTTAAATGAATGGGTACATTATGTTGTTTTTATAGGTACACTTAGTTGTTTATGTTCTTATAATAGCTCATTATCAGCATTTCGTTCATTTTGAGCATACTTTGAAGGAGTGACTCCAAAAGCTTCTTTAAAATATTTACTGAAATATTTTTGGGTATTAAACCCAACTTTTTCGGCAACTTCGGCAACAGGATATTGCCCATGAATTAAAAGTTTCGCTGCACGTTTCAACCGAATGGAACGAATAAATTCCGAAGGGGCAAGTCCGGTTATGGATTGCATTTTTTTATATAAAACCGTTCGATCCATTGCCAAATCCTGACTAAACTGCTGAACAGAATAATCCGGATTATCCATGTTTTCTTCCATGCAGGCAAGTGCCTTTTCTATCAACTGTTGGTCAATTGAGGTAATGGTAATCTCTTTTGGGTTCACTTCTAATTTATGCGAGAAGACAGATTGCCGTTGATTTTTCTGTGCAATAAGTTTATCTATTCGAAGCAACAGCATTTCCAAATTAAACGGTTTCGACAAGTATTCATCGGCTCCAGATTGATACCCAGTCAGTTTGTGTTCTTCCGATGTACGGGCAGTCAGTAATATCACCGGGATATGCGAAGTCTGTAAATTCGATTTTATGCGCTTACACAATTCAAATCCATTGACTTTAGGCATCATCACGTCACTTATAATCAAATCAGGAGCCTCTGATAAAGCCAATACTTCTCCCACTTCACCATCAGGCGCTTCATAAATATCATATCTATGGGATAGCTCCGTTACCAGAAAACGTCTCAAATCATCATTGTCTTCCACCACCAGAAGCTTTTCTTTCTTTGATGTTGTTATAATGACCTGATTATCGATTATACCCTCAGAAACAGAGACAAGAGCTTCGTACTCTACTTTTTGAGGGGCAAGATTAATTGGAATTTTAACGGCGAATACTGTTTTTACCATTGGCTCACTCTCAACAGCTATTTCTCCCGAATGCAATGCCACATACTCTTTCACAAGATGTAAGCCGATACCGCTTCCTCCATGGGTAGTCGAAGCCTGATAAAAACGATTGAACACATTAGGCAAATCTTTTTCTGAGATTCCCGAGCCCGAATCGATAACCTCTAATTGAACTATACCAGAATTTTGATTCTCTATTGGTTCTGAAAGTCGTACCATAATAGTTCCTCGTGTTGGAGTAAACTTAAAAGAATTCGATAGCAGGTTATTGATTACCTTGTACAATTTATCATTATCAAAATACATGAATAACTCCGGCTTTTCGGATTGTATCGAAAAATCAATCTGATTTTCCTGTGCCAGCTTGCCAAATAAGTCTTCAAACTGCTTTACAAAATCTACCAAATCGCCAAAAGTCAGATTCAGTTTCTCACCAGAAATTTCCAACCGTCGAAAATCCAACAACTGATTCACTAAATGTTGCAGGTTTAGTGCATGACGGTAAACTAACTGAATTCTTGATTCTATAGCAGTCTCTTTTATTTCTTTCAATATCGATTCAAGCGGTGTAATAATCAACGTTAGCGGTGTACGGAATTCATGGCTGACATTCGTAAAGAAACTAAACTTCAGTTGGTTCAGTTTTTCTTCGTTCTTCCGCATTAATTGCTGATTTGTCCATCGTTTATAATACGTCAGCGACAAATACAGCAACAGCAAGACGATTGCCAGATACAAGGCATAGGCTATTGGACTTTTCCAAAAAGGAGGATTAATAAGTATAATCATTTTGGCATACTCATTCGACCATTCTTTACTATTGCTGGCTGCCTTCACTTTTAGCACATAAGTCCCCGGAGCCAAGTTGGTATATGTAGCACTTCCAGTGCCGTTTTGAGCCACTATTTCACGCCAATTATCATCAACGCCCTCAAGACGATAGCGGTAATAAGTCTGCGTAGGATTGATATAATTAAGCGCCGAAAAGTCAACACTTATAAAATTCTGATTGTAATTTAACTCTAGCCGATTGGTCGCAGCGACTGCTTTTTTCAATATTGTATTGCCATCATAAGATTCACCCGCTTTCACTTTACCTCCGAAAAGCATTAAACCGGTAAACAATGGTTTTTGCAATCGTTTAAAGGACCAAGGCTTATGCAGGTCAATGATATTGAATCCATTAACACCACCCATCAACAGCTGGCCCTTATCTGATGCAAAAGTAGCAGAAGATGTAAATTCATTCTCAATCACCCCATCGTAATGATTGAAATTAGCAATAGAAAAACGAAGATGTTTTTCTTTCGTATTCACTGCAATACGGGAAATACCTCCCGAAGTAGTAACCCATATCAGACCCTGTCTGTCTTCTACAATTCCTTTAATGCTGTTATTCACCAGACCGTCATCTGCAAAAAGCGTATGCAGTTCTGCCTTAGGCGGCTGCCAAACACTTAGTCCATCCTGAGTTCCAATCCACACAATACCACGTCTGTCCTTATAAATACAGGTATATTGTTGGTTTTCATTCTTCAGGAGTTCTTTCATAGGCTGACTAATAGTATTCTTTCTATAATTATAAACAAACAATCCAGCGTTACTTCTTCCGATAAAAGATTGCTTGTCAAAAGGGATCAATTGAGAAACGGAATGTAAGGGTTCTCCGTTTAATACCAATTGTATTGGCTGAAAGACTCCATTCACGGGATTAAAAACAGCTAATCCACCTGATGTAGCCACTAACAGATGTCCAACTGGATTCTCCACAATGTATCGGCAATCAGCGACTGGCTGATCAACATGTTTAATCTGATTGTTTTGCAYATAATACACTCCTTTATTCCTTGTGCATATCCATATTCGGTTTCGGGAATCTTTTGTCATCGAAATACAATCCACATCGGCTGCTAATTCTTTAAAAGTGGAAAGTTTCGAGGTTGCTGGTGAATAGCTGTACACCCCATTTTTTGTTCCAACCAGAATCGTATGCTGTTCCGTTTCCTCAAAGCAGGTCACATCAATATCTTTCGGCTGTGTTCCGAAAAACGCTTTTCCTACATTCTTAAATTTAAATCGATCGGGATGATAATACAATAACCCATGGTTAAAGGTGCCAATCCAGAGTCCACCTTGCGAATCGTTATAAAGCGTACTTGCTTCGGTCTTTACCTTAGATCCATCAACCAACTTAAAAGATGGAATAAATTGTTTTTGTTTCAGGTTTTTATCAATAAACCACAAACCCATTGCACAAGTCACCCATAAATCACCTTTATTATCAACAGATACCGTATTCAGCCAATAGTTTGTTTGAAGTATTGTTGTATATGCTCGTTTTTGAATATCATAAGCCAACATCACACCACCTGCTCCGTTTCGTATCTGATACAATGAGTTTTCCGACTGAACCACCATGAGCGTGTTATCATATTTCATTTGATCTTGTTTTGACAAAGAACTGGTCTTATACAACTCTTTACCAGTATTCAAATCGTAACAAACGATCAATCCAAAGCGATAAAACAAAAAAAGCTGTTGCCGGATGACTGCTATATCATAAAGTTGGTCTTTTATTCCGTTGGGAGTAGAAACATGTTTAAGAAAAACAGAAGTTTTCCCTTTTTGGGCATCCCTAAATAGCAGCTTGTCTGAAGAAGTAAGTATCCAATAATTCTGAGAAGCATCAAGAAAAAAGTCAGCAATTGGCTCACGAATACCCATAGAAAATAATACACTATCTGGTTTCAATACAAAATGTTCCTGCTTTATATCAATAAGCATCAACTTTCCTTTATCTTTTATCCATACATATTCTTTATCCACATACCCATGATGAAACCCTGAATAGCTTTTTAGTCGAGAAATATTATTTCCCTTTAGGTGTAGGTATTTAAAAGAAGTTCCATCATAAATATTGGTAACTCCCTCGGTGGTAATTACCATTCGTCCATCTTGAAGCTGCAAAATATTGCGTACCCTATTTTCTGAAAGTCCATTTTTACAATCGACTGATGTAAATACAAAGTGCTGCTGCGCAGTAGTAATTACTCCAAAACACAAACACGACCAGAGTAAAATATAACGGCGAAGATAAATATTCATAATTCTTTAGTATGCATTCCAATTCCAAAAGTAGATTTAAACTCAAAAATAAGATATTAATTAATATGATTATCCGTTACTAATGCCAAGTTGTTTCTAAAGCAGCAATCATAATCCTATCGGATAGTTTTTCTTTAAAATATCTCCTGTTGAATTTGTAAAAGAACTCGTCAAGATGATTCTGAACATAGTGTTGATTTACATAATTATGATCAATGCCTAAAAGTACTTTTTTAGCATTAGCTTTAAGCTGTTGAATTTCGGGTTTTTATTTGTTTTTAAGAGGATGAAGTTGTAATTCTAGTACAAAAAAAATCCCTATGTGTTTGATACATAGGGATTTTTACAAAATCAAGTGACCACGGAGGGGTTCGAACCCCCAACCCTCAGAGCCGAAATCTGATATTCTATCCAGTTGAACTACGTGGTCAGTACTAATTTTACATTTCTGATTTTAGAATTTAGCTTTTAAAATCAGAAATCTGTTTTACTTAAGTCAATAATTTTTTTACGATGGTAGAAATAGTTTTTCCTTCGGCAGTTCCACCCAATTGAGCTGATGCCAATCCCATTACTTTCCCCATAGAAGCTATTCCTGATGCGCCAGTCTCGGCAATGATTTTTGCGATTACCGCCTCTACTTCAGCTTCGCTTAATTGAGCTGGCAAGAATTTTTCGATTACTGCGATTTGTGCCAATTCTGGTTCTGCTAAATCCAAACGGTTTTGCTCCGTAAAAATTCTAGCGCTTTCTTTGCGGGTTTTAACCAATCTTTGAAGCAGTTTAATTTCATCATCAGCAGATATTTCTTCTTTTGATCCTGAAGCAGTCTGCGCTAATAAAAGTTCTGATTTTATAGCTCTTAATGCTTCTAATGCAACTGTATCTTTGGCTCTCATGGCGGTTTTGATTTCGTCCATGATCTGAATTGATAAACTCATAATATATTTTAAATTTTAGATTCTTGATTAACGGTTCAAACTGCAGACCGAAAACTGCAAGACTGAATACTTAAAAAAATGCCCCAGATGGAAATGAAAAGCCTTTTTGGGAGAAACTCTATTTTTTTCTTGAACTGGAAAAGCGACCGAAGGAAGCTCTTTCCTGTTCTTAGAAAAAAAGAGTTACAACAAAAAGCTTGTAATGTACAGCTGGATGAGGCCCGACAAATTTAGAAAATTTTACTGGTATTAACAACTACTTGTTTGATGCTTTATATTCAAAAAAACAGCCCGAAAATTGAAATGAATTTTCGGGCTATTTTAAAAAAAATGGCATTGTTAATCTACATTGTCATGCAGATATGAATTATTGGAACGCAATTGCAGGTCATTATTACTGTCTGTTCCTACTGATATTCTTGATGTCGAATTATTAGTTTGTGAATTATTTAGGTCTATGCCAAATCTTTTATAGGCAGGTTCTCTTTCTAATTCATCAACTCTTGACACGCTATCGTGAAATTTATAATTAAAATCTTTTAATTTTTTTCTTCTTTCTTCAGCTCTGAATCTTAGCGTTTCTTCGATCGTCATATCAATCGGAGAGTTGTTTTCCAAAGTTGGCGTTACTTCAGCAACTGGATTTACCACTTGTTTCATAGTGATATTCAATTCAGCGGGAATCTCTTCCTTCTCAATTTTGGCCACAGGTTTAGACTCCACTAAGTCATTCTCTGCTTCCATATATTCTTCCAACGAGTATTTAATAACACCGTTATCTGATAATTCGGTTACAGGCACAAACTGAACAGGCTCCACAACTTTAATATTGCGGGTCTCATTTGTCAATTCAAACAAGAAACTATTAGTTTCTTCCTGAACTTGAACAGCCTGCGGCTTGCTTATCGGCAGATCAAATGAAAAGGCAGTCTGTTCTTGTTTTTCTTCGAAACGAACTGGCTCTGGCTTTACTTCTCTAACAGATTCTATCACTGGGTTTGTAATTACAAAATCTATCTCTTTCATAGGAGACACAATTTCGAATGTCACATCCAGATTTCTAATAAATTCGGTCATGCCAATTAATTCGTCTTCATTGATAGAAGAAATTACAGGCTCTGGAATAGCTACTACATCTTCAACTAAATCAAAAACTATTCTATCTTCGGCAGGAGGAACTGCTGTTTCATTATTTAAACTAAAACCAGCAACTGGTTTTGCTGATAAATCAAAAACGCCTCTTTGCTCTTCTCCTAGTGTATGAATTATTTTCTTAGGCTCAACATTTACGATCTCGTTTTGCTGTTCTACATTAAATCCTGTAGCTATAATGGTTACTGCGATGGCATCCCCAAGTGAATCGTCTTCACCAACCCCCATGATAATGTTGGCATTTGAACCCGCTTCATATTGAATATGCTCATTAATTTCGGCAATTTCATCGATAGTAATTTCATTAGTTCCAGAAACGATAAGCAACAATACATTTTTGGCACCAGTAATTTTATTATCATTTAAAAGCGGAGAGTCTAAAGCTGCAATTATACCTTCTTTAGCTCTGTTTTCGCCAGATGAAACAGAAGATCCCATAATAGCAGTACCGCTGTTATACAATACTGTTTTTGCATCACGTAAATCGATATTTTGAGTATAGTGATGTGTAATTACTTCGGCAATTCCTCTTGAGGCAGTTGCCAAAACTTCATCCGCTTTTGAAAATCCGGCCTTGAAACCAAGATTTCCATATACTTCTCTTAATTTATTATTATTGATAACGATTAATGAATCGACTTGTTTGCGCAATTTTTCGATACCGATAAGCGCTTGTTCCTGACGAACTTTTCCTTCAAATAAGAACGGTAAAGTTACGATTCCAACTGTCAATATATCTCTTTCTTTGGCTAATTGAGCAATAACCGGGGCAGCTCCTGTCCCTGTTCCTCCACCCATACCTGCAGTAATAAATACCATTTTGGTATTTATATCCAATACTTTTTCAATATCAGCAATACTTTCTATAGCTGATTGGTGTCCTACATCCGGGTTTGCACCTGCTCCCAGACCTTCTGTTAAATTTGCTCCTAATTGAATTTTGTTAGGCACTCCACTATTCTCAAGTGCTTGAGAATCCGTATTACAAACGATGAAATCAACGCCTTTAATACCTTGTTTAAACATATGGTTTATGGCGTTGCTACCGCCTCCACCTACTCCAATTACTTTGATTACATTTGACTGATTTTTTGGCAAATCAAATGAAATACTTCCAAATTCTGTGTTGCTTGGCATCATGTGGGGTTTTAATTTTTTATTAACTTTATCACTAACTACTCTAGGCTTGGGGCAAAAAGGAATTCGGATAATTTATTTTATTCTGTTTTATTATTTATTTACTTACTCTGCGTTATCTAAAAATTCTTTAATCTTATCCACATATTTATCAAAAAACGATCTTCTAATTTTATTTTCTGTTGATTCTTCTTTTACAGGTTCTACTTGGAGTACTTTTTCAGGCTGTACATATACCTCTTCTTTTTCTTTTATTTCAACTACAGGTTCTCTGTAATAACTTACTTTTTCAGGAGCTATTGCTGCCTGCATTTTTACAGCGCTTTGAGTTTTATTCTCGATACTGTTCATTACCAAACCTACTGCAGTAGCATATAACGGGCTTGAAATCTCTTCATCTGAATTACCGGCTAAATGCTCATTTGGATAACCAATTCGAGTGTCCATTCCAGTAATATATTCTACTAGCTGTTTGATATGCTTTAATTGCGCACCGCCACCTGTAAGAACGATTCCTGCAATCAGTTTTTTACGGGGATCTTCATGACCGTAAGCTCTTACTTCGGTAAAAACCTGCTCAATAATTTCAACAACTCTTGCATTTATTATTTTCGAAAGATTTTTTAACGAAATCTCTTTAGGCTCTCTGCCTCTTAAACCTGGAATAGAAACGATCTCATTGTCTTTATTTTCTCCTGGCCAAGCAGAACCAAATTTAACCTTCAATAATTCGGCTTGCTTTTCTATAATCGAACAGCCTTCTTTTATATCATCCGTAATTACATTTCCTCCAAAAGGAATTACAGCCGTATGACGAATAATGCCATCTTTAAAAATAGCTAAATCTGTTGTTCCTCCTCCTATATCAATAAGAGCAACTCCTGCTTCTTTTTCTTCTTGACTCAAAACTGCATCGGAAGAAGCTAATGGTTCCAATGTCAAACCTGATAATTCTATACCCGAACTTTGAATACATCTGCCAACGTTCCTGATAGAAGAAGCCTGTCCTACTACAACATGAAAACTGCTTTCCAACCTTCCGCCATACATTCCGATTGGCTCCTTAACATCCGATTGACCGTCAATTTTAAATTCTTGAGGCAATACATGAATAATCTCTTCTCCTGGCAGCATGGCCAATTTATGAACCTGATTGATCAATAAATCAATATCGCTTCCACCTATAACTTCTTCAGGATTATTTCTGCTAATGTAATCGCTATGCTGAATACTTCTAATATGTTGACCTGCTATACCTACTACAACATCTTTTATTTTATAACCTGAATTATTTTCAGCTTCAAGAATCGCTTGCTGAATCGATTGGATAGTTTGCGTAATATTATTTACAACGCCTCTAGCCACGCCTAAACTTTTAGATTTGCCAACACCTAAAATTTCAAGTTTGCCATACTCGTTCTTTTTGCCTATCATGGCAACTATTTTCGTCGTCCCAATATCTAGACCTACTGCAATATTCTCTTTTTCCATTTTCTATTATTTTGTGCAAACTACTTGTTCCGTAAATCTGAGATCTATTTTTTTATATTTATACAAAGAACTGTCCAAACTTACTTTTTGAAAAAAAGCTTTATAGTTTTGAAATTTACGTTCTACATTTATCAAACTTCCAAAATCAATTTGATAATTATAATTTCTATTGAGCATTAATAAGCTACCATTAGGCATAATCTGTATGCCAATGATGTTTTTTCTCAAAAACGCATCATCATAAATTATCTTAAATAATTTAAATAAATCTTTGTTATTTTTCTTGTTTATCTCCCCAGAAACAAGTGGAACCCGAGCTGTAAAATTCGCTGATAAGGGCATGGTATTACCCTCACTGTCAATATAGAAGGAACCCTCATCATTAAAGACTCTTGCAATAGGCGTCTTTTGTTTTACAACTGCTTTTAGAACACCATCGATACTTACATAAACATCTGCGTTCTCGATCATTTCTTGAGCATTTAATACTTGCTCCAGTTTATTCAAATCTAGCCTATCTTTTCTTATGCTTTTAGCATTCGAATTATTTTCTATCAACAATTTATTAACCGTTTCGCTTTTTAAAAAAAGAGAGTTATCGCCTACAAAAACAACTTCTGCTTTAGTCAATTTTCTCTTAGAATTTCTTTTGGACGTAAACGAAAAAAGAAAAACTACCAAACAAAACATTAGCAATAATCTTACATTATTCCAATTAAAGACTTTCATATAACGCTTTTTTAATTGAAGGAACCATTTCACCTAAATCACCCGCTCCAATCGTTACAATTACAGTGGCCTCGCTAGCTACAATTTCAGAAATTAAATCTTCTTTACTCACAATTTTTTTATGCTCATTTGTAATTTTATCCATAAGCCATTGTGAAGTAATTCCTTCCATTGGCAATTCGCGCGCCGGATAAATTTCCATCAGAAAAATTTCATCAAAAGCCGATAAGCTTTTAGCAAAATTATCTGCAAAATCTCTTGTTCTGCTAAATAAATGCGGCTGAAAAACAGCTAATACTTTTTTGCCTGGGTACAATTCCCTAACTGCCTGATGAACAGCATTTATTTCGGTAGGATGATGTGCATAATCATCTATATATACTAAATTTTCTTCTTTAATCTGATACGAAAAACGTCTTCTTATTCCTTTGAACGAATCTAAAGCCTTGGCAATACTATCAATAGGCGTACCGTATGTTACTGCCATTGCCAATGCCATTAAAGCATTCATCAGATTATGTTTGCCTGGCAATCCAAAACGTAAATCCTTAATAAGCCCAGTTGGGGTTTTTACATCAAAAACATAACTGCTGTTTTCTATCCTTACATTGAATGCTTGAAAAACTGACTCTTCATTTACCGCACAAACAACACCTTCAATAGGCAATTCATTTGTTATAAAAAGATTATTTTTATCCTCTACTTTATTTGCAAATTCTATAAACGACGCTTCAATAGCATCACTTGTGCCATAAATATCCAAATGATCGGCATCCATTGAAGTAACACATGCAATATTTGGGTGCAAATGCAAGAACGAACGGTCAAATTCATCAGCTTCAACAACCGTAACTGTTTTACCGTTTCCTATTAAATTAGAATCATAATTCTCAACTATTCCTCCTATAAAAGCCGTAACATCGGCGCCGCTTTCATATAAAATGTGACCCAAAATACTAGAAGTAGTTGTTTTTCCATGTGTTCCGGCTACAGCAAAACAAAAAGTGTCCTTGGTAATAATCCCCAAAACTTCGGCTCTCTTTTTTAATTCATACCCGCGTTCCAAGAAATAATTCCATTCTGAATGCGTAAACGGCACAGCTGGCGTTATAATAACTAATGTATTTTCAGCGTAATAATTACTTGGAATCTGACTGATATCATCTTCAAAATGAATATCAATACCACTTTCAATTAACTCGCTCGTAAGGATGGAAGGTGTTTTATCATAACCTGAAACCTGCTTCCCAATGGCTTTAAAATAACGGGCCAAAGCACTCATCCCGATTCCTCCGATCCCTATGAAATAGACGTTATGTATTTGATTTAAATTCATTTTGTTTTATTTTTTATTATCTCTCTTACATTCAACAGATTTTGTCAAATGACTGATTTCTTTATTTAACCAGCTTGACAATTTCGTCAACGATTTGAGCTGTTGCATTGGGCTTAGCCAATAGCTTAATATATTGACTTAATTGTTCCTGCTTTCCCTGATCTTTTATCAGAGATTCAAAAACCAAACCGAAGTCTTCCTCCAACTGCGATTCTTTGAGTAAAATTGCTCCTTTTTTATCCACTATTGCCTGAGCATTTTTAGTCTGATGATCTTCGGCAACATTAGGAGACGGAATAAAAATCACTGGTTTTCCCACTATGCTCAGCTCCGAAACCGATGATGCGCCAGCTCGGGAAATCACAATATCTGCGGCAGCATAAACCAAATCCATTCTTTCTATAAAAGCCATTACCTGAACATTATATTTATTGTATTTTTTATAATCATCAAAATAAAATTTCCCGCATTGCCAGATAACCTGAACATTTAATGAAAGTAATTTATCCAGTTCCTTTTCGATTAACTGATTAATCCTTCTGGCTCCAAGACTGCCACCCAAAACCAATAACGTCTTTTTATTTTTATCTAATTTAAAATACGTTAAAGCTTCTTCTCTTTTAGACTGAATATCTAATAAATCCTGACGAACCGGATTCCCAGTAACCGTAATTTTGTCTTGAGGAAAAAATCTTTCTAAATGATCGTATGCAACACAAATGCTATTTGCTTTACTGCTCAATAATTTATTAGTAATCCCGGGATATGAATTTTGTTCCTGAATAACTGTTGGAATATTCATGCTATTAGCCATTTTCAGCAATGGACCACTGGCAAAACCTCCAGTTCCTATAACTACATCAGGCTTGAATTGTTTAATGATTTTTCTTGATTTCCATAAACTATCAATAAGCTTAAAAGGAAACATTGCGTTTTGAACCGTCAATTTTCTCTGCAGACCGGCTATCCAAAGCCCTTTAATTTCATAACCTGCTTGAGGCACTTTTTGCATCTCCATTTTGTCTTTGGCTCCGACAAACAAAATATCGGCATCCGGAAAACGGGATTTCAATTCATTTGCTATTGCAATGGCTGGGTAAATATGACCTCCGGTACCACCTCCGCTTAAGATAAATTTATGCTTTGTCATTGTGAAAATTTCTAAGTTGCTTCTTTTAATACTAAACTGTAACGAACTGCATTATTATATTATACTCTAATAAACCCAATTATTTTAACACCGCTTTCATTGGGTTATTTGAATTATCCGTAATTGAATAATTGCCTGTGTCAAAATTGTCATTTACATTTTTAAAATCTGCCTCTTCGAGATCTGCTTCCATTTCTCTATCTATAAGCTTTTGAAGAATTTCTTCTCTTTTTTCTTTTTCTAATTTTTCTTGGGCTATTTCTTCTTCTTTTTTAGTCACGCTCAAAATAATTCCGAGTCCAAAACAAGTCATCCAAATAGAGCTTCCCCCACTGCTTATTAAAGGCAGCGTTTGTCCTGTTACCGGCAATAATTCAACTGCAACAGCCATATTAATCATGGCCTGAAAAATCATTGGAAAACCTAAACCTATTACCACTAATTTTCCAAAAAGGGTATTCGCTTTATGGGAAGCGACAACAAATCGAAATAATAGAAGCAAATACAAAACCAAAACTCCTAACCCTCCTACTAGCCCATATTCTTCAACAATAATGGCATAAATAAAATCGGAAGAGGATTGTGGCAAGAAATTTTTCTGAACACTTTTACCAGGACCCAAACCATATATTTGCCCAGAAGCAATAGCGATTTTAGCCTTTTCAATTTGATAATCGTCTTCGTCGGCTTTATTGCTTGTAAAATTTTCAATACGGCTTTCCCATGTCCCAACCCTGCTGAAAAATTTAGAGTCAGGAAAAGTTTTTGACATTAGAAAAAACAAAATCAAAGTCAAAACACCAGAACCAATGATAAAAAAGATATATTTTAATGGATACCTCCCAATAAACACAAGCATTATAACCATTGCAAAAATCAAAGCCGTGGTTGAAAAATTGGCTGGCAGAATAAACATTAAAGTTATAAAAACCGGAGTCCAAAGTTCCCAAAGCGAAGATTTGAAAGTAATTGGAGTCTCTCTGGTTTTAGACAAATAACGGGCCACAAAGATGAATAAAATAATAGCCGCCAGAGTAGATGTTTGAAATGACAATCCGACAAAAGGAATCTGAATCCATCGGCTCGCATTGGCTCCGGCAATTACTGTACCCTTAATCAAAGTATACCCTAATAAGACCCAAACTATAGGCAATCCCGCTTTGGATATTGCTCTGAAATAATGATAAGGGATATTATGAACCCAATAAATAATCAATATACCAAAACAGATATGAGCTAAGTGTTTAACCAAATAGCCCAAAGTATTACCAGTACCATGACCTAAATAAGCCAAATTACTGCTGGCACTAAAAACAGGCATAAAAGAAAACAGAGCCAATAAGATCACGAATGACCAAATGCCTTTATCTCCTTTTAACTTGTTAATTAGTTCTTTCATTTTAAATTTAGATTTTAGATTTTAGATTTTAGATTTTAGACTTAACTTCAATTCAGAAATTGAAATCTGTTTTCTAAAACTTCAATTTATAGATTTTTAACCGCTTGTTTAAATTGTCTTCCTCTGTCTTCATAGCTTTCAAACAAATCAAAACTCGCACATGCAGGCGACAATAAGACAGTATCCCCTTTTTCAGACAAACGCTGCGCCATTTTAACCGCTTCGCTCATATTGTTTACTTCAACCATAATATCAACAACATTTCCAAAGGCATCAATAATTTTTTTATTATCAATCCCTAAACAAATAATAGCTTTTACTTTCTCACGAACGAGCGACATTAATTCATGGTAGTCATTCCCTTTATCAACACCTCCCACAATCCAAACAGTAGGTGTGTTCATACTCTCTAAAGCAAAAAAAACAGAGTTCACATTAGTAGCTTTAGAATCATTGATGTACTGTACATTTTGGATTTTAAGAACTTTTTCCAGACGATGTTCAACACCTTGAAAATTTGACATGCTTTCACGAATAGTAGTCTTTCTAATTTTCAGGATATTAGCCACCGAACTTGCTGCCATAGCATTTTTCAAATTATGTTTTCCTTCTAATGAAATGTGCTCTGTATCCATTGCGAATTCTTCTTGATTGATCTTAACTTCCATTGTGTTGTTTTTTATATATGCTCCTTCACTGCATTCATCTGTTAATGAAAAAGGAATTAATTTTGCTTTTACCGTATTATTTTTTAACCATTCTGAAATGGCTTCATCATTTGCATCATAAATAAGAAAATCCTCTTCCGTTTGATTCATTGTAATTCTAAACTTTGAATCGATATAATTTTGATATTTATAATCGTAGCGGTCCAAATGATCCGGACTTATATTTGTTATTATAGCAATATGCGGTTTAAACTCCACAATCCCATCCAGCTGAAAACTGCTTAACTCTATAACATAAAAATCATAATTATTATCTGCTACCTGCCAAGCAAAACTCTTTCCTACATTCCCAGCCAGCCCAACATTTAATCCTGCCGATTTCAGCACATGATATGTTAGCATAGTAGTGGTCGTTTTACCGTTACTCCCAGTTATTCCGATGCAGACTGCATTTGTAAAAGCTGCCGCAAATTCAATTTCGGAAATTACAGAAACACCTTTGCCTTTCAATTGCTTTACGATTGGTGATTTATCTGGAATACCTGGACTCTTCATCACAACATCAGCATTCAGTATCAATTCCTCAGTATGCTTTTCTTCTTCCCAAGGGATCTCATTAATAATCAACACCTCTTTGTAACTGTCTTTTATTTTTCCGAAATCGGAAACAAAAACATCATAACCTTGTTTCTTTCCAAGGATAGCAGTTCCTACACCGCTTTCTCCTCCTCCTAATATCACTAGCCTCATATATTATCTCAATTTCAGTGTGACAACAGATAAGATGGCCAGCATAATTGAAACTACCCAAAATCGTGTGACTATCTTACTTTCATGATATCCTTTCTTTTGATAGTGATGATGAAGCGGTGCCATTAAAAAGATCCTGCGTCCTTCTCCAAAACGCTTTTTAGTATATTTAAAATAACTTACCTGAAGTACGACTGAAAAATTTTCGACCAAAAAGATACCGCAGAATAAAGGAATAAGCATTTCTTTTCGTACTGCAATAGCCAGTACCGCAATAATCCCTCCAATGGTTAAGCTTCCTGTATCTCCCATAAAAACAGAAGCCGGATAGGAGTTATACCAAAGAAAACCAATTAATGCCCCTAGAAAGGAAGCTATAAATACGGTCATCTCTCCAGAGTTGGGGATATACATTATATTCAAATAACTGGAGAAAATAATATTACCTGACACAAACGTAAAAATCATGAGGGCAAAAACGGATACTGCGGAAGTTCCCGCAGCCAAACCGTCAATACCGTCGGTTAGATTAGCTCCATTAGAAACTGCAGTAATAATGAAAATCACAACTGGTATAAAAATTAGCCATGCCCATTTTTCGTAACCTTCACCTGTCCATGCTAATACTTCGGCATAATCAAACTCGTTATTTTTGAAAAAAGGAATTGTAGTTGCAGTTGATTTTTCCTCCAATGAAACTGGCTTAACAACGGTTTCGGTGGTTTGTTTAAAAACGTCAACCTTTCCCGTATCCGTTCTAACAGTAACTGCTGGGCTAAAATAAAGTACAGAACCAACAATTACTCCTAAACCTACCTGACCAAAAACCTTAAAAATACCTTTAAGACCTTGTTTGTCTTTCTTGAATATTTTAATATAATCATCAATAAAACCAATAATTCCCATCCACAAGGTGGTGACTATTAATAAAACAATATAGATGTTATGCAGTTTTGCAAAAAGTACAACAGGAACAAGAGTTGCAAAAATGATAATGATACCTCCCATTGTAGGCGTACCCGCTTTTTCATTTTGCCCTGCCAATCCAAGTTCACGTACCGTTTCACCAACTTGCTGTCTGCTTAAAAAACCAATTATGCGTTTTCCATAAATAGTAGACAGTAACAACGATAACAATAATGCCAAAGAGGATCTAAAAGTGATATATTGAAAAACCCCTGTACCGGGAACATCCATTACTTTGTCTAAATATTGAAATAAGTAGTATAGCATATTGTTTTTATTTTAATAGTTGATCTAAAATTTCTTTTACATTTTTCATGTCATCAAAATCATGACGTACTCCTTTGATTTCCTGATAAGTTTCATGACCTTTACCAGCAATCAATATAATATCGTTTGGTTGTGCCAATTGACAAGCCGTTTTAATTGCTTGAAATCTATCGGTAATTGACAAAACTTTTTTGAAATTTTGAGCCTGAACCCCTTTTTCCATTTCTTTAATAATCGTTTCTGGATCCTCATTTCTAGGATTATCAGAAGTTAGAATTACTTTATCGCTCAATTCTGTCGCGATATTGGCCATAACTGGGCGTTTTGCGGTATCTCTATTACCGCCACATCCTACAACCGTAATTAATTGTTCATTATTTGTCCGCACGTCATTAATCGTATTCAAAACATTTTCGAGTGCATCTGGTGTGTGAGCATAATCTACAATAGCTGTTATATTGGTTTTGGAAACAATATACTGGAATCGTCCAGATACGCTTTCCAATTCCGACATCAGTCGGAGAACTTCAAAACTGTCTAGACCTAGCTCGACTGCGGTTCCGTAAATTGCCAAAAGATTATAAGCATTAAAAGTTCCAATCAATTTCACCCAAACTTCATTGCCGTTTATTTTCAACAACAAACCAGACAGCTGATTTTCCAGAATTTGTGCTTTATAATCGGCATACGTTTTTAAAGCGTATGTCAATTTTCGGGCAGAAGTGTTTTGAAGCATTACCGGACCATTTTTGTCATCACTATTCGTCAATGCAAAAGCAGTATTGGGCAAGTGATCAAAGAAAGACTTCTTAACATCTCTATATTCTGCAAACGTTGGATGATAATCTAAATGATCATGAGATAAATTTGTAAATATTCCGCCTCTGAAATACAATGCTTCGGTACGTTTTTGATGAATGCCATGAGAGCTTACTTCCATAAAACAATATTCAACTCCTGCCTCTATCATTTCATTAAGGAAATAATTAATTGTAATAGAATCCGGTGTTGTATGAGTAGCTTTGTGTTCAATATCATCAACTAGAATTTTTACAGTAGACAGCAGTCCCACTTTAAAACCAGCTTTTTTAAACAGCTGATACAACAGTGAGGCAATAGTGGTTTTACCATTTGTTCCCGTAATACCAATTAATTTCAATTTTTGCGAAGGATTACCATAAAAGTTGGCTGCCATAAAAGCCAAGGCTGCATTAGTATCTTTTACGCAAACATAGGTTACCCCATTTATCAGATTTTCTGGAAGCGTATCGCAGATAATTGCTGTTGCCCCAAGACTTATTGCTTTTGCAATAAAATCATGACCATCTGAAATGGTACCGCGAATCGCTACAAAAGCATCATTTGCTTCAATTTTTCTCGAATCAAAATGTAACTGGTTTATAGCAATTTCGGTAGAACCTGTTACAGATTCTATCGCTACTTTATATAATATGTCTTTTAATACACTCATGATAATTCCAATAGAATTGATGAATTTTTTACAATATTCTGTCCAGCTTGAAGAGATTGTGTTTTAACTTTCCCCACTCCGACGACTTTAACTTTTAAACCCAAATTCCCTAATAAAGCAACAGCATCCATTCCAGCCATACCTTTGACATTTGGAATTACATTTTGTTTTTTTTGTGCCTTTGCATAATAGCTATTGTAATTACCGTCTTGTTTTTGATTCGGACGATCCAATTTCTTAATCACATTAGTTGAAGGCGTATCTGTAAATATTTTTTGGGCAATTCTTTTAAAAACTGGCCCGGCAACATCGGCTCCGTAATAATTATTTCCCGAAGTATTAGGTTTATGTACTACAACAATACAGGAATACTTAGGATTATCCGCCGGAAAATAACCAACAAATGAAGAAGCATAATGCTTATCCATTCCTCCGTTTTGAGCATAATTCATTTGAGCTGTACCTGTCTTTCCAGCCATAGAAAAATCCTTTGAATATAATTTAGACCCAGTTCCTTTTTTTACCACATTTGCAAGAACAGCCCTAACTTTATTTAATGTTCCATCAGAACAAATCTTCGGATTCATCACTTCAGTATTGTATTTTTTTATGGTTTTGTCCCATGCTTTTATTTCTGTTACCAACATTGGTTTTACCATAACACCATTATTTGCAACCGCATTATAAAACGTCAATGTCTGCAATGGCGTAACTGAAACTCCGTATCCAAATGCCATCCACGGAAGTGAAATATTAGACCAGTTTTTATCACTTGGCTGTGGTATAAACGGCACTCCTTCACCTCTAAAAGCCAACCCTAATTTTTTATTTAATCCAAATGAATTAACGTGATTTACAAATTTTGTCGGATTGTTTTTATAATTATTATATACCGCCTGAACCATTACTGTATTCGAAGAAAGCTCAAAACCGCGGGCTAATGATATTTTACCATAACCTCCTTCATGAGAATCTCTCACCTTGCGGCCAGAATAGGTAATTATACCTCCATGACTATCGTAAACAGTACTAGTATCGGCTACTTTATCTTCTAATATTGCAATTAAATCAACCAATTTAAAAGTCGAACCCGGTTCATGTGACTCAGCATAAGCATAATTTGTAGTCTCATAATACGTACCGTCATTACCTCTTCCTAAATTTGAAATCGCTTTGACCTGACCCGTTTTAGTTTCCATTACTACAACACAGCCATGATCTGCCTCATATTCTTCCAGCTGTTTTAACAAAGCATGGTGTGCTATATCTTGTATATAAACATCTATCGTCGAAATTACATCATAACCGTCTTGAGGCTCTACTTCGTTTACATCACGAATGGGTTTCCATTGCCCTTTGGCTATTTTTTGCTTTAATATCTTACCGTCTTTCCCGTTAAGGAACTCACGATATGCCCATTCAATTCCTTTACCGTCTGAGTAGCCTGTCAATTTTCTTTCATAACCAATACTGCGCTTGGCTATCTGCCCAATTGGATATTCTCTAACCGTTTTTTGCTCAACTATAATGCCCCCCTTGTAAGCTCCCAAATTGAATAATGGAAACCCTTTTATTTTCATATATTGAGTAAAACTCAATCCTTGAGCTATTAAATAATATCTGTTTTTATGTGCTCTGGCTTTTCTTAATTCGTTTTGAATTGTACTGCTGGATTTTTTAAGCAGCATTCCCAATGAATCCGACAATAATTTTACATTTTTTTCAAATACTTCCGCTTTTGGAGCAACTGCATCGAAACGAATTACATAATTAGGAATTGATGTAGCCAAAAGACTTCCATCTGCAGAATAAATGTTTCCTTTATTAGCAGGAATAACAAAATTTCTAACCGTTCTTTCTTTAGCTAACTCTCTGTAATGATCTCCATCAACCCATTGAATATTAGTTAATTTCACAGCAATAGCTATTGCCATCATAAAGATGAAAAAGGCAACCAGATAGGTTCTATAGGATATATATTTATCTTCTACTGCCATAACTTTTCTAAGAAATTTTTCTCTTCAGGTTCTTTAACTTCAATTTTTACAGGAGGCACAGTTGATGGAAAAATTTGTCTTTCTTCCATTTTGGCTGAAACCGTAGATTCCATTTTAAGTTTCATCAGTTCAGAACGTCTGTCTACAAATTCAGAACGCAATTCTTTTACTCTATTTGTCAATTCAACTATCTTAAACACTTTTTGCTCGTAACGCTGCGTATTGGCGATCATTATTATAGCAAGTAAAATCACAAAAACGATAAAACGCCAATTTTTGACAGCATTATCATCAATTAGGAACTGTGCTTTTAATATGTTATAAATTCCGCCTTTCATTTATTACTTTTTTTCTGCAATTCTCAATTTGGCACTTCTGGCTCTATTATTCAATTTGATTTCTTCATCATCCGGAACTATCAATTTTCCTACTGTATTAAAAGGAACAGAAAAATTACCATAAAAATCGCGCTCAGGCTCTCCTTCAAACATTCCATTTTTTATAAATCTTTTCACTAATCGGTCTTCCAGTGAATGATACGAAATCACGCTTAATCTTCCGCCGGGTTTCAAAATCTCAAGGGATTGCTCCAAAAACTCTTTCAAAACATCCATCTCTTGATTCACTTCGATTCGAATCGCCTGATAGATTTGAGCCAATATTTTATTTCGGACTCTTTCGGGCAAATATTTTGCCAAGACTTCTTTTAATTCATCAGTGGTTTTTATTGATCTATGCTCCCTAGCCTCGATAATTGTTCTTGCCAAAGCTGGTGCGTTTTTCAATTCTCCATAATCCAAAAATACCCTTCTCAAATTGGCATCATCATATTCATTTACCACCCGATAGGCATTCAGATCATTTTTCTGACTCATTCTCATGTCCAGTCCGGCATCAAAACGGGTCGAAAAACCTCTTTCGGCTACATCAAACTGATGGGAAGAAACACCCAAATCGCCCAAAATACCGTCCACTTCCTTTACGCCATAAAAACGCAAAAACCTTTTTATAAATCTAAAATTCTCATTAATTAATGTAAATCTTTCGTCTGGCAATGCATTTGCCAAAGCATCCTCATCTTGGTCAAAAGCAAATAATTTTCCGTTTGGCCCCAGCCTTCTCAAAATTTCTTTTGAATGACCGCCTCCTCCAAAAGTAACATCCACATAAATTCCGTCTGGATTTATATTCAAACCATCTACAGTAGGGTGAAGCAATACTGGATTATGATATTCCATTGTCGTCGTCATTTAAATTACCCATTACTTCTTCGGCTAAATCTGCAAAATCAACATCTGCACCATCTATTGATTTTTCGTACAAATCCTTATCCCAAATCTCTACAATATTAACTGCAGAAGAAAAAACCACATCTTTATAAATACTGGCAAAAACCACTAAATCTTTAGGAACCAATAATCTGCCTAATGCATCTATTTCAACCACTTTTACTCCAGCGGTAAAACGACGGATAAAATCATTGTTTTTTTTTACGAATCGATTAAGTTTGTTGATTTTTTTCATCATCAAATCCCACTCTTCCATAGGATACAATTCCAAACAGGGCTGAAATACAGAACGCTTCAAAACAAAACCGTTTTGAAGCGAGGAAGCCAATTGCTTTTTTAGGGGAGCGGGCAATAATACCCGTCCTTTTGCATCGACTTTACACTCATATGTTCCTATAATTGTGTCCAAGTGAATTGTATTAATTGTATTAAGCAAAAATATATAAAATTTTACCACAATTTACCACTATATACCACTTTGTTAATAAGTTTAACCACTTTTAGCCAAAAACACTTAGTTTATACACTATCAAGACATTAGCTATAGAATCAATAATTTGTAAGAAAGCTTATGATTTGACAAAAAACTTCATTTTTTGATTAATAAAACATATTCATAAAAACTTGAAAAAAATATTTCTTAATCGTTAAAAAAGCAACAAAAAGAGGCTCAAAAAGCATCTTACACACATGTAAGAATAAAAGGTTAAAAAATAGCCGCCAAAATTCTTTTTAATTTTTTAAACCCTATATTTGTAAAAAATTGAAATTGTTATCTTAAAACATGGAAAAATATTACAAAAAAGAAGGCAAATACGGATATTACGAAGCAGGCGAAGGAATTCCGATTGTCATCTTACATGGTTTAATGGGAGGACTTAGTAATTTTGATGCTGTTGCCAGTTATTTTTCGAATAAAGGATACAGAATCATCATCCCCGATTTACCTATTTATACTCAAAACATACTCAAAACAAACGTAAAAAGCTTTGCTGTCTATGTAAAAAACTTCATTACTTTCAAAAAATTAGATAGAGTAATTCTTTTAGGAAATTCACTTGGAGGGCATATTGCATTATACCATACTAAAATGTTCCCAGAGAAAGTATCCGGACTTGTAATCACAGGAAGTTCTGGTCTTTACGAAAGCGCTATGGGAGACAGTTATCCAAAAAGAGGTGACTACGAATACATTAAGAAAAAAGCCGAAGATGTATTTTATGATCCAAAAATAGCTACTCCAGAGCTTGTCGACGAAGTATACGCTACAGTAAATGACCGTATAAAATTAATCAAAACCCTGACTATTGCCAAAAGTGCAATTCGTCATAATATGGCCAAAGATTTACCAAAAATGCATGTACAGACTTGTATTATTTGGGGAAAAGATGACAAGGTTACACCACCAGATGTAGCCGAAGAGTTTCATAAATTACTGCCTAATTCAACTTTATACTGGATTGACAAATGCGGTCATGCCGCTATGATGGAACAGCCAGAAGAATTTAACACACATCTTGAAGACTGGCTAACTCATACCCATCTGGCAGAACATTAATCGATCGGAGAATTTTACACTCAAAAACATGAAAATTAATACTGCCGAATTCGTAATAAGCAACTCAGATGTAAGCAAATGCCCAAAGGATTTTTTGCCCGAATATGCTTTTATTGGCCGTTCCAATGTTGGGAAGTCATCATTAATCAACATGCTGACTAACCAAAAGAAACTAGCAAAGACATCCGGAAGACCAGGAAAAACACAGCTTATCAACCACTTTTTAATCAATAATAATTGGTTTCTGGTCGATTTGCCAGGTTATGGTTATGCCAAAGTTTCCAAAAAAACAAAATCAATTTTTCAGGAATTCATCACCGATTATTTTGAAAGAAGGGAACAATTGGTTTGTGCTTTTGTGCTAATTGACATTCGCCATGAAGCGCAGACAATCGACATCGAATTCATGTCATACATGGGCGAAAGCGAAATTCCGTTTTGTATTATTTTCACTAAAGCTGATAAAATCAGTAAAGTAAAAATTGACTCTCATATTGCGGCTTACAAAAAACAAATGTTTGCCAATAACTGGGCCGAAATGCCTCAGTACTTTGTCACTTCATCGACAGAATCTACAGGAAAAGAAGAACTTTTAGGCTATATAGACGAAGTCAATCAAGAAGTTTGTAAAAACAATAATCCGTTTTAAACTTGAAAAGAAACGAAAAGAGACAAATCAAACTATAGTAAAATTTGGTCTATAACTTATATATGTTTAACCCGTTGGGTGTAATTATTTGCAGTAAATAATTACACCCAACGGGTTATATTTAATAAGTTTTTATCTGTAAAATATTTTTTTTAAATAAATTTACTCATATTTGTATAAGTTTTTTTTACTCCCTCACAATCTTTAACAAAAAGATCTTAAATTATGTTTATCACAAGAAGTCAGCTAAGTGGTTGATTGATGAGCATGATTGCGAAGATTTTTAAAAATTAATATTTTAACTTTAAATTTTTAACTTTATGAAACAAATTAAAAAAATGAGTCTTTCTAATATTATTAGCAACCTTACAAGAAACGAAATGCGTAATATTATGGCTGGAAGTGGCTCAGGTTCACATACTTGCCTCTGCAATGGCAGTGACAATTCTTCGACTACCGTATCGTCCTGTGGCACTAGTGATTGCCGAAATTTTTGCGCTGGCATTGATACAACGGTTAAGAGTTGTAGTTAATAAATTGTCATGGAGCCGTTAAATGTAATTGAAGTAATTTCAAATTCAAGAAGTCGTCTCAAAACTGGAGTTTACTAAAAAAATGCATTAAGACATAAGCATTACTAAATAAGGAGTAGAAAGTCATTTTTCCTACTCCTTTTTTTATCTTACACTAATCTTTGAATACTTTTAAGATACTGGTCCAACAAAAAAAATCAATTCAAGGAACACACTGTTCTATTGTATGATTTGATAGATTTTTCCTTAATTTATGATGAGTTGACAAACAAATATTGCCATACTAATGGACGTGCGCAAAGGTTCCGTTCGAATGTTCAAGAATTTATTACTCAAAACAATTTATACTGTATCCAATCTTTGAAGTAGTAGAACTTTCCCATTTTGACAGCTTTTTAGACATGTCTTCAAAAGAAAAAGTAACGAATTCGAGTTCACTTACAAAGTTCAGAAAGTTACGATTGAATGATACAGACTTACTCAATTGAATTCATGTTCTATATGGAAGAAAGTGAAATTCAATTTTTGCATTATTTTTACCAAACTAGACAAAATTAGTAAGGTAAAATCGACACTCACATTGCCCTATTTACAAAAAATAAATGTTTACCAACACTCGTCCGAAATGTCACAATACTTTGTCACTTCTGCAACCGAATCAACAGGCAAAGAAGAATTATTAAATTATATAGACGAGGTAAACCAAGAGGTTTTTAGAAATAATTCAGAGTTTTAAAAAGACAATAATTACAATATCAAAAAAATCCCAAAGCAAAAAAAATTTAAGTTTTGAGATTTTTTTATTTCTTACTTTTAACTAAAAAGCTATTTCTTCAACTCTAATTTCTCTGCAAAATAATCACAAAAATCTAACATTGTATCCGACATTTTTTCATCATTAGTCGCTCTTTTAAAAGTTTCGGCCATGGATACTAATGTTTGGTGGAAGAAAATTTTCATTTCATCAACAGGCATATCTTTTGTCCACAAGTCAATACGCATACTTTCTTTGGCTTTGCTGTCCCAAACATTCAGCATAATAGCTTTGGATTCTGAAAGTTCTATTCCGCCGTCTTGTGCAGTCCAAAAAAGTTTTTCCGGTACACGGTTTTCGTCTAATTCGACTAAAAATTTAATTTCTGAGGTATTTTTATCTGACATTATTTCTTGGGTTTGTATTTTGATTTTTCGAAAATTTCTTTAGGATCCATTTTTAACATCTGATCCAGCTTAATATCATTATTTTCCATAAATGATCTAATAATCTGCCAGCCTATCCAAGAACCGACTTGTCCTGGAGAATCATTGTCTATTTCCAGATAAAATTTTGAAAACGGCGATGGATCAATAAAACGGGAAGCTAACTTTTGTTCATCACTAAAAAGCATTTCCCTTTCAATGAAATATCGCCAAATATAAGATTCATTTTCTTGGCACCAAACAATTTGCTCCGGTGTGTAGCCCATTTTTTCGGCGTCACTGTAATCCGGGAGCAAAATATCTTTTAAGTAGAGTTCTTTACCAAAATAAATCATTTGGGACAACAAATTCTTATTCATTGGAGGAGCAATTTTTCCTGATGAAAAACTCTTCACAACATCGGGCATCATTTGTCTTTCTTCAAAATTTTGTTTCAGGTATTTTGGAAAAGTATAAAACTTATGATCTTTTCCTAAGTACAATTCTAACGAAATTATAATTAATGAATCGGCATAAATTGCTTTATTGTTATAATCCATATCCGAAATTAGCGTAATAACTTTTGGAGTTTTGGTCTTTGGAAAATAATACTTCATGTGCTGTACCAGCTTCTCCACCTCATTTTGAATACCTTCGGCTGATGGATATTTTTTTTCAACTTCAGTATATACTTCTCTCCAAATTGGCGCCTGCATTTTGTTCAGCCAAACGCTGTCATTAATCTGTTGCGGGAAAAAATAAGGATATTGTTTTTTTAATTTCTGCAAATCCTTCGGAGATGTTTCAAAAAACTGTTTATCAAAACGCTCGACCTTAACATCATCTGCCGGTGTTTCTTCAATAGCTTTTTCGACTTTACTTTTTTGGTCACAAGACACAAACAGCAGACAAAAAACAACAGGCAATAGAAAAAATTTCATATATAATTATTTATTTATCAATTTTTAAAAAGGTTTTGAATGAAATTCGTAAATCTTCATAGGCATTTTCATCCTATATCAAACATATTCTATCGGATTATATTATTTTATTTAAATTTGTTACCAATGGAATTCTAAAGACCTTGCATTCATTTTTTTTGCAAATATACATTCCTGCTTTTTAAAACTTAAACTATTATGACTAAAAAAAGAACCCTTCAAATCGAAAAAGTAAACACTCATATTGTCGAATGGCTAAAAAGCTATGCTGAAAATTCAAAAGTCAACGGATTTGTAATTGGAATTTCAGGGGGAGTAGATTCGGCAGTAACCTCAACACTCTGTGCCCAAACAGGTTTGAAAGTAATTTGCGTTGAAATGCCTATCCATCAAGCTCCAAGTCAAGTTTCAAGAGCCAAAGAACATATTGAACAATTAAAAAACAGATTCCCAAATGTAACCAATGCCGTTGCTGATTTAACTTCTGTTTTTGAAACATTCAAAAAAGAAGTTCCTACAATTAGTAACGAAGCTGCCGTAAATTTATCGCTTGCTAACACCCGTGCCCGTTTACGAATGACTACTTTGTACTATTTTGCAGGTATCCATGGCTTATTAGTGGCTGGAACAGGAAATAAAGTAGAAGATTTTGGAGTAGGTTTCTATACAAAATACGGAGATGGCGGCGTTGATTTGAGTCCAATAGCCGATTTAATGAAATCTGAAGTATACCAATTAGGAGCCTATTTAAAAATTCCGGATTCTATATTAACAGCCTCACCCACAGATGGATTATTTGGTGACGACCGAACAGATGAAGATCAATTGGGCGCAAGTTATGACGAATTAGAATGGGCAATGAATACAAATGAGTCAAAAATTGACGCAAATACATTTACAGAACGTCAAAAAAATGTTTACGAAATTTACAAAAAACTCAATAAAAACAACCAGCATAAAATGAATCCAATACCTGTTTGCATAATAAATTGTTAAAAAAAAATAATTTGTCCGAAAAATTAGACTTATATAAAAATATTTTTTTAATTTTATATCTTCAAAAACAATCCTAAAACTAAATACCATGATTAAAGTTTGTTTAGCAGATAACTATCCTGTAGTACATTTTGGAATAAAATCGTACTTCAAAGACCATTCGGACATTTCTATTGTTGCCAATGTTGGTAACTTCGCAATGGTAAAAGACATCCTTCTTACAAAAGAAATAGATGTTCTTGTATTAGATCTAGAGCTTGAAGGACTTTCAAGCATTTTCGAAATCAAATCGGTTTTGAAAAATTTTCCAAAAACAAAAATTGTTTTTTACAGCGGACTCTCAGAACAGATTTACGCTCCAAATGCCATCAAAGCAGGAGTTTCTGGATTTGTTCACAAAACTGAAAAGCTGGAAACTTTGGGTCAGTCGATCATCAAAGTAAACCAAGGCAAAATCATCATGAATGAAGCTGTTATGAAAAACATTGCTTTGATTGCAAAACAAAGCAAAAGCGAACGTTTGTACAGAAAACTTTCCAATCGTGAAGTTGAAGTACTGCGTTATTTAAGCGATGGTAAGAAAAACCACGAAATCGCTGAAATCTTATCACTTAACGAGAAAACAATCAGTACTTACAAACTACGATTGTTGACCAAATTAAACGTTACAAATCTGGTAGATTTAGTAAATAAAGCTAAAACTTTAGAAATCGTTTAACTATAGCGTGACATTACTCTTCCTAATTTTTTTGAAAAAGAATTAATTAGTTTGTAGTAATCCATTGCTAAAGACATTGACTCTGTATTATCTGAACCTGGTTCATTTGATACAGAGTTTTTTAATTCGTCTATAATTTTATCAACCAAATACCAACGCATCGTCAAAATAGTTTCCGACACATATTGGCTGATCGTTTCGTTTTTGGTTTTAGGAACAATATTTTGCCCTTCCCAATTGTGCAGTACCAATCGCTCGTCTTCCATTAATATATCTGTCACTTCCTGAGCAAAATCAGAATTTAAATGCATTAAATATTTTTCAAATTCTAAATTTTCATTCTGAAGGAAATATTGAATTAAGTCATTAAAAATATCACGGAATAAAGGATTAGCCAATTCCACTTCATCTTCCTGCAAACTCAGATAAATCCTTTGGTAAACCTTATATTCTTTCTTTTCGGTTACAGTTTCGATTTCACCGGATTCATTTGTTTTAAGGTAATCATCTTCAAACTCCTCGGTTTTATTGCCATACAATAAAAGAATCTCAATTATTTTACGCTCCAAACGATACAAAACATCAATTTTTGCAGCTTGAACAGGATTTTCATTTTTTACAATTTCAAAAGCTTTCTGCTCTTGTTTTGCTTTTTTCCCTACTTCGGCAACATCTTTTTGAACTAACTGCGCCAAAGTACTCGTTAAAACCTGCTCAGAAATATCCATTATTCTGGAACATTCCTGTATATAAATTTCTCTCTGGATTCTATCCGGAATTTTAGAAATACTCTGTACCATATCCCGAATCAAATCGGCTTTCTTAACAGGATCATTTTTTGCATCATTCATCAAGAGAGACGCTTTGAACTGAATAAAATCCTTTGCATTGTTATCCAGATAGGCTACTAAATCTTCATAAGGCGTTTTCTTGGCAAAACTATCAGGATCTTCTCCATCAGGGAATGCACAAACTTTTACGTTCATTCCTTCTTCAAGAATTAAATCAATTCCACGAATAGAAGCGCGAAGTCCTGCCGCATCACCGTCAAAAAGAACGGTAATATTTTTGGTCAGCCTATTGATTAATCGAATTTGATCTGGCGTAAGAGCAGTTCCCGATGAGGCCACCACATTCTCAATACCCGCCTGATTAAATTGAATAACATCAGTATACCCTTCAACCAAAAAACAATTATTCAGTTTGGCGATCGACTGTTTCGCTTGAAAAATACCATACAGCACTTTACTTTTATGGTAAATCTCACTCTCAGGCGAGTTCAAATATTTGGCTGCTTTTTTATCATTGGTCAAAATTCGGCCACCAAAACCAAGTACTCTTCCAGACATACTTTGAATAGGAAACATCACCCTGCTTTTGAATCGGTCAAAAGGACGGTCCTCTCTTGCAATAGTCAATCCAGTACTCTCAAGAAACTCCATTTTATATCCTTTTCCTAATGCTTCTTTTGTAAAAGCATCCCAAATTTCCGGGGAATATCCCAAAGCAAATTTCTTGATAGTCTCATTAGTAAAACCACGCTCTTTAAAATAAGAAAGCCCGATAGCTTTGCCTTCTTCAGTGTTTAAAAGTGTCGTATGAAAATATGTTTTTGCAAATTCAGAAACCAAATACATACTTTCACGAACATCCGTATTTAATTTTTCTTCGTCAGTCTGTTCGGTTTCCTCAATCTCAATATTGTATTTTTTGCCTAAATAACGAATGGCTTCCGGATAAGTAAAATGTGAATGTTCCATCAGGAAAGCAACGGAATTACCTCCTTTCCCAGAACTGAAATCTTTCCATATCCCTTTTGCCGGCGAAACCATAAAAGATGGAGAACGCTCATCTGAAAAAGGGCTTAGCCCCTTAAAATTACTTCCTGCTCTTTTTAACTGTACAAAATCTCCAATAACCTCCTCTACTCGAGCGGTTTCAAAAACAGTATCTATGGTTGCTTGTGATATCAAAATTTATGAGAATATTTAATGCTATTTCCTTCGAAAATTCGAACAGTTACAAAAATACATAAATCAAACTTTATAATTAAAAATAAAAAAAAGTGCTTCATCTCTGAAACACTTTTTTATACTAAAAACTTAACTAATTACTAATTAAAATCGAAACGAAGTCCTAACGAAATATTATTTTGATCAACGGTATTATTTTCAAATAAAGGCTGTAAATCGTATTTTAAATATATACTCGTCTCCTTGTAGCCAACATACGTACTCAATCCATAATTAAAATCATTTACATTATAATTTCCTTTGGTTTTTTGCTCCACATCATTTCCGCTGGCATCGTCAAAGTAAAGTATTTGTTTTGATTTCACTCTAAACCCGGCATACCCACCCAAGCCAACTCGCACACTTTTGTGAGTTCTAAAATAATTAGCATCATCACGTATTTCTTTCTTTGTAAAATCAAACTCTAAATGCAGAGGCACCATGACATACACATTTCTAAACCTGGACTCTTCTAAATGTACAGTACTTGTTACTAAATCAGTTTGTGCGCCATTTTTAACAAAGTAACGGTCACCCGTTGGGCGCAGATTATTATACATCAAGGACATTCCGTATTTAAAATGCAGCAGATTGTCTTCTTTCAAAATTCTTGTGTTGTATGTAAGCCCCCATTCGTAAAAGTGCGATTTCCAATATTTGAAATCCGAGTGAGCCACTTGTTGGTCGGTTACCAAATTATTTGCACCAAATGCAAATACAAACTGGGAAGTAGTCCTTTTTTCGCCATTAGAACACTTCTTATGAGAAAAAAAATCTTTATCGATATGAACAGTAATGGTTTTAGAACTGTCTATGTTTTTAATTTTTCCGTCCACTTTATCCTGAACCAACACATGCAGTTCCTCTTCCAGCTTAGCTACTTTCTCCTCTATCAGTTTTGCACGGGCTTCTGCCAAAACTTTCTTCTTTTCATCAGCTTCTTCATTTGTAAGCTTCCCTTGGACTAACTGCTCATTTACAGCTTCAACTTCAGCTTTCAATTCTTTTTTTTCTTCTTTTACAATGGTTTCTATCTTTGAGGCTATGTCTTTGGCCTTGCTTTCAAATGATTCCTGAGCCTGCATTTGCTTCACGAAAAGACACACGAATATTGCTAAGTAAATTTTAAAATTTCTCATGTTTGTTTGTTTTTAAATGTGATTGATGATTTATTCTGAATTTCGATTGCTCAAAGCTAATTTAACTGCTTTAAAATTCTGATTTACAGTTTTAATTGCTTTCTCTCTAAAAGTAAGATCTAATTCGCCATCAACTTGAGTAAGCAATTCATTCGAATTTACTTTGACATTAGATTTGGCGGCCATAGAACTCTTTTTTGGAGAGGTATTATCTACCGATGCTAATAGTTCGTCAACATTAACATAGCTAGATTTGTGCAGAACTGTTTTCTGTTCCGCTTTTTGATTGATGATTGGTATTATTGGTTCCTGAATAATTTCTTTCTCTGCAACTTGAATTGCTGCATTGGATAAAACGCTATCGGAATCAACCTCCGATTTTGTTTCTGCTGATGCTAATTGCTTTTCAATTCTTTTTGTCACTTCAACACTTTTTGATAAATTATTTTTTGCAGGCGCAGCTTTTATTTCAGGAATAACTTTGGGCTCATTAACTGCAATCGTATCATTATCAATAAATATATTTTTATTTTTTTGATTAAAATACAAATTTCCTATTAGCAAAAAACCAAAAAGACTTGCTGCAAAATACATCCATTTAAAATTGCGTTTTGGTTTTTCCGAAACAGTGAGCATAGCGTCCAATCTGTCCCAAGAAGCTTTTGAAGGATTAATTTCCCTTGCATTAATCTTTTCTTTAAATTGATTTTCTATGGCACTTTTTTTCATGGCATTATATTTTTTCCTCAAGAATACTTCTCTTTATTTTTTAAAACACAAATTTGATCTTTCAAAATTCTTCGCGCATGAGCAAATTGCGATTTGGAAGTACCTTCATGAATATTCAGCATACTTGCGATTTCTTTGTGTTTATACCCTTCAATAACAAATAAATTAAAGATGATTTTATATCCATCCGGTAAACTGTCTATTAAACTTTGAATGTCTTCTATAGAAAACTGACTATCCGTTTCACCGTCTGCTTCTTCAAAACCTACTGAATCATCTATAAAATGCACTTTCTTTTGAACCCTAATGAAAGAAATGCACTCATTAATCATCGTTCTCCTAATCCAGCCTTCAAAACTTCCTTTATTTTCAAATCTTCCCAAATTGACAAACACTTTCATGAAAGCGGTAATCATAACATCTTCTGCCAATTGCAAATCTTTTATGTACTGTCGGCAAACGCTTAACATCTTTGGTGAATATTTGGAATAAATGCATTGTTGCGCCTGTCGGTTGTTTTTGACAGCCAATGCAATTATTTCATTTTCTTCCTGATGTAAATTAATTACTTTCAAAATCTTTAATAAAGTGTTTCTATAAGTATAGACGAGAATTAAACCAAAAAGGTTGCATGGCTTTAAAAAAAAGTTAAAATAAAAGTACGATTTATTCAGACAAATACCTCAAACAACTATTTATCAAAAACTTAACTTCAATAAATAATTAATGATTAGCTTGGATTCATGCTTACACTATAAAATAAATAAACTTGGGATTTGTTTTAAAAATTTACTTTACCGCTGATTATTGCTTTTCAGTATACCAAAAAACTAATCACTTTTCACTGAATAATGAAATGCATTAAGAAACAGCTATTACTTCTTCCTTTCGATAACGTAGTTAACCATTAGAATAAGTGCCACTTTATAGTCGGATTCGGGGTAATCATTTAGCAGTTGTAGTGCTTCCTGCTGAAATTCCACCATTTTATTTTCGGCATAAGCCAAACCATGATTGTCTTTTACAAAAGTGATCACTTCTTTAACTCTTTTTTTATCCTTGTTGTGGTTTTTTATCGAATTGATAAGCCAGCTTTTTTCTTTTGGAGTACAATTATTAAGAACATGTATAAGAGGCAAGGTCATTTTTTGTTCTTTAATATCGATTCCTGTGGGTTTTCCAATGGCTTCTTCTGAATAATCAAACAAATCATCTTTGATTTGAAAAGCCATTCCGATGAGTTCGCCAAATTTTCTCATGTTCTCTACCTGAATCTCGTCTTCCACAACAGATCGTGCACCAAGAGCGCAACAAGCGGCAATAAGAGTAGCCGTCTTTTTTCGAATGATTTCATAATAAATGGCTTCTGTAATATCAAGTCTCCTTGCTTTTTCAATTTGAAGCAATTCCCCTTCGCTCATTTCTCGGACAGCGACTGAAATAATTTTCAATAAATCAAAATCACCATGATCTATGGAAAGCAATAATCCTTTGGACAACAAATAATCACCAACCAATACGGCAATTTTGTTTTTCCAAAGTGCATTAATAGAGAAAAAGCCTCTTCGCCTGTTACTGTCATCAACCACATCGTCATGAACTAATGTTGCGGTGTGAATCAGTTCAATTACGCAAGCTCCTCTATATGTTCTCTCATTGACAGTTCCTTTGGATACCATTTTTGCCATCAGGAAAACAAACATAGGTCTCATTTGTTTTCCTTTTCTATTGACAATGTAGTAAGTAATACGATTTAAAAGTGCCACTTTAGAAGTCATCGATTCGTAGAACTTTTTTTCAAAAAGTTCCATTTCATTAACTATTGGCTGTTTTATTTGTGTAGTGATATTCATTTGAATGCCAAATATACTATTTTAAATAAAAAAACGTCAATCATTTATTCTAAGTGTAATTAAATTATTGTTATTTCCGTTCAGATGCATTATCACCATTTGTCAGTTGGACATCTAAGCTTCTTTATTGGCCAATTGTCCACAGGCCGCATCAATATCCTTACCACGGCTTCTTCTCACTTTTACCACAATCCCGATGGCTTCCAGTGCTTTTATGTACGCATTTATCGATTCTTCGGAAGCTTGCTGAAATTCTCCGTCGTCAATTGGATTATATTCAATCAGGTTAACTTTACAGGGAACATATTTGCAGAATTTTACTAAGGCATCAATCGAAGCTTTATCATCATTGATTCCTTTCCAAACTACATACTCATAAGATATCTTGGACTTTGTTTTTCGGTACCAATATTCCAACGCTTCACGTAAATCGGCTAAAGGAAAATTTTCGCTGAACGGCATGATTCTGGAACGAATGCTGTCTATGGCGGAGTGCAACGAAACTGCTAATTTGAATTTTACTTCATCATCAGCCAATTTTTTTATCATTTTAGGAATCCCCGAAGTCGAAACCATAATGCGTTTTGGAGACATCCCCAATCCTTCTGGAGAAGTAATCATTTCTATAGCCTTCAAAACATTACTGTAATTCATGAGTGGCTCTCCCATTCCCATAAAAACAATATTTGACAAAGGATGATTATGATAGAGTCTGCTTTCTTTATCGATGGCAATAACTTGGTCGTAAATTTCGGCGGGTTCCAAGTTACGCATACGCTTTAACCTTGCGGTAGCACAAAAATTACAATCCAAACTACAACCTACCTGACTCGATACACAAGCTGTAGTTCTGGTTTGGGTAGGAATCAAGACACTTTCCACCACCAATCCATCATGTAACCGAACGGCATTTTTAACCGTTCCGTCTTCACTGCGCTGCATCGTATCCACTTTGATATGATTAATAACAAAATGATTTTCCAGCATGGCGCGGGTACTTTTGGCCACATTGGTCATATCCTCAAAACTATGTGCCCCCTTGCTCCATAACCACTCATAAACTTGATTGCCTCGAAATGCTTTGTCACCATTAGTTACAAAAAAATCTCTCAGCTGGTCTTTGGATAATGCCCGTATGTCTTTTTTCTCAATTTGCATGGCGCAAATTTAGTGACTATTTGTTGAAATGTTGTTTTGATAACAAAATTTTAAATTAACGCTATTCAAATACTGTTTATCCTTTTTAAACTTTTTTTATCTATCTGCCGATTCCTCAATAAAACTATGTCTTATAATTTCATTTGAATCATGCCTAAAAAATCACATCGATAACTTAAAATGTTAAAAAACAAACAGTTGATTTACTTTAAAGGCTTATGCAGGAAATACAATACAATTTGGAATCAAAACAAAAAAAAAATCAAAAAAAATCAAAAAAAGTCTGCTTGATTAAAATTCATATAAAGGACAATAATGTCTTTTTTGTTCCAAACGCACTAAAAGACCTTAAACTCCCATATACACAGGCAGTTAGCAATTTTAATCATTTAAAAATAAGAAGAAAAAAAATAAGAAGAAAACGATATAATTAGCAATTATGCCGTATCGTTAAGAAAAATACAATTTTTATACTTCGATTAACATGATTTTTATCATATCCTTAGCTTCGATTCCGTAATACATTTGTATAAGTAAAAATAAAGAAACGATTTTGATACAAAATCTAAATGTTAACAGAAATGCTTTATTACAATTATTTTAAAAGAAAAATTATGAAATCAACACTTAAAACAATTATTGCATCAATAGCATTACTTGCAATGGTCCTATCAGCAAACGCACAAAAAAGTTACACTTTAGACGCAAAAACAAATTTTTCAGTACTTGGAACTTCAACACTTCATGATTGGGAAATGCAATCAGCCTCAAAAACAGGAACAGCGAATCTTACCGTGGCCGATTCAAAATTAACAGATATTAACAGCATCGATATTACTCTACCAGCTGAAAGCATTAAAAGCGAAAAAAAGAGTATGGATAAAGTAGCTTATGAGACTTTAAAAACTGACAAATTCAAAAATATCAAATATGTTTTAAAATCTGCTGAAAAAGTAAATGAGACTACTTGGAATCTTACCGGCACCTATACCATTGCAGGAGTTTCCAAAGTATTAAAAACACAAGTAAAAACAACTGTTACAAACGGAACAGTAAACTTACAGGGATCAAACAAAATAAAATTCGCCGAATTTGGCATGAAATCTCCGACGGCCATGTTTGGAGCAATAAAAACAGGAGAAGACTTAACAATAAAATTCAACTTAAATTTTAATTAAATACCATAACCATGAGAAAAATTTATTTCTTAGCCGCAGGTCTATTAACCATGGCCGCAGCAAACGCTCAAGTATCATTTGGGCAAATGCAAAATCAAATTTCAAGAAGCAAAGATGGAATCAACGTTTTTGATGTACAAAAAGACGATAAAGAATTCAATGGAATCAGCGTTGATTTAGGAGGTGCTTTCAATATGGATTTCCAGGCAATAAATTCGTTCAATGACCAGCCTGCAAATTTTCCGGCACCTTCAAAAATTACAGGATATCGATTAATGAATACTGAAAATAATTTCGTTCTTCCAGCAGCTGATATGACTATTGGAGCCCAATTGTTTGATGGTGTAAGAGTAAATCTAGATATTTATTTAGCTTCAAGACACCACAATGATACTTATGCAAGAGGTGGATATTTACAAATTGACAAGCTAGACTTCATCAAAAAATACTTCCTTGCAGATATCATGAAATACGCTACAATTAAAATCGGACAAATGGAGAACAACTACGGTGATGCTCACTTTAGAAGTTCCGACAACGGCAGCACACTTAGAAATGCATTCGTTGGAAACAACATCATGAATGCATTCAGTACTGAGATGGGTATTGAAGTATATTACAACAGAAACGGATTGGTAAGCATGTTGGGTGCTACAAATGGAAATTTAAATCAAGGCACACAAGAAGTTTTTTATACTGCTGGTCCTGATACAAATACGGCAGTTAGCCCAACAATATTGGCCAAACTTGGTTATGACAAACAAATCGACAAAGATTTGAGAGTTAGACTTACAGGTTCTTACTACCATAATGCAAACTTGGGTAACTCAAATATATATTCATCTTCTAGATCGGGATTTGGTTTTTGGGGTGTATTAAACAATAACGCTTATAAAAATAACGGTGTTGATGTTGCTGGCAGTTATAATTCAACTTCCACACCAGAAGCAACCTTCAACCCTAACTTCAAAAACTGGGCTACTTCAATCATGATCAACCCATTTGTAAAATACAAAGGCCTTGAATTCTTTGGAACTGCCGAACTAGCTTCGGGAGGAGATAAAGCAGGTGTTGACGACAAGCGTACTGCTAACCAATATGCTGGAGAGGTTATTTACAGATTTGGAAAAACAGAACAATTCTATATCGCCGGAAAATACAATACTGTATCTGGGAAACTGGCTAATGCAGATGCAAAAAAAGTTACTGTAGACAGATTTGAATCAAGCATTGGTTGGTTCATGACTAAAAACATTGTAGCAAAATTAGATTATGTTAATCAAAACTATAGAGATTACACACAATTTATTGGAAACGTGCCTACTGGAAACGCCAATAATTTTTATGGAGGTAAATTCAACGGCCTAGTGTTTGAAGCAGCAATTTCATTCTAATAAGGCATTTCATTCTAACAAATGAGACAATTAGTAATTACAATAATGGGTTTGGCACTTTTCCTTTCATTAGGAAGTGCTAAACCCATTTCTTCATTAATTGAACCAAACATTATCATTATTGACAGACTCGAAATAGAAATACTTGGAAATTCTACAATAGGCAAGTACAGCTGTTCCAATTCTTTTCCATACCGAGATACCATCTATTTAAATTCAAATACTAAAAACAGTTTAAAATCTGAAATTTCAATGAGTAATTTTGATTGTGGCAACAGAATCATGAACAAAGACCTTAAAACTACCGTTAAAGCAACCAAGTTCCCAAGAAGCACCGTAACCATTACCAACATAAAACCATTTGGAACCAATTATAAATGCGTTTTGAATTTTCGCATAACCGACAAAACTCTTTCCTATCAAAATATGATTTTAAAAACTGCCCAACAATCTTTAGAAGGTACTGTAGCAGTAAATTTTTCGGACATTGCACTTGAGCCTCCAACAAAAATGGGTGGTATTATAAAAGTAAAGGATGAATTTGTGATTCATTTCAATCTGCATACTTTATAATTCGATTTATCTTTCATTTTATTTCTTACCAGCTCCTGATTGAAACAAAAGTTTTTATTAGGACTTTTTTGTTTTAAAACAGTTATTTAAAACATATCTTATTTTGCAAAACTTGACCTTCTAAAGCAAATTCTCCAAAATATTTCAATGGCATATCTCAAAAAATCATAAGTCTTTAGCACATAGTATTTTAATTATAACAATTTTAGATATTAAAATCTTCGCTCTTTTTTACAAAATCTGGCAAATCGGTGAAACTGAAAATTAAAAAAAGATCAAAAATGTTAAAAACCCAGAAAATATTTAGCAATATTATAACTACATTTTACTTTTTAACATTTCTTTTATTAATTTTACTTCAATCCTAATCCGAAAAAACAAACCCTCATATCGGATTAATTAAAATGAAACTCTTATCAAGAAAAATATTCAAATCATTTTTTTTGATAAACCAAAAGTAAAATTATGTTTTTAACTTCTGAAAGTAAAATATAATTACATTTTAATAACAATACAACAATTGTATTTTTAAGCGTCATTCTTATTTTTAGAATTCATAAGAGAGCATAAAAAATTATTTCAAAACAAATACTGGCTGAAGAATTACATTTTTTATAAAATATATTTTTTTTATTTGTATTAACAGGATTATGCTTTCGAATTTTATCATGAACGCTTCTATTTGTTAATTTGATAAGTTTATAAACTAAACAATATTTTCAACTCAATTTCTAACTTAATTATTTTAAAAATCATGAAAACACTTTTTAAAAAAATTTCAACCGCCATAGCAGTTTTTGGAGTCATCTTGACTGTAAATGCCCAAAAAAATTATACTCTGGACGCTAAAACAAATTTTTCTGTAGCAGGAACTTCAACCTTTCATGATTGGGAAATGAAGTCCGAATCTAAAACCGGAACAGCCAATTTTATCGTAACTGATTCTAAAGTAACTGCTATTAAAAGCATTAGCATTACACTACCTGTAGAAACGATAAAAAGCGAGAAGGCTAAAATGGATAAAATTGCTTATGAAACTTTAAAATCAGACAAAAACAAAAACATCAAATATGTTTTAAAATCTGCCGAAAAAGTAAATGAGACTACTTGGAATCTAACAGGAACCTATAGCATTGCTGGCGTAAACAAAGAACTAAAGACCCAAGTTAAAATATTCCTAACCAACGGAATAATAAATTTACAAGGGTCTAATAAAATAACCTTCAAAGATTTTGACATGAAATCGCCAACAGCTATGCTTGGAACTATAAAAACAGGAGAAAATTTGACATTAAAATTTAACTTGAACTTTAAATAGCCAACTATGAAAAAAACAGTATTCTTATTAGCATGAGCATCATCTCTTGTGGCGGTTAATGCACAGCAAGTATCTTTTAGAAAAATGCAAAATCAGATACCAAAAAGCAAAGACGGATTGAATGTGTTTGACGTTAAGAAAGGTAATATTGAATATGAAGGCATGAGTGTAGATTTAGGCGGTGCATTTGCGATGCAGTTCCAAGGGCTAAAATCATTTAACGACCAAAAAGAAGGTGCATACACAGCTTCCAATGGTGCATTAATTACAAATTACAGACTTAATGGTTTAGAAAACAACTTCAACTTACCTGCCGCCAACTTGGTTTTTGGAGTTCAATTAGCAGACGGAGTACGTGTGAATCTCGATCTTTACCTTTCTTCAAGACACCATAATGAAACTTGGGTAAAAGGCGGTTATTTACAAATTGACAAACTGGATTTCATCCAAAAAGGATTCTTAGAGGACATAATGAGATACACCTTCATCAAAATCGGCCAAATGGAAAACAACTATGGTGATTCTCATTTTAGAAGAACCGACAATGGTAATGCACTCCTAAATCCTTTTATTGAAGCCAATATCATGGATTCCTTTCAAACAGACATGGGAATGGAAGTATATTATAACAGAGACGGCATAGTAAGTATGCTAGGAATTACAAACGGTAAATTAAATCAAGGTGTTGCCGAGTTTGTGCTTGGCTCTGCAACTCCAACCCCTCCAGATCCGAATACAACGGTAAGCCCAACAATATTGGCTAAACTTGGATATGACAAACAATTAGACAAAGATTTGAGAGTAAGAATTACTGGATCATACAATCACAACGCAAACATGAGCTCAAATCCATGGGGATCAGACAGAGCTGGCAGCCGTTATTTTGGGGTTATGTCACACCAAGCCTATAATTATAACGCGGTTCCTGTTCCAAATAACTTTGACCCAGCCACAAATGCCACCACAGACAGATTCAGTCCTGGATATTCAAACTGGTACACTGCATTCATGATTAACCCTTTTATAAAATATAAAGGATTAGAATTTTTCGGAACTCTTGAATTTACTAGCGGTGGTGATCATAAAGGAAGTGACGAAACCCGTAAAGTAGACCAATACGCTGCCGATTTAGTATATCGTTTTGGAAATACTGAACAATTTTATATTGGCGGAAGATATAATATCGTGTCCGGAAAATTATCTAACGCAACTGATAAAGTTAACGTAAACAGATTCGAATCCAGTTTAGGATGGTTTATGACTAAAAATATTATTGCTAAATTAGCCTATACAAATCAAAACTATTCTGACTACGCCCAGTACAGCGGCAGTAGTTTAAATGACTTATATGGCGGTAACTTCAGCGGAGTCATGTTTGAAGCAGCCATCACTTTTTAATATGATAAAAAAAATAATATTAACAGTTATGGGTTTAGCACTTTTCCTTTTATTAGGAAGTGCTAGACCTATTTCTTTATTTGCCGACACAAACACTATAATAATCAACCAGATAAAAATAGAAATTCTGGGAAACTCAACTATAGGCAAATACAACTGCAACTGTCCCCATCCTTTCAGAGACACTATTTTTTTAAACTCGGCTACAAAAAACAGTTTAAAGTCCGAAATCTCAACTGATAATTTTGATTGTGGCAATAGAATCATGAATAAAGATCTAAAAACCACCATTAAAGTGGCCAAATTCCCAAAAAGCACAGTTACGATAACCAACATCAAACCTTCCGGAAATAACTACAAGTGCAGTTTGAATTTTCGCATAACTGACAAAACACTTTCATACCAAAACCTTAATTTAACCAACACAAAAGAATCACTCGAAGGAACTGTGGCAGTAAAATTTACTGATATAGGACTGGAACCGCCAACAAAGATGGGTGGTGTCATCAAAGTAAAAAATGAGTTTGTTATTCATTTCGTTCTGTATAAATTATAAATAATCCCTTTTCGCAATTACGAATTCTAAAGACAAATGCATATTGTATTTTTGTTTTTAGAATGGCTTTGATTAAAAAAATATTATCAAATGACTCTGTAAGTAATCAACCGAATCCAATTTCTTCTTCAAAATCAAATACAACTCCTTTTTTATAAATGCTAAATGAATAACTTTGTGGCAAATTTCAACAACGCAAAAAATGCATTTCATTTCACAAGATTTAGAAGATTATATCGAACAGCATTCAGAAAAAGAACCCGAATTACTGGCTGCGCTCAATAAAGAAACTTACCAAAAAATATTATTGCCGCGAATGTTAAGCGGGCATTTTCAAGGCAGAGTTTTAAGCATGCTCTCCAAATTGATTCGGCCTGTAAACATTCTGGAGATCGGAACTTACACTGGCTATTCGGCTTTATGTTTATGCGAAGGCATGCAAGAAAATGGACAGTTACACACAATTGACATCAAGGAAGAATTAGTTGATTTTCAGCGTAAACATTTTGACAAATCACCTTGGGGCAAACAAATTGTACAGCACCTTGGCGAAGCCATTGACATTATTCCTAATCTGGATTTGAAATTTGATTTGGTTTTTATCGATGCCGACAAAGAAAATTACCTCAACTATTTTGAAATGATTTTGCCAAAAATGAATAAGGGAGGCATTATTTTATCGGATAATGTGTTATGGAGCGGTAAAGTTTTAGAACCCATACATCCCAACGACATCAGTACCAAAATACTGGTAGAATACAATCAACTGCTCAAAGAAGACCCAAGAGTAGAAACGGTTTTATTGCCTATTCGTGATGGATTAACTGTAAGCAGGGTGCTTTAAGTCAAATTGCAGATTCTTACTATTATAACTTTACTCTTCTTAAATTTTTTTATTTCTAATCGCCCATTGGTATCCTTTATACATAAGATAACCCGTGATTAATCCGCACAGATACCCTGAAAGAATGTCTAACGGATAATGCAGTCCCAAATAAATACGGCTGTAAGCAAAGATTAATGGCCAAAGAAACAGCAGTCCAAAATACTTGAACTGATTTTTAAAAATAAGAAATAAAAATGTAGCGACCGCCATGGTATTGGCCGCATGCCCTGAGAAAAAACTAAAAGAGGAGCGTGATTGAACAACTCTAATAATGGTGTTTATTTCGGGGTTATTACAAGGTCTTGCTCGTTGAAAGGAATATTTAAACAGATTAGTAATTTGATCTGTAGCCAATACTAAAACAGCAACGAAAAGCAGTAAATAACCCGTCTTCTTCAGTCCTAGTCTGGTATAAATAAGGTAAAACAATAGCAGAAAAAAAGGAATCCAATTGACCTGCTTAGTAATAATAAGCCAAAGCCCATCATAGGTCTCGGATCCTAATCCATTAAGATAAATAAATAATTGGGTATCTAGCGAAAGTATTTTTTCGAGCATTACATTTGACGTTTTACTGGCCCAGTTATATCCTCCAAAATTGAGGAACCATCTGGATTTGTTGTACCACTCACTAAACTTTCATTGGTTTTATTTAATTCGGAAGTGAATGTATCGGTAATTCCGTTGAATGTATTTGAAGTATCGCCCAAAATACTGTTTTTGGCTTTGCTGATCTCGGAATTAATGCCTCCTGTTAAATCATTTAAGGTTTTTTGATCAAAACCATTGGCTTCGGCTCCTTTTTGGATTTCGCTTTTGATATCATTGGTTGCATTCTTAAGCTGTGCCATCGCTTTACCCATTGTCCGCGCCATTTCGGGCACTTTATCGGAACCAAAAAGCATCAATACGATAAACAAAATAAAAACTAATTCGCCTCCTCCTATTCCAAACATATTTTTTGAATTTAAAAAGCAAAGATATTAAAATTTAAAACTTTGTCTTTTAAAATTGTCTTAAAAAAAGCAACTAAGACTCTAAGTTTCTAAGACTTTAAGCTTTATTAGCTTTCAAAATCATAGAAACATAGCGTCTTAGAAATTTAATATCGCATTCTTAATTAATCAAACTTTGATTTTGCTTCCCCTTTTGGCCATGAATTGTTGGTCACATCAATATCTGCAGTTTCTAATTTTGGATCAATCTGAATTTGTCTTATTGCTTTTGAAGTAGCGTATACTTTCTTTGCTGTTTCATTATTTTGCCTCCAAATCTGTGCTGGATATTTATAATTATCTACCGTTCCGTCTTCATAAGTTATTTGAACTATGATAGGCATTGGCATTCCTCCTGGTTTATTAAACTCTACTTCGTAAAAGTATTTAGGATTCTTCAAATTTATTTTCTCTTCTGGAGCAACATTTTGATCTACATAATCAGAAAGCAATTTTACTTCTTCCAGTTTCATTGGCTTCTTCGAAGAAGAATTCAATTCCGAATTGTCGCCGTCGACTAAATAAACAAATGGCCCTTTTTCAAAACCAAAACGCCCTTTTCTTACTTTAGTTTCTTTTAAAGCTACTGTTGGAGTTTCGGTAACAAAGTATTGCTTTACACTGTTAATGCCAATATCAACAAAATCTGTCGAATAAAACCAGCCTCTAAAAAACCAATCCAAATCGACTGCTGAAGCATCTTCCATTGTTCTAAAAAAATCTTCTGGCGTTGGATGTTTAAACTTCCATCTGTTTGCATACATTTTGAATGCATAATCAAACAGCTCACGCCCCATAATAGTTTCTCTTAATATATTAAGCCCCGTCGCAGGTTTTCCATAAGCATTATTACCAAACTGAATAATACTTTCAGAATTCGACATAATAGGCTCTAAAAACTTTTGATCTCCGCTCATATAAGGAACAATATTTTTAGCAGGACCGCGTCGAGAAGGATAATTAGTTCCTAATTCCTGTTCGGCCATATATTCCATGAATGAATTCAAACCTTCGTCCATCCAAGTCCACTGACGTTCATCCGAGTTAACAATCATTGGGAAAAAGTTATGTCCAACTTCATGAATAATAACCCCCATCATTCCATTCTTAGTTTGTTCACTAGTCACTCCATTTTCGTCTGGACGTCCATAATTCCAACAAATCATAGGATATTCCATTCCTTGGTCTTCCGCAGAAACTGATACTGCTTTTGGATAAGGGTAGTCAAAAGTATGAGATGAATAACTTTTTAGAGTATGTGCAACCGTTCTTGTAGATGTTTCGCCCCAAAGCGGGTTAGCCTCTTTTGGATAAACCGATTCGGCCATAACCACTCTGCTTCCCATCTGCACTGCCATGGCATCATAAATGAATTTTCTTGAAGTTGCAATTCCAAAATCTCTAACATTTTTAGCACTGAATCTCCATGTTTTTTTCTTGTCTGAAAATCCTTTTTCAGCCGCTTCGGCTTCGGCTTGTGTTACAATAACCACAGGTTTGTCAAATGTCTTTTGAGCCAATTCGTATCTTTTTACCTGTTCGGCAGTAAATACTTCGCCCCTATTGATTAATTCTCCTGTTGCATCAATGACATGATCTGCAGGAACCGTAATATTCACATCAAAATTTCCAAATGGCAAAGCAAATTCTCCGCTTCCCCAAAACTGCATATTCTGCCAGCCTTCAACATCATTATACACAGCCATTCTAGGATAAAACTGAGCTATAACGTATAATCTGTTTCCATCTTTTTCAAAGAATTCATATCCTGAACGCCCATTACTAGTTTCTTTTTGATAGCTATTAATATTGTACCACCATTTTGTAGAAAAACTAAGCTTCTCCCCTGGTTTCATTGGAGTAACCAAATTGATGCGCATCATGGTTTGATTTATCGTATAAGACATCGGATTTCCTTTTGCATCTTTTACATATTCTATATTAAAACCACGTTCTAAATCTTGTTTTAAATATTCATCTGTAAATTTAGCCGGAGTTAAAACAGATTCTATTTTATCGTTTTTGACTAATGGCGTTTGAGAATTTTTTGCACCTTGGTTTTGATCCAGCTGCACCCACAAATATTCTAAATTATCTGGAGAATTATTATAATAGGTAATTGTTTCTGATCCGCTTAATCTAGCATTCTTATCATCAAGCTCAATATCAATCTTATAATCAGCCTGTTGCTGATAATAAGCAGGCCCCGGCGCACCGGATGCTGTACGAAACATATTTGGAGTTGCCAATAAATCATACATTTGGCTAAATTTGTTTGTGTCGTACTTACCTGCTTGCTTAACAGCAGGAGTGACTGCCTTTTCCTGGGCCAATAAAATTGTTGGAAGAATAAATAATAGTGAAAATTTTCTCATAAACTAAAGCTAGAGTGGTTTTTAAACGGTGAAAATAATAATTTTTAACAAAATTGCTGTTAACCATCAATATTTTAACACTTCTTTAGTTGATGTTTCTGTAAAAAGGAAGCTTCTTTTTACATTAAATGCAGTCACATTTACAATATTCTGCTGTGAAGCAAAACAATCGATTAATATCGAATTATAAATTTCTATTTCTTTGATTTTCGAAATTTCTTTAATACTTAAATAACAAACCAGCACATCTCCATCCATTTCCTTACTTAAGAAATTCATAGTTTTTGATTGTCCGTTAATTTTTAAAGAAAACCTCTCAGCCAGATATTTTTTTAACAGTTCTAAAGACTCAGCTGTTTCTTTATTTGTTCCAAAAAAAAACTTTTTACCGTATTTTTTCTCTAAAGCCTTGTCAAGATCATCTGCAAAAACACGGGTCGTTATTTGAAGCATTTTCTTTTCGGGAGCATAATTAATTTGGTAAATGGCCATGTAAAATTTATGCATGCCAAAACTGCTCATCGAAAAGATAAAAGCCAATAAAAATAATGAAACTATCCGTTTTTTCATTTTTCTACAGAAGCAATATGTTTAAAGGCATCATATTTATTAATTAAAAAATCCATAATCTCTATCTGCTGTTTGGGATCAAGATAGGTTTTCGACTTAGGGTCGTTCTCACAATATAAGAGAAAGAGCCCAATTTGATCATCCTTGATTTTTAATTTATCAGTAAAAAAAGAATAACTGACACTATGTATAGCAACATTCGTGAAACTGACATTAGAAACAAAATCAGATTTTTCAGGATTATTTTTGAATAAATTTTTAAAGATTTTATTATATACACGAATAACATCCATGGCATTAGGATCACCTGTGCCTGTAGGCATCATCAAAATGTTCTTTGGAGACGATTGACTGTCATCAAAATACTGGGTATCAACAATTTTTTGGGTATTTCCAAATTCAGGATGCTGTACGTGCTTAGCATAAACAACCACATTAAGTAATTCATTAGCAACTGCATGTAATTTTATTTTATAAAAGGAAGAAGTAAAATCTGAAACTTTAAGCACTACTTTTACACTTTTAAAACCCAAACTTGTAATAACTAAAGTATCATTGGCTTTGGCCAAAATGCTAAACAATCCTTTACTGTCGATCAAATCTCCTGTCTGTGAATTTACATTAAAAACCAAACCGCTTTCAATCGCTGTAGAATCATTAACTATTTTTCCATGTAATGTTTTTCGAGTTAGCATCTGTCCGAAACAAAATTGACAACTTAAAAACAAAACAAAAATTTTCAATATACTTTTCATTTATAATTACTTAGGTGACTTAAACAGTTAAGGAAATCTTAAATCCAAAACTACGTTTTTTTACCTATTAAAATTACAACTTTATTTAAAACTTAAGTTTAAGAAGTCTATTTATTTTTCATTAAATCCAGATTCAAATAAAAATCCGCAAACCCATATTTTAACAAACTCTCCTTTGTATTATTCCTGTTTTTCAGTTCTATTTTGATTATAAACAGAAGCTAAATTTGTCATCAGAAACATGGACATTGACTTATTTTTGCCATCTAATGATTTTGCAAATTCAGAATCTTCAACACAATAATATTGAAATCCTTTGATAAGCTCCTCAGGAATTTTTAAGGTTTTGACATAGTATTTCTCATCAAACATATATTCCATTTTTTTCAAAAGCAGCTCTTTCTTTTCAATTTCAACATTCATTTTAAGAGTTTCTCTTTCGCCAGAAATAAAACTATAAAGCCCTTGTATCCCTCCCGAGTTAGAATAAAGCCTCCTTTCTTGTGGCGTAAACTTAATTTGTCCGCGAGGAATTATCCCTAAATTTTCGGCACTTATATTCGATTTTTTATTTATAATCACCTCTTCCAATTCAACACTGTTAAAAACCATGTCAACCACCATAGTTCCTGACTTATATTCATGCCTGTAAACATACTTTTTCAAATACTTATAATCAATACCCGAAAAATTCAGTATATCTCCTTCTTTAGCCAAGATTGAAAAACAGCCATTATTATCGGTAACAGCCATCATCTTATTCATGCAGTTAATCACACTGATTCCTTCCAGATTTCTTGCATCGCAGACTACAGTACCAATTATGATTTTCTCAGTATTAGTCTGTGCCGTCAAGAACTGGCATTGCCCTAAAAAAACAAATAATACAATTAAATTATTTTTCATACATAAATACAATTTGTCTTTTCATAAAGAATTTTGCTTCATTATTTCTTATCACGCCCTTGGTTTTTATTAAATTCTGAAGCCAGTCCAACTATCAAAAACATACTCATGGTTTTATTTTTCTCCTTTAATGATCTGACAAAATCAAGATCTTCAATACAATAATATTGAAATCCTTTAATGAGGTCTTCGGGTATTTTTAAGGTTTCTATATAATATTTATCCTCAAACAAGTTCTCTAGCTTTGCCATCAAAAACTCCTTTTTTTCGATAGAGAGTTCTTTTTTCAGCATTTTAGTTCTTCCGTTTATGGCGTTCAAAATTGGATCGACCGCCAGCATCCCGCCTAGCAAACCTAATAAATGGATAGGTTTAAAGTCACCAGCGGTCTGCAGCCTCCTTTCAGCTGTAGTTAGCTTGACTTGATCTTTTGGAATTATCCCTAAATTCTCTGCACTTATATCCGGATGCTTATTGATAACCACTTCATCCAATTCAATGATTTTTGGGGTCAGATTAACCGTAATACTTCCTAAATTAAATTCCTGTCTATTGATGAATTTTCGCAAGTTTTCATAATTAACTGCCGAAAAATTCAGAATATCCCCTTCCTTAGCAAAAATCGAAAAATGACCATATTGATCTGAAACAGCCATAACTTTACTTGAAGTATTCGTGATATTGACACCTACTAAAGGAGATATATCATTGACCGTTACTTGCCCATTTATCCATTTCTCAACATTTGTTTGAGCTGCGGTCAGGTGAATTATGAAAAAAGAAATAAACAAAAAAGTAAAATTATTCTTCACGAGCAATCTGTTAGTTCATATATCAAAAAAATCTTAATCCCAACTTCATCTACAAAATGTAAAAGTATCCCAAACCTCTCCAAATTAATTATTAATGCATTTGTAAAAGTTTGTTAATTAAAATATTGCATCAACATATAAAAAAGCAATCATTTTATACCTTTACAAAGAATATTTACACATAAAAAAAATGAAAAATTGCATTATTGCCAGCACTTCAACTTTATATGATGGAGAATACTTAGACTATTTATTGCCCGAACTGCAATTGCATTTTAAGGATTGCAAAACCGTGCTTTTCATACCATTTGCAAGACCCAGCGGCATCTCACATGACGAATACACCTCTAAAGCATCTGTAGCTTTCGCAAAAATAAATATTGAACTGAAAGGCATCCACACATTTGAAAATCAAAAGGCTGCCATCCAAAATGCCGAAGGTTTTTTTACAGGTGGCGGCAATACTTTCCTGTTGGTAACTCAATTGTACAAAAACGATCTGATGGATATACTCGCAGGAACTGTTAAAAAAGGAACACCATATTTGGGAACCAGCGCAGGAAGCAATATTTGCGGATTAACAATGCAGACCACAAACGACATGCCAATTATCTATCCTCCTAGTTTTCAGACTTTAGGATTGATTCCTTTCAATTTAAATCCCCATTATTTAGATCCAGACAATCAATCCAAACACATGGGAGAAACAAGAGAAACAAGAATAAAAGAGTTTCATGCCTTCAACTCATTGCCTGTATTGGGACTTCGAGAAGGAAGCTGGCTGGATGTAAAAGGAGAAAAAATTACTTTGAAAGGGAATTTACAAGCCCGTCTTTTTAGACAAAATCAATCCCCCGAAGAACTGGAAACCGGAAGTGACTTGAGTTTTTTAAATTAAGACATTCAAACTCACATTAAAAAAATAAACCATTAAGAAATTAAGAATAATTAAGCTTTAAAAACTCTTAATGTCCCTATAATTTCTTAATGGTAAAAAAAATAAATTTTTGAGCAAAAAAAAACCTCAAATAAAATTTGAGGTTTTGGAGCGAAAGACGAGGCTCGAACTCGCGACAACCAGCTTGGAAGGCTGGAGCTCTACCAACTGAGCTACTTTCGCATTAATCATTAAAATTTACCCTTAAATCAAAAAAATGATTCTAGAGCGAAAGACGAGGCTCGAACTCGCGACAACCAGCTTGGAAGGCTGGAGCTCTACCAACTGAGCTACTTTCGCATTATTGAGGTGCAAAGATAAATAATAAAAACAGTTATTTGCAAATTTTTTTAAAAAAATAAACAGACATTTTTCAACAATGCCTACAACCATTTTAAAACTAAAATGTTATGATTCTATTTTATTCAATAATCATGAAAAACATCAAGTCAATAGCCTCTTTGCAAGTCTAATCTCTACGGTAAGGAGCCTTCAAAAAAGGAAATCCATTCAAAATATGTAAATTTGAAGAAAATAATTCATCCGAAGCAAATCATTTTGAATGGTTTTTAGAATACATTTTAACAAGAATAATATCAATATTTTAAATTAATAATAGCATCTTTGCAGTTGCTATTAAATACAAGAAATGGCTAACATTACTTAATGTTTAAAAAAAACAAACAAAAGAAATGAATAAATACTGCTTATTTATTGTCTTACTAGCGCTTCTAAGCTGCGGCAAAAAAGAATCCATTATCAATTTGGACACTTTCAAGATATCCGATTCAAATGATAAAGAAGGAGAAATCATTGAATTTGACAGTGCATTAATCAGCCCGTTTAGAAGTAGATCACTTGCAGATTTTTATAGTTCCAGAAACAATCAAACAGTATGGCAGTCTGAAAAAAACAGAAAAACGATCCTTGAAACAATTAAAAATTGCGAATCAGAAGGATTGAATCCATCAGACTACGCTATTTCTAAATTACTGAAATTAGAAAAAAAATTCACAGAACTCAATGAAGATGAGCAAGTAAATTATGATTTATTGCTCACTTATAATTTTCAAAAATACCTCACTCACCTGCATAACGGAAAACTAAACCCAAAAAAACTGTATCCTAACTGGGATTTACCTATTAAAGAATTAGATACCAAAGCCATTTTAAATGACGCCTTAGAAAAAGACTCTTTGGCAGGTGAAATAACAAAATGCCAGCCCAGAGCATTGACGTATGGAAAATTAATAAAAGCATTATCCCTAATAAATGAATTCCCGGAAGACAAGACTGAGCCTGTTGCATCAGATGAAAAAATAGGACCCAACGCCACCAATCCGGCCGTAATTAATATTAAGAAAAAACTATTGTATTGGAAAGATTTAGAAAGCAATGACAGCATCACCTCACATTATGATACTGAAACAGTCGAAGCTGTAAAAAAATTCCAAACCCGTCACGGATTAATTTCTGACGGTATTATTGGCAAAAGCACAGTAACTGCATTGAATTTTACCAAAGAAGAAAGGAAACATCAAATCATAGCCAATCTGGAACGCTGGAGATGGTATGCCAAATCATTTGCTCAAAATTATGTACTAATTAACATTCCGAATTACAGTTTAAATGTAATAGAAGATCAAAACATTATAATGAGCAAACGCATTGTTGTGGGAAAAAACAAAAGAAAAACTCCCGTATTAACCTCTATATTGCAAACTATAGTCTTTAACCCTACTTGGACAGTGCCGCCAACCATTTTAAAAGAAGACCTCATTCCTGAAATGATCCAAAACAGAAACGCTTTAAAAAACAAAGGAATTGGAATATACGATTCCAAAAACAATGAAATTGATCCAGCAAAATGGGATTCCAACAGGCCAAGAGGATATCGCTATGTACAAAAGCCAGGCTATTACAATGCTCTTGGGGTTGTCAAAATTAATTTTCCAAACAAATACAGTGTTTATCTACATGATACTAATCACCGTAATTTATTCGAGCGTAACAACCGCTCCCTAAGTTCGGGCTGTGTACGCATTGAAAAACCTTTGGAATTTGCCCAACTCTTGCTAGACAATCCAGAAAAGTATTCAATGGAAAAAATAGACTCCATTGTCGCTACAAAAACAACACTTTTTCTAGGCATAAAAAAACGCTATGCCATATACCAATGGTACTGGACAGCGTGGAGTGAGGACAACAAATTAATTTTTAGAACAGACATTTACAATTTAGACGCCGATCTCTACACACAATTACGAAACTAGATTATTTTCTTTTGATTTAATAATTGAAGGATGATAGATATACAAACACGACTGCCCTTTAATCATCGTAATAATTTCTGAAATACATTCGACAGGAACAGCAGGACATCCTTGGCTTCTGCCTAATCGTTTATGATTCTTTATAAAAGATTCCGAAACATAATCGGCGCCATGAAGAACAACTGCTCTGTTGCGGGCATTATCATTTAAGCCTTTTTCCAAACCGTCTAATTTTAGAGAAACACCATGCTTTCCATTATAAACTTCTCCTGTAACATAGAACCCTAAACTGCTTTTGAAAGATTCCGGCGTATTTGAAAAATCATTAGCAAATTCCTCTCCAGTATTTCTTCCGTGAGCTACTAATGTTTGAAACAATACTAAATTACTAGACAAATCAATAATCCAAAGGCGCTTTACATTAGACGACAAACTAAAATCAACAAGAGTCAATATGTTGCTTTTTACTATCCCTTTTTCCTGTAATGAATAAAATCCTTTCAAGGCTTCACTAAAACATGCTTGTTTAGGCAATTCAAATTGATTTGCCTGCAAAGCATTATAAACGCTTTCAATTTTGGAATCTATATTAGGTTTCAAAACAGAAGCAATTTTCTTTTTTGAAATACTTTTATGTGTATTTATTACGTTTCCTGAAAATGCAAATAAACTAAAAACGAAAATAAACGCAAAAACCAACCTATAAACTACTGTGTATCTATTCATTATAATCAATTAGGGATTTCAAAAATACAAACAATAATCACTTATCAAAATATAAAATGCATTTTATCGATAAAATTAACGTTTTGTCGTTTATTTAAGGCGAAAAAAAATTACTCGGAAAATGATATTTTATAATAAACTTCCTTACTTTTGATATAAACCACTGTTTTTTATGTCATTAACTCGCAATTTTATTGTGTTTTTAACAATTTCAAGCATTGTCCATATTTATGGCCAAAGGAAAACTATTCATACGAATTCTATTACTTCAAGAATTTCAATTGATGGAAAACTAAATGAAGAAGCTTGGATGTCAGCAGAAACAGCATCCAATTTTGTCATGTATCAGCCTGATAACGGTAAACCGATAAATGAAAATAAAAAAACAGAAATAAAAGTATTATATGACAATGACGCTGTTTATATCGCCGCCACATTATACGACGATGACCCATCCAAAATAAAAAAGGAAATTACCAATCGGGACAGTTTTGGCGTAACAGATTATTTTTCGGTTTTTATCAATGGATTTAATGACGGGCAGCAGGACTTCCGATTTTATGTGACCGCAGCCGGAGTCCAGATAGACTGCATTGCAACCGAAGACTACAAAGATTTTACATGGGACGCTATTTGGGACAGCAAAACTGCTATTACCGATAAAGGCTGGATAGTGGAAATGAAAATTCCGTATGCCGCAATACGTTTCCCTAATGCATCTAAACAAATATGGGGAATTAATTTCTTAAGAAACATACAAAGAGATGTACAGATATATTCCTGGAACCGGATTGATACTAAAATTGGAGCGGAACTTACCCAAAACGGAATATTAGAAGGCATTGAAAACATTAAAACACCTACCCGATTATTCTTCATCCCCTACGGTTCGTTTTATTATCAAAAAGATGGCTATCAATCAGATAACACCTTTAAAGGCGGTTTAGATATTAAATATGGAATCAGTGACGCTTTTACGCTGGATGCAATTTTAGTTCCTGATTTTGGTCAGACCAAATTTGATAATGCAATTTTGAACCTAGAGCCATTCGAACAGAAACTAGACGAAAACAGGCCTTTCTTTACCGAAGGAACCGAACTGTTTTCTAAAGGAAGCTTATTCTATTCCCGGAGAATTGGAGGTTTTCCAAGTACTGAACCTATTCTGAAAAAAAATGAAGTAATTACAGATTATCCAAGCACTGTAGATTTACTCAACGCTATTAAAGTGTCAGGCCGTACCAAAAAAGGGTTAGGAATTGGTTTCTTGAATGCCATCACAGAAAAAACATACGCCACAATAAAAGATACAATAACTTCTGTCACAAGAAAAGAAACCATTGAGCCGCTTGCCAATTATAACATAATAGTATTAGACCAGCGTTTTAACCAAAATTCGTCCATAACCTTTATCAATACCAACACAATCCGTAACGGCGGATTTAGAGACGCAAACGTTTCGGGTCTTTTGTTTGATTTGAATACAAAAAAAAACAGCTACAGCTTAAACGGAGATTTTAAATACAGCAGCATAAACACCTACGAAGATTATAATGGCTATAAAACAGCATTGAATTTTGAAAAAACAAGCGGAAAAATTCGTTACGAAATTTCAGGAAAATATATTTCAAAAAATTACGATATCAATGATCTTGGATTAATTTTTTACACCAACTATCACGCCGCTTATGGCAATATAAGCTATAGAATTCTTAACCCGACTACCGTTTTTAATTCATTTAAAATAACACAGGAAGCCAATTTAGAGATTCAAAATACGACAGAAAAATTTCAAGAAGATTATCTAAAAACTACTGTTGGAGCCTCCTCTTTAAACAACACTTATTATGAATTTTCTGTTCTTTATACACCACAGGAAACTTATGACTTCTATGAACCCCGCGTTTATGGCCGCTATGTCCGTGTTCCCAAAAGGCTATCTTCTTATTTTGGATTTGAATGGAACAGAAACCATGCATTTACAATTGATGCAACTGCTTCTTTTGTAAAATATGAAGAAGAAAACAGGCAGACATATGGCGTCTATGTCAATCCAAAATACCGGTTTAGCAATCAATTTTCTTTGGAATACGCTTTAGAATACACTAACAAAAAAAATGATCGAGGCCGAATTGGATATGACAATAACGGTATTGTCTTTGCGGAAAGAAACAGAGAAATTCTTTCCAATATACTCACTGGAAAATTTGCGATCACCAACACAATGGCTTTAAATCTTGATGTCCGGTATTATTGGTCCTATGCAGAAAACCATGATTTTTTTACCCTACAAGACGATGGAAGCCTAACTCCTAATTCAAGTTACAATCTAAACAAAAACAGAAATTTCAATTCTTGGAATTTAGATCTTTCTTACTCATGGTGGTTTGCTCCCGGAAGCGAAATTATTCTCCTGTACCGAAATTACGCCTTAGAAGAAACCAATCAGGTTAAGAAAGACATTTCAAGCAATCTTTCAGACATTTTCAGGAGCAATATGATAAATATATTTTCAGTCAGCATTCGCTATTATATTGACTACAATGTGGTAAAAAACAAATTTTAATATTTTATTTGTTATAACTGTAACATAACTATAATTAGACAGTCTATTCAAGAGCTAGCTATTTTTAAATTTTAGAAACATTTAAAAGCTAAGCTATTTAACTGTTAATTTCATGAAAAGGCATTATTTACTTTTTTTACTCTTATGCTGTACTATTGCACATAGCCAAAAGAAATCTTTGCAGACAAAGTTCTCTTCCGAAAAGATTACTTTGGACGGAAAACTAGACGAAGCCGTTTGGCAATCTGTGCCAATAGCAACTGATTTTGTTATGTTTCAGCCAGACAATGGAAAAGCCGTTCCCCAAAATAAAAGAACTGAAGTCCGTGTACTGTATGACAACGAGGCCATCTATGTTGGCGCTTTGATGTATGATGACGAACCAAACAAAATTCTAAGGGAAATTAACAAAAGGGATGATTTTGGAACAGCCGACTTTTTCGGTATTTTCATCAATGGATATAATGATGGACAGCAAAATTTTCAGTTTTTTGTAAATGCCGCCGACGGTCAAGCCGACTGCCTAGCAACAGACAACAATGGCGAAGATTATTCTTGGGATGCAGTTTGGGACAGCAAGGCGGTTATCACCTCTTTTGGATGGGTTGTCGAAATGCGGATTCCTTATGCCGCACTGCGTTTTTCAAGCGAAAGCAAACAAACTTGGGGAGTAAACTTTTTTAGGGAAATACGAAGAGACCGCCAAAAATATTCATGGAATCTAATTGACAACAAAATTGGAACATTTACCCAACAAAATGGAACTGTCGAGGGAATTGAAAATATAAAAACACCAACAAGACTTTTCTTTTTGCCGTATGCTTCTTTTTATACGTATGCCAATGCCGACCAAAAAACCTACGGAGAATTAAAAGGCGGTTTAGACATTAAATATGGAATAAATGATGCTTTCACCTTAGATGCCATGCTTATTCCAGATTTTGGGCAAACAAAATACGATGACCGGATACTGAATTTAAGTCCGTTCGAACAGCAATTTAATGAAAACAGAGGCTTTTTTACCGAAGGAACCGATTTATTCAGCAAGGGAAATCTTTTCTATTCCAGAAGAATTGGCGGACCGCCTTCCACTTCACCTGAAAAGCAGGCAAATGAAGTTGTAACAGAAAATCCAGCCAGCGTTGATTTGTACAATGCCACCAAAATATCGGGCAGAACAAAAGGCGGACTCGGAATTGGGTTTTTAAATGCCGTTACTCAAAAAACATATGCAATCGTCAAAGACACCATCACTCAAGAAACACGCAATGTCTTAGCAGAACCTTTAACAAACTACAATGTCTTAGTTTTTGACCAGCGTTTTCATAAAAACTCTTCGGTATCATTAATCAATACAAATGTTACAAGAAACGGTTCCTTCAGAGACGGGAATGTATCGGCATTGGTTTGGGATTTAAACACCGCCAAAAACACCTATAACTTAGCCGGAAATTTCAAATACAGTTATGTAAACGAAATCGAAGACAAAAAAAAAGGAATCAATTCCTTATTGAGCTTTTCAAAAACCAGCGGTAAATACCGCTTTTATACAGAAACCAATATGATCACAAAAGACTTTGATAATAACGATTTGGGAATTAATTTCGAAACCAATTATTATAGTTTTTATGGCAATACCAGTTATCGCATTCTTAAGCCGACTAAAACGTTCAATTCTTTCAATACCAACATTAACGCCTATACTCAATTCCAAAAAGAAACAGGCAAATTACAATCAGACCAAATCAATCTGAACGTTAATTCCACTACAAAAAAGAATCATTATATAGGTTTTGGGTTAGAATACCGTCCTGTTGAAACCTATAATTACTACGAACCCAGAAAAGAAGGCCGATACAGTATTAATCCTACCCGTTTTGGGAGCTGGTTTTCGATATCGACCAATTACAACAACAAATTTGCTTTTGATTTCAATCCGTCAATAGCAGTGTTGAGTGAACCGCACAGAAATTCGTATGGTTTTTATTTAAGTCCGAGATACCGTTTCAATGACCGCTTAGCATTAAATTATGAATTCAATTTTTTTCGCCAAAACAACAACAAAGGCTATGTAGACAATGGTTTCAACAATGATGCTCTGCCTCCTGATGTCATAATTTATGCCAACCGAAATGTCATCAATTACACCAATAACCTCAACGGCAAATATTCGTTGAGCAGTAAAATGAATTTTGGAATTTCAGCCCGCTATTATTGGTCCTATACCGAAAACAAAAGTTTCTACGAACTTGAAAACAACGGCAGGCTAACCCCTTATGACACGTATGCTGACAACAAAAATCAGAACCTCATCACTTGGAATTTGGATGTATCCTACAACTGGTGGTTTGCCCCCGGAAGCCAATTGACAATTTTATACCGAAGCAACGCCGCAAAATATGACAATCTGATCAACAAAGATTTTGGCAGCAACTACACCAGCCTTCTTAATAATAAGGATTTGAGTCATGTTCTATCAGTTAGCGTGAAGTATTTCATAGACTATAATCAAGTCAAAAATATTTTGTAGACAGCATCTTGGCTTTATTAATAATTTTTGAAGCAGAAAAATTTGGCATTTTTGCCATTATTTAAAAAAGGAAACGACAATAATCAAACTCAAGTTTACAAGACAAAATCCTCCTCAAAAATTACGTTTTTCACACTAGGTTTTTGAGGATTTTTTTTGCAGTTTTTTTAGAAAAATCTACTTTTTGCAACACAATTTTAAGTATTTGTTGCACTTCTCTTTTTTATGTATAATAGTGGTTTTGACTCACTTCTATTTTTTGCGAAAGGCCTATCTTTGCAAAAAATTTCACACCATGAATAAAAAAGTAATTTTAATGATTTTAGACGGTTGGGGGAAATCTCCTGACCCGAAAGTTTCTGCAATTGATAATGCAAATGTTCCATTTATAAATAGTCTTTATACAAAATACCCTAGCGCACAGCTTCGCACTGATGGATTAAACGTTGGTTTACCAGAAGGACAAATGGGAAACAGTGAAGTAGGACACATGAATCTTGGAGCTGGAAGAATTGTGTACCAAGATTTAGCAAAAATTAATTTGGCCGTAGACAATAAAACTCTTGCAAAAGAACAGGTTTTAATTGATGCATTCACTTACGCTAAAGAGAACAATAAAAAAGTGCATTTTTTAGGATTAGTTTCAGACGGAGGCGTTCACTCACACACTTCTCACTTGCGAGGATTAATTGACGCTTCTCAAGAATACGGATTGGACAAAGTTTTCATTCACGCGTTTACTGACGGCCGTGATGTAGATCCAAAATCTGGAAAAGGATACATTCAGGATTTACAAAATTATATCAAAAATACTCCTGTAAAAATAGCTTCTATCATTGGCCGTTATTATGCAATGGATCGTGATAAGCGTTGGGAACGTGTTAAACTAGCTTATGATTTAGTCGTAAATGGAACAGGTACTCATTCAACTAATGCTTATGAAACCATAAAAGAAAGCTACAAAAACCATGTGACAGATGAATTTATTGCACCTACGGTTATGGTGGACGAAAATGACAAGCCTGTTGCGATTATCGAAGAAGACGATGTGGTTATTTTCTTCAACTTTAGAACAGACAGAGGACGTGAATTGACTGAGGCATTATCACAGCAGGATTTCCACGAGCAAAACATGCACAAATTAAAATTGTACTATGTGACGCTAACCAATTATGATGAAACTTATGAGAATGTGAAAGTGGTTTACAACAAAGACAACATCACAGAAACATTAGGTGAAGTTTTGGAAAAAGCCAACAAAAAACAAATCCGTATTGCTGAAACAGAAAAATATCCTCACGTAACATTCTTCTTTTCTGGCGGTCAAGAAACTCCATTTGAAGGTGAATCAAGAATATTAAGAAACTCTCCAAAAGTAGCCACTTATGATTTACAGCCAGAAATGAGCGCTTATGAATTGAAAGATGCTTTGGTTCCTGAATTAAACAAAGGTGAAGTTGATTTTGTATGTTTAAACTTTGCCAATGGTGACATGGTTGGGCATACGGGAATTATGAGTGCTGCAATACAAGCATGTGAAGCAGTTGATGCCTGCGTAAAAGAAGTAGTTGAAGCCGCTCTGGCCAATGATTATACAACCATTATTATTGCTGACCACGGTAACTGTGAAACGATGATTAACCCTGACGGTTCACCAAATACCGCTCACACAACAAATCCAGTGCCAATCATTCTTGTTGACAAAGACTTGAAAACCATTAACAATGGAGTATTAGGAGATATTGCCCCTACTGTTCTTGCCTTGATGGGAATTGAACAGCCGGCAGCAATGACTTGTCATTCATTACTATAAATATAAAAACCAATTAGTTTTTTCTTTAATAAACAAAAATGGGCGTGAAATTAATTTTTGCGCCCATTTTCTTTACATTTTATCCAACAAGTAAAAGTACTCCCGCTCAATGTTTTCCTGATGATTAGGATGGGCGATCTTAACCATTTCGACAGCGCGCTGTTTTAAAGTTTTACCATATAAATCGGCAATTCCGTTTTCGGTAATTACATAATGAATATGACCTCTCGTGGTTACCACTCCAGCTCCTTGTTTCAAGAAAGGAACAATACGGCTTAATCCGTTTTTGGTGGTTGACGGCAAAGCAATAATCGCTTTTCCTCCATCGCTTAAAGATGCGCCACGTATAAAATCCATTTGTCCCCCAACACCCGAATACATTCTTGGCCCAATAGAATCAGCACAAACCTGTCCGGTTAAATCAACTTCTATAGCTGAATTAATAGCAATCATTTTTGGATTTTTCCTGATTCTCGCAGTATCATTTACTGTAGAAGATTCCCGTAATTCAATAAACGGATTATCACTTACAAAATCATACAACCGCTTAGATCCTAACACAAAAGTGGACAGCACTCTTCCTCTTAATGATCCTTTATAATTACAATTGATCACATTGCTTTCAATCAAATCAATTACACCATCCGAAAACATTTCGGTATGTAATCCTAAATCTTTATGATTCTCTAATTTGCTTAATGCGGCATTAGGAATCGATCCAATTCCCATTTGAAGTGTACTCCTGTCCTCAATCAAAGAAGCAATATAATCCCCTATTTTATCTTCTTCTGCGGTAAAAAGTTCCACTTCATGAGAATAAATAGGCACATCCACGGCCACCATATAATTTATTTCTGAAATATGAAGAATTCCGTCACCAAAAGTTCTTGGCATCTGAGGATTTACCTGCGCTATCACAATTTTCGCATTCTCAATCGCAGCAACACAAGCTTCCACAGAAACTCCAAGGGAACAATATCCGTGGCTGTCAGGCGGTGAAACATGAATAAAAGCAACATCAAGGGGCAATACATTTCTTCGAAACAGACGCGGCAATTCACTCAAAAAAACAGGAGTATATGAACCGTTCCCCGCTTTTAAAGTATGCCGAACATTCCCGCCAATAAAAAATGAATTGACATGAAAACTTTCGGCAAGGTCAGGATTAGCGTATCGCGCTTCGCCTTCGGTATGCAAATGACATATTTCTACATTTCGCAATTCAGAAGCTCTTTCGGTTAAAGCATTGGCAAGAATCGTTGGCGCAGCCGCTGCAGCTTGAAGATAAACCCTATCACCTGATTTTACGACTTTGACAGCCTCCTCAGCAGTTACATATTTTCCCATAAATGTTATATTTATAACAAAAGTAAAACAAATAGAAAAAATAAAATATGACAACGCTCATATTCAAATTACAAAAAGATAAAATCATCCATTGCATTGCCGCAGATTAAATTTCTTCTGCTCAAAAATTACAATATAAAACTATGCAATACACATTCAGTCGCATAAATCAAAAGCCCAACCAAACCGCCCACAAGCGTACCATTTATCCGAATGTATTGAAGATCGCTTCCTATTTCCAATTCTAATTTTTTCGAAACTTCATCAGTATCCCAACTTTTCACGGTGGACGATATCAAGTCGCCAATCATTTTTTTGTTACTGATCAGCACCGAAAGCATATCATTTTTAACAAAATTATTAATCTTGTCTATCATCAGCTGATCGGCTTGTATTCCTTTGCCAAAACCCTGAATCATATTGGCAATGCTCTTTTTTATCGTTGATTCCTCTTTTTTAGCCAAATCATGAGCTATAGCAATTTTAATTTCCTGCCAAATACCGCTAATATAATCCTGCACTTCTTTTTTATTGGCAAAGCCAAGAACCAAATCATTGACTTTCTGTTGCATTGCGGGAGATTCTTTCAGCTCGGTAATGAAACTCATCACATAGTCATTTATCCTTTTGCGAATTGCGCTGTCCTGATGGCTTGCCTGTTCCAAAAAATCGTACAAGCCGTTAAAAACGCCTTCGGTTATTTTTTTGTCGGCTAAGCCAAAAGACAAAAATGGAGTAGAGCTCTTCACCTTTTCTTCAATCAAATGCTTGTTGTTATGCAATTCAATGATAAGCGTTTTGAGAACATTGGTCACCAGTTCTTCTTGCTTTTCACTTTTCGCCAATGAATCCAGCCCCAGAGCAATCCATTCGGCAAAATTCAATTTGCTTAGTTTGTCACTAAATTGCGTTTGCACAAAATGCTTTACCTGCTCATCATCTATCGTTTTCAAAACTCCGGGAATCACATTTTCCGTAATTAAATTAGCTGCTAAACTAGCATTCTTCTCCTCCATCAGCCAGTCCGAAGCTTTTACAGCCACATTAAACTGTTCTATTTTGACTTCTAATTTTTCTCTTGTCAAAAACTCATCCGAAACAAAATTCCCTAGATTCTCCCCTATTTCATCTTTTTTTGTAGGGATTATTGCAGTATGCCAAATGGGAATTCCAAGCGGATGCCTGAACAAAGCTACGACTGCAAACCAATCAGCAATACCCCCCACCATTGCAGCTTCGCTAAATGCTTTTAGTATTCCAATATTATAAAAAACTGCTACTCCAAAAAGAAGTACAGCAGTTCCAAAAAACAGGAATGCAACTCTTTTCATTTTATTCAACTTCTGTTTCTTCTTGCTGTTTTCCCGATCTAAAGATGCATTCATACTGTAACTAATTGATTTATTGCTAATTTACAACTATACTTTAAAATTCAAGCGCAAAGTTCACAAAGAATATCGCAAAGTTCGCTAAGCTTTGTATTCATTGTGACTTCTTTGTGAACTTTGTGTTTAGATCAAAAAATTAAAACAAACCGAAACCGAAAACAAAAGAAATAATTTTAAAATTGTACTTTTGCAAACTGAAAATTTGAAAATATGATTATTCAAAAGACCCGTGAAGAAATAGAATTAATGCGCGAAAGTGCATTGATCGTATCAAAAACATTAGGAATGATTGCTTCTGAAATAAAAGAAGGAGTTACAACATTATATCTTGACAAAAGAGCCGAAGAATTCATCAGAGATCATGGTGCTGTACCTAGTTTCCTTGGACTTTACGGTTTTCCAAATTCATTATGCATGAGCCCAAATTCACAAGTGGTGCATGGAATTCCAAATAACAAACCCTTAGAAAGCGGTGATGTGATTTCGGTTGACTGCGGTGCTTTCAAAAATGGATACCACGGTGACCACGCCTATTCTTTTGAGATTGGCGAAGTGGCTCCCGAAACTAAAAAACTGCTTCAAGTGACCAAAGAATCTCTATACGTAGGAATCCGTGAATTTCGCATTGGAAACCGTGTTGAAGACGTTGGAAACGCAATCCAAAAATATACCGAAGCGCATGGTTATGGTGTGGTTAGAGAACTCGTTGGCCACGGTGTAGGGCAAAAAATGCACGAAGATCCCGAAATGCCTAACTACGGAAAAAGAGGCCGCGGTAAACTTTTCATCGAAGGAATGGTCGTTGCCATTGAGCCGATGATTAATTTGGGGACCAAAAACATCAAACAACACAAAGACGGCTGGACAATCACTACTGCCGATGGCAAACCATCTGCCCATTTCGAACACGACGTTGCCATTATAGACGGAAAACCTGAAATTTTATCGACGTTTGCCTATATCTACAAAGAATTAGGGATCGTGAGCAACGAAGAAGATGAATTCCGTAAAATCCCATTAGTTCTATAATGAAAAAACTCTTTAAAGTCATACTAAACACTATTCCTCGTCCTTTATTAATCAGGATGAGTTATGTTGCACGCCCTATTATTGCTTTTTCATTAAAAGGAACTAATTTCACCGACCCTATTGACGGAAAAAGCTTCAAGTCAATGTTGCCTTATGGGTACGAAACGCAACGCAATAACGTGCTTTCTCCAAGTACGCTTTCATTGGAAAGACACCGTTTGCTTTGGTTATATTTGAACGAACAAACCGATTTTTTTACCGCTCCAAAGAAAGTATTGCATTTTGCGCCAGAACAGGCTTTTTACAAAATGTTCCGCAAGCAAAAAAACTTGGACTACACCACAACTGATTTATTTTCGCCATTGGCAGATGTAAAAGCAGACATTTGCAACTTGCCTTTTGAAGACAACCAATACGATGTTATTTTGTGCAATCACGTATTGGAACACATCCCAGATGATACCAAAGCGATGCAGGAATTATACCGCGTTTTGAAACCGGGCGGAATGGCGATTCTTCAAATCCCGCAAGATTTGAAAAGAGAAGTAACTTTTGCAGATGATTCTATTACAGACCAAAAAGAGCGCGCCAAAATCTTCGGGCAATACGACCACGTTCGTATTTATGGCCGTGATTATTTTGACAAACTGAGAAGCATTGGGTTTACCGTTGTCGAGGAAGACTACACCAATAAAATTGCTCCCGAATTAGTAGAAAAATATTGTTTGGCAAAAGGTGAAATCATTCCCGTTTGTTTTAAATAATATCAACTAGCTCTGGCCTGAATAATATTTTTGCCACAGATTAAAAAAACAAATAAAGAAATCTGTGAAAATCCTTAAAATCTGTGGCGGGAAAAAATTTAATCTGCAAGCAAAATAAATAATCGCATTTGAAAACCGAAAATTCCTTTCAGTTCTGCTTTGATATTAGTTTTGAAAAAAAACTGAATCATTATATCCCAACAGCATATATTATCAAACAAACGGAGGAAATAAAATATTTAGACAAGAAAGCAAGTCCCGAAGTTTTACAAAGTTTCGGGATTATTTTTGACAATTTAGACACAGTCACTAAAAAAACTTTAACCATTTGCGAAGATTTAAAACCCGAAAAGGTTTTTAAAAAATTCAGCAAAAACAGTAAATCGGCCAAGACCATTGATGATTTACTCAAAGACTCCAAATTGGAATTTGGCATTCGCCAATTTACAAAAACGAACCTAGACCAGTTTTACACTTTAATCAAACAAGAAAATTTTCCTTTGTCTATGAATTTGGGCATTGAGAAAGATTTCAGGAATAGCCGTATTACTAGCAATTATCCGTCTTTGAAAACGCAGCTCCATTTTGACAAACACGAAAATGGCATTACTTATACTCTAGCTTTAAAGGACGATCAAACTGTTTTTTATCCTTTGGATACCAAAATCGAATTGCTTTTGGACGAACCAAGCTGGCTCATTGTGGACAGAAAAATTTTTCATTTACAACATATAAATTCCAAAAAAATCACCCCTTTTTTGACAAAAAAATCCATTGAGATTCCGTCTAAATTAGTTCCTGACTATTTTGAGAAATTCATCAAGGATGTAGCAAAAAAAGCAGACATCACTGCAACAGGATTTGAGATTGAAACCAGAAACAAAATCGTTTCCTGCTCGATTCAGCCAGTGTTGGATTTTTTCAAAAACAGTTATTATGTCAATTTAGTTTTCGATTATAACGGTTATTCCTTTGACTTAAATTCAACTAAAAAAACGCATTCGAATATTGATTTAAGCGATTTAAACAATATCAAACTCATTCAATTCAAACGTTCTGAAACTGAATCATTATTTACAGATCAATTACTAAAACTAGGTTTGTCCAAAACCGAAAACAGTTTGTTTGGGCTTTCGCCAAAAGCAGAAAAACAAGATCCATACGCAACAATACAATGGGCAATCGAAAATCAGGAAATTCTCGAATCTTCGGGTTTTTCGGTTAAAAATTTAAAAATCGACAGCAAGAAAATTGACACTCAAAAAGTGGCTATTCAATTTTCGAATGAAGTCAAAAGCGATTGGTTTGACATTAAAATGATAGTCGTTTGTGAGGAATTTGAATTTAGTTTCAGTGAAATTATTGATAACATAAAAAACCGAAACCGACTTTTTCTTTTACCTAATGAAAACTACTTTTTGATTCCAATCGAATGGATGACGCTTTATGGTCCAATGGCAAAATTGGCGAAAATTCAAAACGGAAATCTCAGTTTACTCAAAAGCAATTTTGCAGTTCTAGAAAGCATTCCAGAGCTTAAAGATTCGATAAATTTAAAAGCGGACATTGAGTATCAGCCTTCAACATTGGTAAAAGCGACATTGAGACCCTATCAAATTGAAGGTGTCAAATGGTTATTAGAACATTATAATAATGGTCTTGGCGCTTGTTTGGCTGATGATATGGGATTGGGGAAGACATTGCAAACCCTGACCACACTCGTTGCTGTACAAGAACAATTGGATTTTGAAAAAGCCGAAAACGTTCAACTCGATTTGTTTGGAAATGAAATTCCTGTGCCAAAAGAGTATCTGAAAGCTTTGATTGTTCTGCCTTCGTCATTGGTTTTCAATTGGTATAATGAAGCCCGAAAATTCACACCGCATTTTCGCAGAGTGCAATACATTGGCAACGACCGAAAACTGCTTTCGAGAAAATTAGAAAAATACGACTTGATTTTCACTAGTTACGCTGTCGTTTCCAGAGATATCTCTATTTTAGAAAAATACAATTTCAGGTATTTGATTTTGGACGAAAGCCAATACATCAAAAACAAGAATTCCAAGATTTTCAAGGCCATCAATCAGATAAAAGCCAATTCCAAAATATCACTGAGCGGAACTCCAATAGAAAATTCACTCGATGATTTATGGTCGCAAATGCAGTTTATCAATCCGAATATTTTGGGGAGCTATGCTTTTTTTGCCGAAAATTATAAACTCCCAATCGAGAAAAAACAAGACGAGAACAGTTTACTGGAACTGAAAAATCTTATCAGTCCTTTTATTCTGCGACGCACCAAAGAACAGGTTTTAAAAGATTTACCAGAACTGTCCGAACAGATTTTCTATTGCGAAATGGAATCCGAACAGGAAAAACTTTACGAAGAAGAAAAATCCAAAGCTCGAAACTCGCTATTAAAAACTGATGGTTTTGGTGTGGACAAAATCAGCATCATCAACACCTTGATGAGATTGAGACAATTGAGCAATCACCCAAAAATGATTGATTCCAAATCGGAAATGGATTCGGGAAAATATATTGCTGTGACTCATTATCTGGAAACTTTGGTACAATCGAACCAAAAAACAATAGTTTTCAGTTCGTTTGTATCCAATTTGGATTTTTACAAAACGTGGTGCAAAGAAAACAAAATCGATTTCTGCGAACTCACCGGAGAAACCCCTTTGAAAGAGCGGGAATATCAGGTCAGCCGTTTCCAGCTACAAGAAAAACCGCTGCTGTTTTTCATCTCTTTGAAAGCTGGTGGCGTTGGGCTCAACATTACTAAAGCCTCATATGTCGTTTTTCTGGATCCATGGTGGAATCCTTTTTCGGAAAAACAGGGAATTGGCCGTGCACATCGAATTGGACAGATGAACAAAGTAAATGTGATTCGATTTATCACCAAAAATACCGTTGAAGAAAAAATCATCCGCCTGCAGGAAAGTAAAAAATTATTGTCCGATTCCCTTTTGGACGAAAATTACATTGGTGACGAAATTGAGGAGAATTTGGATTTTATTTTGGAATAGCTTTAGACTTTAAGCTATACGCAATAAGCCTTTTACCTAAAGCTTAATGTATACAGCTTTCATAATAATTTGTATATTTACAACTCATGAACGATAGTCAATAATGAAATCAATAGCCGTTTTACTTCTTTCTTTCTTCTGCCTAACCTTAACAGCCCAAGTTCAGACTGAAATAGCGCCTCCATATAACATTAAAACTGCTTCATTTGTTCAGAACAGTCAAAACGTTGTTCCCATCTTTCAATTAGGAGAATCCTTTGAATTTCAGTTTGACGACTTATTTGGCAATGAAGTCGACTATTATTACGAAATCACCCATTGCGACTATAATTGGGTACCCACAGATATTCCAAAAAGCGAATACCTTTCCGGTTTTGACAGCCAAAAAATTCAGGAATACGTGAACTCTTTCAATACATTACAGATTTTCTCTCATTACCGATTATCCATTCCAAATGATTACACCAAAATAAAATTAAGCGGGAATTATGTGCTTATCATTTTAAATTCTGATAAAGAGGTCATTTTGAAAAGGTATTTTGTACTGTATGACAATATCGTATCTGTCCCTTTAAAAATAAGACGCCCGAGAACTGTCAAAAACATTTATTCGAAACACAATCTGAATTTCGAAATCAACACTGACGATTTTCTGCTGCAAAATCCGACACAAAATCTAAAAGTGGTTTTACTTCAAAACGGCAATTTCAATACTGCGATTAAGAATATTGTCCCACAATACAATATAGGCAATGTTTTTGTTTATAAATACGACCAAGAAACGCAATTTTGGGCTGGCAATGAATTTTTAAATTTTGATTCCAAAGACATCAAAAATGCTAATAATTATGTGAGTTTCGTTAATTCGAATAATGGTATTTACAATACGCATTTATTTACTAATAGTGCTAAAGCCAATTTTCCCTATTCCAACTATTCCGATCTTAACGGAAATTTTTCAATCAGAAAACTAGACGGAGAAAACAATACAATTGAAGCCGACTATTCTTGGGTTTATTTTAGCCTGTCTGCTCCTTTGGCTAATCCGAGTTCTTCTGTTTATATAATGGGAATGTTCAATAATTACAGCACAACTCCCGAAAACAAAATGGATTTTAACACTGAAAAAGGGCTTTATGAAAAAGCAATTTTAATCAAGCAGGGATTTACAAACTATCAATATACAACAGTAGACAATAAAGGATTTATCGACTTAGAAAATGCAATTGATGGAAATTTCTATCAAACTGAAAATGATTATACGGTATTGGTTTACTACAAAGGAAATACTGACCGATATGTAAAAGTTATTGGAAAAGGAACCGCCAATTCATTAAACATAACAAATTAGAAAACTTTGAAAAATTTTAAATAGAATATTCATTTTTTTCGTAGATTTGTCGCCATACAGCACTTAATTAGCTCATTAACATGGTTTCACAAATAACAAGAGGCATTAAAATTTCGGTATTGACTAGTTTTGAAGGAACCTACTTCAAAAACTACAAGATTCATTTTGCCTTTAGTTATGAAATTACGATTGAAAACTATAGTAAAGACTCTGTTCAATTGACTTCACGCCATTGGGAAATCTACGACTCCTTAAATGATTTAGAATATGTTGACGGAGAAGGTGTTATCGGCAAAAAACCAGTTTTAAAACCTGGAGAACAGCATACTTATAGTTCCGGCTGTTTATTATCATCTCCTTATGGGGCAATGAAAGGATATTTCAACATGATAAATTTTACTTCTACCAAATCTTTTAGGGTTATCGTACCTACTTTTAAAATGTGTGCTCCTTTTGCTTTAAATTAAATTGACTTTAATTACAACAATTTTAGCACAATTTAAATCTTTCCTTTGTACTTTTGCATCAAATTATATAATTGCTTACTAATTAATTATAAAAGACATGCTAAAAGGATTTTTTAATGTACCCAAGGCGGTAAACGAACCTGTAAAAAGTTACGCTCCAAATTCTCCAGAAAAAACTTCAGTTCTAGCCACTTACAAAGCTATGTGGAATTCCAAAATCGATATCCCATTGTATATTGGAAATGAAGAAATCAGAACGGGAAACACCCGAAATATGACGGCTCCACACGATCATCAGCATATCGTGGGCACTTATCATTTGGCCGAAAAAACTCATATTGAAAAAGCCATTGCCAACGCATTAGAATCAAGAGAAGCTTGGGCAAATATGGCTTGGGAACAAAGAGCTGCCATATTCCTTAAAGCAGCCGAATTAATCGCTGGGCCATACAGAGCAAAAATTAATGCCGCAACTATGATTGCGCAATCCAAAAATATTCATCAAGCCGAAATTGACGCAGCCTGCGAATTGATCGATTTTTTACGTTTCAACGTAGAATTCATGACACAGATTTATGCAGATCAGCCAAAATCGGCTTCAGATATGTGGAACCGTTTAGAATACAGACCGCTTGAAGGTTTTGTTTACGCAGTAACGCCTTTCAACTTTACAGCTATTGCAGCTAATCTTCCTGCAAGTGCTGCCATGATGGGAAATGTTGTCATCTGGAAACCAAGTGACAGTCAAGTTTTCTCTGCAAAAATTATTATTGATGTTTTCAAAGAAGCAGGAGTTCCTGATGGTGTTATCAACGTAGTTTTTGGAGATGCTTTGATGATTACCGATACTATTTTGGCTAGCCGTGATTTTGCTGGAATTCACTTTACAGGCTCAACTCATGTATTCAAAGATATTTGGGCCAAAATTGGAACTAATATTCACCATTATAAAACATACCCAAGAATAGTTGGAGAAACTGGCGGTAAAGATTTTATCATTGCTCACCCAAGTGCCAATCCAAAACAAGTAGCCACTGGAATCGTTCGTGGCGCATTTGAATTTCAAGGACAAAAATGTTCTGCTGCTTCAAGAGCTTATGTACCGCAAAGCTTATGGCCTGCTGTCAAAGAACAATTGATTACAGATACAAAATCTATGAAAATGGGTTCTCCGGAAGATTTTGGCAACTTTATTACCGCAGTAATCCATGAAGGATCTTTTGACAAATTGGCCAGTTTTATTGACCAAGCCAAAAAAGATGCTGACGCAGAAATTATTGTTGGAGGGAATTACGACAAATCTGTTGGTTACTTTGTTGAACCAACTATCATCGTAACAACAAATCCAAAATACACAACAATGGAAACCGAATTATTCGGACCTGTTATGACGATTTTTGTTTATGAAGATGCGAAATGGGCTGAAACATTGAAATTGGTTGACACTACATCTGAATATGCTTTAACTGGAGCTGTTTTCAGCCAAGACCGTTATGCTATCGAAGAAGCTACAATAGCTTTACAAAACGCTGCCGGAAACTTCTACATCAATGACAAACCAACTGGAGCTATCGTAGGAATGCAGCCTTTTGGCGGAGCAAGAGCTTCTGGAACCAATGACAAAGCTGGTTCGGCATTGAACTTATTGCGTTGGGCTTCTCCAAGAACAATCAAAGAAACATTTGTTACTCCAACTGATTACAGATATCCGTTTTTGGGAGAATAGTTTTAAAAGATTGAGGATTTCGATTGGAGATTCTTGATTTAAGATTTAAAAACCCACAAGAATTCAAAATAAATTGAATTCTTGTGGGTTTTGTTATTAACTGAACCTTTTACTTCCAAATCGGAATTTTTACATAACTATCATTATACCATTTTACTTTTAACGGCTCTTTTGCATCCTCAATAGTTTCATCACTAACTTCTTTACCTGTACCATAATTCAATTGAGAAAATGGATTCTTATTGACATTGATAACCACAAGCAAACGACTTCCTTTGCTCAATTGCTTACTGACCAAATGCGTATTCGAAAAGAGGATAGATTCTATTTCATTTGGTTTAAGCAAATTCCTTTTTGCAATGTCTTTGGCATAACTGGCACGGCCTAAAAAGTAAGACAAATGAAAATAATCTCCGTTTGGCATTACTTCATATAAAGTAACACCAATATCCATATCTTTTTTGTTGATACTTGCTTTTATTTCCCCTAAAAATGAGCCATTAATTAACATTGATTCTTTCAAAGGTTCACTTATAAAAATAAATCCATTGCTCGTGTCAATCTCTTTTCTGATGATGGGATCTGGATAGTACTCATTATTTTGCGCTTGTCTGTCAGCAAAATTAACTTCCTGATATAGATACTTTTTCTGAACTGGTTTTTTAGGATTTAAGGCATAAAAATTTCCTGATTTGCTATCAGTCAAATACATCTTGAGAAAACCATTGGCCATTTTATCAAGAGAAGAAGCGCTTCTCCACTCATTTGCACCCATTACTTCATAGTTAATTTTATCTTTCAGCATTGCTGGTTTAGTGCCGTTTTTTAGAATATAATCAAACCATTGGTACGTTATTTTTTTTATATTAATTATTGCTGTTGAATCAACCTTATAGTCATACAAATTAAGTTCGCCTCCAACTTGAGTACCAAAGTGACCATAGGGACCAATAATTACGTAAACAGGAGTTTGTGGATTATATTTCTGAAGTTCTCTTACATAATACAAACTTGAATTTTGAGAATCGTTGTAATACCCGTCAAAAGCTAACACAGGAATATTTATTTGTGCAAATTCTTTTCCGTATGGTGCCATTTTCTGCCAATAATTATCAAATGAAGGATGGCTTATCCATCGTTGAAACAATCTATTTGGACTACCATCAACGCTGTCCATTTTTTTATAGGCTACGCCTGATTGCCACCATTTATTTTGCATTATTCTAAACCGTTGTCTATCGTTTCCCGCTACTGTATCCAAATATTTATTATTCCCAACATAAAACGACCATTCATAATTGGGATTTACAAATACGCTGTTTTCCATTGGCAATCCCATTCCAGGTCTATTGGCGACATTAGGAACTATCGTTTTAAGTGCAGGATGCATTTTTTTGCAAGCAGTCCATTGCGTGAACCCATTATAACTACCGCCATACATCCCTACGCTTCCATTGCACCATTTTTGCTTACTAATCCAATCGATGACATCGTAAGCATCATTCGCGTCATTTTCATAAGGAAATATTTCATTGGGGCTAAATCGTTTACCTCTTGTATAAGCGATTACGCCCACATAATCCTTGTCTACCGATTCTTTTAAGGATTTGACATCTCTTCCTTTGTCCCTAACATAAATAGTAAATTGAAGGATGACAGGTTTTGGAGTACTGCTTCCTTTTTTCCGAACTACCATTGCTGATATAAATGCACCATCGCGGGTTTTAATCATCACACTGTCCTGAATATCATAAGCACTTTTATCATCTTCTGATTTTATTACACTTGTTTGCTGTGAGAAAGCTTTTGATACTATTAAAAAAATAAATATAAAATTTAAAATTGGTTTCATTGAAGAGTTTTATTTAGGTAGTTTTATTTAAATCTTAATTTTTAACTGGTATAAAAACAATCAATACTTGCAATTAACATTAGAAAATATCAGCGCCATTCCGCTATTAAATCCCATTTATATTTTTGAATTTTACTGATTGGCGGTTTGATACTTCTAATACTTCTCCAGTTTTTAATTTCACTTCCAATCTTCCACTGATAGCTCTATTTACTTCTTGGATATATTTAATATTTATAATTTCAGTTCTATTTATTCTAAAAAAAATACTTTCATCCAGCATCTCTTCCCATTGGCGGAGAGAACGCCTTTGCAGGGCTTTTTTGCCTTGAAAAAAAAGTCTGGTGTAATTTTCAAGTGATTCAATTAAATAAATTTCATCCAATTGGATAAAGAATCGTTTCTCCCCATCCTTGATGAAAATTTTTCGGTCTTTAGTTTCAAAGCTATTTAAAGAGGATTTCAAGTTTATAGTATTTCTTATTTTTTCAATTGCTTTTGCAAAGCGTTCCTCTCGTATGGGTTTCATTAAATAGTCTAAAGCATTTACTTCAAATGCTTGAACTGCATATTGKTTATAAGCTGTAGTGAATAATACTGCCGGCACATTATCTAAGGACTCCAATAAATCGAAGCCAGATTTCTCAGGCATTTGAATATCTAAAAAAATTAAATCAGGCATTTTCGTTTCGATCAAATCCTTAGCTTCATCAGCATTTTCAGCCTCACCTATAAGAACAAAGTCATCATACTCCTTTAATGCTCTTTTCAGTTCTTCCCGTGATAAACGTTCATCATCAACTATTATAACTTGTATCTTTTTCATTCGGATGGAAGTAAAATTGTTGCTAAAACCGTTTCGTTTTCCTGCTCTTTAATTTCAAAAGAGGCATTTCCATTATATTGTAACAACAATCTCTCTCTCAGGTTATTTAATCCGATACCCGAATCTTTAATCTGTATACTTAACTTTCCCGAGTTTTGAACACTGATTTTTATAAAATTGTTCTCCATTTCAACTTTTAGATTAATAAATCCGCCACTTTTCCTTTTTTCAATTCCATGTTTTATTGCATTCTCCACCAGCGACTGAATACTCAAAGGCAGAATTAAATATTTTGATAAGTCTAAACTTGTTTCAATTTTTATTTGCAAACGCTCCTCAAATCGTATTTTCTCTAATTCCAAATAATCTTTGACAAGGTTAATTTCGTCATTTAAGGATACTAATCTCCCAATATTACTGTTTAAAGAATTCCTTAGCAACTCGGATAACAGATCAATTGCTCTCCTAGCCAAATGTGGATTTTCCAATACCAAAAACTTTATATTATTAAGCGAATTAAAAAAGAAATGTGGGTTAAGCTGTGCGCTCAGGTTATTCAGTTGTGCCTCTTTTATTATAATCGACAATCGTGCATTTTCCTTTACTGTTTCTATTTCAAGTCTTGAATAATGATAAAGATGGTATGCCAATACCCAAATAGACATTAGTCTGGTACCAGTGATAAAAATCTGTAATTGTGCAGATTTGAAAAACTCTAAAAATGAAACTGGGACACTATTTACAATAAACAAACGTACCAGATAAAGTTTACCAACAATCAAAAACATATACAATAAGGAGAGCACCAAAACACTAAGCACAATTTTTGGAACTAACATTTTCAGATTTAATTTATTCCACCCATTTTTTAAAGCAAAATTTCTGTAAATATGCGTCAGTGCAATACCGATAGACACATCCAGTATTAAATCTGCTATGCCTATTTCCCAGATAAAATCACCGTTAAAAAAAGCTGAAAATCCCCAGTACAAAGAAGTGGTAATCCATCCTATGAGCTGAATTTTCCAATAGGTCGATATTGTTCTAATTATTTTCAATGTAAAAGTTTTTAGTGCTGTTGTAAAGGTATTCCTCTAATACAGACTGAGCAAATAAAAGTACATGAACGGAAAATAATAGAGGATGAATGAAGCTAGGTCGTTAATTACACTACTCCAACACATAAAAAAATCTGATTTTTTTATATCAATGAAAAAGCGGATTCTGTTTTTGAGATTATTCCATTGGGCTTCTCCAAGAAACTATTAAAGAAACATTTATAACTCCAACAGATTACAGATATCCATTTTTGGGAGAATAGTTAAAAGTTTCAGGTTTTAGGTTTCAGGCTTGAAAACCTTTGACTATAAAAGCAATAGCCGAATCTTAATTTAAGATTCGGCTATTGCTTTTATAGTACCGACAAACCTGAAACCTGAAGTTTTTTAAACCACAAACTTCAATGGCAAATGCACTACTTTCTTGGTTTCAAAAAACTCATCTTCGAAGAAATCGGCAATATTATATTCTGTCGCTTTTGGAAAATCTTTAAGTTCTTCGGTTAAATCTCCTCCTTTTAAATAAAGAATTCCATTTTTCAATTCGTGTTTATTCTGCTTCTTAATTTTTGTTTTTATCCAAGAAACAAAATCAGGCATATTGGTCACTGCTCGGCTTACGATGAAATCAAAATCACCTTTTACATTTTCAGCACGAAGCTGTTCGGCTTTTACGTTTTTTAATTCTAAAGCTTCTGCAACTGCTTTTACCACCTTTATCTTTTTGGCAATAACATCAATCAGATAAAAACGGGTTTCCGGAAAAAGAATAGCCAAGGGAATCCCCGGAAATCCGCCTCCGGTTCCCACATCCAGCACATAAGTACCCGGCTCAAATTTATTTACTTTGGCAATAGCCAAAGAATGCAATATATGTTTGGTGTATAAAGAGTCAATATCTTTACGTGAAATAACGTTGATTTTTTCGTTCCAATCGTGGTATAAAAAATCCAATTTTTGAAACTGTTCTATCTGATTATCAGATAAGTTAGGAAAGTACTTTAGAATATCGTCCATCTTAAAAATTTTTAACAAAAGTACTGCTTTTCGCTTAGAAATATTTAACTCAATATTGTATGTTGAAAATTTATATTGGTTACCTTTGCAAATATTCAAAAAATTATATGAACAATACTGCACCTACATTTGCAAAGCAAGACAATTTAAAGTTTTTCAGAACCCTTAATTCTCGAGTTAACAGCTATTTCAAAGAAAATAATATTGAGAAAACAGGCAATTGGAAGATCCATTTGAAGACTGTAATTCTTTTCACTGTCTTTCTTATTCCTTATTTTTTGATACTTACTTTAGACATGCCTTTTTGGGCTCACCTTCTATTAACTATCATTATGGGAATAGGAATGGCTGGAATAGGAATGAACGTAATGCATGATGCCAACCACGGATCTTATTCTACCAAAAGCTGGGTCAATAAATTTATGGGAGGAACCATATATGTTTTGGCGGGAAATGTTCATAACTGGCAAGTACAGCACAATGTATTGCATCATACCTATACTAATATAATTGGACATGATGAAGACTTAGAAGCAGGTAGAATTATGCGTTTCTCTAAAGAAGCAGAATGGCACAAATTCCATAGATTCCAACAATATTATGCTGTATTTTTATATGGTTTATTAACATTTAACTGGGCTATTACAACCGATTTCAAACAAATGAGGAATTACCTAAAAAGAAAATTATCTTATGGTGAGCCAAAAAGTCCAAAAATACTTTGGACAACATTAATTATTACAAAAGTCATTTACATGGGCATTTGGATTGTTTTGCCAATGGTTATTGGAATCACTTGGTGGAAAGTTTTGGTTGGATTTTTTGTAATGCATTACACTGCCGGATTAATCTTAAGTATAGTATTTCAATTGGCACACGTGGTTGATGAAGCTGCCAATCCCCAGCCAAACGAAGTTGGCGAAATGGAAAACACCTGGGCAATACACCAATTATTTACCACAGTAAATTTTGCGCCAAAAAACAAAATCGTAAACTGGTACACTGGAGGATTAAACCACCAGATCGAACACCATATTTTCCCTCATATTAGTCATGTGCATTACGGTAAAATTGCAAAAATCGTAAAAGAAACAGCCAAGGAATGCCAATTGCCATATTACGAGTATAAAACAATGTCAGCTGCTGTTGTTGCGCACTTTAAACATTTAAGAACATTGGGTCTAGAACCCGCACTATAATAATTATCTAAAAAAAGAATAAACCAAAAAATTACAATTTAATGAGCAATCCACTTTCAGACAGAATTAACAATTTAGCTACATCACAAACATTAGCGATGGCTGCATTGGCAAGAGAATTAAAAGCACAAGGAAAAGACATTATCAGTTTAAGCTTAGGAGAACCAGATTTCAATACTCCAGATTTTATCAAGGAAGCTGCAAAAAAAGCTATTGACGAAAACTACAGCACATACTCTCCAGTTGACGGATATGGCGATTTAAAAGATGCTATCTGCAGAAAATTCAAAAGAGACAACGGATTAGATTACAAACCATCGCAAATCGTAGTTTCGACAGGAGCAAAACAATCATTATACAACATTGCGCAAGTAATGCTAAATGATGGCGACGAGGTTATCCTGCCTGCACCTTACTGGGTTTCCTATTTTGAAATCGTGAAATTATCTGGAGGAGTTCCTGTAGAAGTTCCAACTTCTGTAGATACTGATTTCAAAATCACGCCAGAACAATTAGAAGCTGCTATCACGCCAAAAACAAAAATGATGTGGTTCTCTTCTCCTTGTAATCCTTCCGGATCTGTTTACAACAGAGAAGAATTAACTGCCTTGGCTAAAGTATTGGAAAAATACCCAAACATATATGTAGTTGCTGACGAAATCTATGAGCATATCAATTTCTCAGGAACTTTCTGCAGTATCGGATCTATTCCTGGAATGTTAGAAAAAACAATTACTGTAAACGGAGTTGCCAAAGCTTTTGCAATGACAGGATACAGAATTGGTTACATTGGAGCACCAGAATTTATCGCTAAAGCATGTACTAAAATCCAAGGGCAAGTAACTTCCGGAGCTAATTCCGTAGCACAACGCGCCACTATTACTGCTGTAGATGCTGATCCAAGCGTATTAAACCACATGGTTCAGGCTTTCCATAGCCGCAGAGATTTAGTTGTTGGTTTATTAAAAGAAATTCCAGGAATCAAAATCAACGTTCCAGAAGGAGCATTCTATGTATTCCCAGACGTTTCTTCTTTCTTCGGAAAAACATTAAAAGGAACCCTTATCAAAGATGCTAACGATTTCTCAATGTATCTTTTGGCCGAAGCTTGTGTTGCAACTGTAACAGGTGATGCTTTTGGAAACCCAAATTGTATCCGTTTCTCTTATGCAACCAGCGATGAATTATTAAAAGAAGCTTTACGCCGAATCAAAGAAGCAGTTACGCTTACCGAAGTTCCTGCATAATATTACATTTGCTTCAAATTACAAGTTCCAGGTTTCAGGTTTCACAACTTGAAAACTGGAACTTTTTTCATTTAAGAAAACCGTTGAGTGTGCTCTCACGCAAACAGACGAATAGGCACACAATACCATTATTCACAAAATAGCAAATAAATACCAAAACCAATTTCAAAAGAATTTCATACAAAAAATGTATTTTTGCTACAATCTAAAACAATATTCCCAATCACAGGAAATTTCAACATATAAAGTTCAAAATAATGAAAATACTACTTCTAGGCTCGGGCGAATTAGGAAAAGAATTTACAATTGCTGCACAACGCATTGGGCAAACCATAATTGCCGTTGACAGTTATGAAAATGCCCCAGCTATGCAAGTAGCACACGGTTTTGAAGTCATCAATATGCTTGATGGAGACGCTCTAGACAAAATCGTAGCCAAACACCAGCCTGATTTTATCGTTCCCGAAATAGAAGCCATCAGAACCGAGCGTTTTTATGATTACGAGAAACAAGGCATTACTGTAGTTCCTTCTGCAAAAGCGGCAAACTTTACCATGAATAGAAAAGCTATTCGGGATTTGGCTGCCAAAGAATTAGGTTTAAAAACTGCTGATTACCGTTATGCCACAACAGCCGAAGAATTACACAAAGGAGTTGAAGCTGTTGGAATGCCATGCGTAGTAAAACCATTAATGTCTTCGTCTGGAAAAGGACAATCAACCATAAAAACCGCTGCTGACATTGACAAAGCATGGCAATATGCCGTAGAAGGCTCCCGTGGCGATGTTGTAGAAGTCATAGTCGAGGCTTTTGTAAAATTCAATTCGGAAATCACCTTATTGACCGTAGTTCAAAACAACAATCCTACTTTGTTTTGCGCGCCAATCGGACACAGACAGGAACGCGGGGATTATCAGGAAAGCTGGCAACCTGCAAAAGTATCTGACAAAGATTTATATGAAGCACAAGACATGGCCGAAAAAGTAACCGAAGCCTTGGGCGGAGCAGGATTGTTTGGCGTGGAATTTTTCCTTGCCGATGACGGTGTTTATTTCTCTGAATTATCACCAAGACCTCACGACACTGGAATGGTTACTTTGGCAGGAACACAGAATTTTAATGAATTCGAATTGCATTTGCGTGCTATTTTGAGCTTGCCCATTTTCGAAATTAATTTAGAAAAAGCAGGAGCCAGCGCTGTAATTTTGGCTTCCGAAAATTCAACAAACCCAACTTTTGCAGGAATAGAAAAAATCGCAGCATTACCCAAAACTGATTTTAGGATTTTTGGAAAACCTACTTCAAGACCATACCGCAGAATGGGTGTGGCTTTAGTCAATGACACTCTAGATACTCCAATTGAAGAAATAGTGGAAAAAGCAAAAGAAGCGGCTCAATTAATTAAAGTGCATTATTAGTTTACCTTTAAATTCATTTTTTCAACACATAGAAACATAGAATTACTCTTTTAAAAAAAGATAAGTTTTAGAAAATACATTTTTACACATAGCGCTATGAAAACTATCTTAAGCAAAGCGTCTTGTATTTTCTGTTTTATTCTATGTTTCTATGTGTTTAAAAGAAAAATATACAAACCCATTAAAAGCTATTTAAAAACCCGAAAAACTGTCGGCGTCATACCGGCATGCTTTTTAAACAGCCTGACAAAATAAGAATAGTCATCGAAACCCAACTCTGTTGCAATTTCGCTGACTGTTCTTTTTTTATCCATCAGCATTCTTTTTGCTTCCAGAATAATTCTGTCCGTAATTACTTGAGTGGTGGTTTTTTTCAAGATTTCATTGCATATTCTATTCAAATGTTTCAGTGTAATATGGAGTTGGGATGCATAAAATGAAGGCGCTTTTTCTGTCCAAAAATATTTTTCCAAAAGCAAATCAAAATCTTTGATTTTCACATTATAGGAATGAGTTTCCAAAACATATTCCTCATTATATTTTCTCGCAATTTCGATATGAATACTGTCCAATAAATTCATAATTTTATCCTGCTTCATGATTTTATTCCCTTGATATTCCTCAAGCATATTATAAAAATAAAACTCCATCGCTTTTGATTCTTCAGCATCAAAAACCATTTCGGGCGAATTACCTAAAGAATAATAAAACGGATAAGCCTCAATTGCTTTTTGCCTAAAATACAAATTGTACATTTCCTGAGAATAAAACACAACAAACCCATCAATATCATCAGACAAACTCCAATGATGCATTTGCCCTGGCTGCAGAAAAAACATACTGCCAGGCTGAATCCCAAAAGTATTAAAATCGATGTCATGCGTTCCTGATCCATTGGTAAAAAGAACCAACACATACGAATTATGCCTATGTGGTTCTTCGACAAAACTGTGATCCACTAAGTGATTTTTGAAGGTATTAATATAGAAATCACTATTAACATCATTACAGTTAAATCGCTGAATCGAATAAATCGGATATTTGCTCATAGTTCCTCCATGTCTTTATTGTCCTATAATTAGCGAATATAGAAAACATCTGTGACACGGATAAAAAATACCTTTGAAAAAAATTTAAAAATGTCACACACACTTGTTCACATCCTAAGTAATGATTGCCCGCATTGTCTTGAAGGAAAAGTATTTAACGAAAAAAATATCTTCTTCAACATTGGCTTTCCAAAAATGAATCCATATTGTCCTCATTGCCAATTCAAATTCGAGAAAGAACCCGGGTATTTCTTTGGTGCCATGTATGTAAACTATGGCTTAACCGTAGCACAGGGAATTGCCACTTATCTAATTGCCCATCAATTTTTCACAGAAACTTTCGACTTAAGAATCATTGCCATTATTACTGCTGTCATTGTATTGATGGCTTCTTTTAACATTCGTCTTTCCCGATTGTTATGGATCTATATGTTTAAGAATTATTCGATTTAGGATATGGAGATAAGTAAAATAGTTAACTTAGTGCTTTCAAGTTAATTTTTTATTTATTCCCAAAGCAAAATAAATGGCACTAATACTCAAAAATATTGCGCAGCATGTAACGCTTACACAGCAAGAACAGGAACTTTTCCTGTCTAAAACAGAAACACAGCAATACAAAGCCAAAACCGTTTTGCTTAATGCAGGCGAAATCTGCAGACAATCTTATTTTGTAAATTCGGGCGTACTGAGAAGTTTCAACATCAACGACAATATTGTAGAACACGTTTTGAGTTTTGCTACAAGCGGCTGGTGGATAAATGACATGTACAGTCTGCTTTCGCAAAAACCGGGAAACCTTTTTATTCAGGTCATAGAAGATGCAGAAGTAATTATATTGTCCAAAGAGAATCAAGAAATTCTGTATAAAGAAATACCGCAGCTTGAGCGTTTTTTCAGGATTTTAATCGAGAATTCATTGGTAGCGCATCAGCAGCGCTTGATGGACAATTTAAGTTTAACTGCCGAAGAGCGTTTTGAAAAATTCTGCAAAAAACACACAAATCTAATCTACAGTGTGCCTCAAAAACAAATTGCGTCCTATCTTGGTGTAACTCCAGAGTTTTTTAGCAAAATGAAAAGTAAAATGTTACGGAAGTAGTTTTAGTCGCAGTCACCGTTTTCAGTCTTGTCAAAATCGATCACCGAACACTAAAATCTGAGCACTGAACACGTTTTCTTAGTTCTTAATCTAGGTTAAGTATAAAACACTAACATCGAATGTAAATTTGTATAACAAAAAACAATAAATTTATATATCATGAAAAATACAGTTTTACACAAAGCAGATACAAGAGGACACGCAGATCACGGATGGTTAAACGCTTATCACAGCTTCAGCTTTGCAAGCTGGTACAATCCGGATAGAGTTCAATTTGGCGCTTTACGCGTTTTAAACGATGACACCGTTGCTGCAGGAATGGGTTTTGGAACACATCCGCACGACAATATGGAAATTATTACTATTCCCTTAGAAGGTGATTTGGCTCACAAAGACAGTATGGGAAATACTGAGACTATCAAAACTGGCGATATACAGGTGATGAGTGCAGGAACTGGAATTCAGCACAGCGAATTCAACCCAAATGCTGATCAGCGCACCAAACTTTTTCAGATTTGGTTATTCCCAAAAGTGAGAAATGTAGAACCGCGTTACCAGCAAATCACTTTAGATACTGCTGAACAAAAAAATAATTTTGCTCAAATATTATCTCCTAATCCAGATGATGCCGGAGTTTGGATTTATCAGGATGCTTGGTTTCACTTAGCCGATTTTAGTGCCGGATTTTCTAAACAGTATGAATTAAAAAAAGCAGGAAACGGACTTTATGTGTTTGTAATTTCTGGAACAATAACTGTTGACGGTCAAGAATTGGAAACACGTGACGGTTTGGGCATAACTGATTTCAAAACTTTGGACATCAAAGCAACCACCGATGCAAAATTTCTGTTAATGGAAATTCCTATGAATTACTGAGAATAGATACTAAGATTTTAAAAAAGCATTAATCGAATTCAGATTATTTGTAAATAAATTAGGTTGCTCAATAATCCTGCAAGGTTCAAAAATACCTTGCAGGAAAACTGAATAAAACAATAGATTGTATAATCATATTTAGAATCTCAGAAACTCAGATCCTTAGAAACTTAAAAAAAACATGAACGAAGAAGTAAAACTAGAACTAACCAACAAAAACGGTTTTTTTCACATAGACAGTAACGGTAAGACAGAAGCTAAAATGACTTTTGTATTTGCGGGACCAGATAAAATTATCATCGATCATACCGAAGTAAACGAAGGTAATAACGGAAAAGGCTATGGAAAAAAAATGGTAGCCAAAGCAGTAGAATTTGCAAGAGAAAAAAACATCAAAATCATTCCTCTTTGTCCTTTTGCAAAAAAAGTTTTTGACAAAACTCCCGAATTTAGAGACGTATTATAATGGAAAATCTTTTTGAAAATGACATCCTTGGCCACATAGGCACTCAAAAATACTTGTGTGCTATTACGTGGAGAAATGGGCAATTCCTTATGGACGAACCCGAAAATGTTGGCGGTAAAGATTTAGGAATGGATCCGTTTTCTACTCTATTGGCTTCTTTGGCGGGTTGTACCCTTTCAACTCTAAGAATGTACATCGACCGAAAAGAATGGATAATCCCAGAAATAAACATTTCACTAAATTTATATCAGGAAACCGTAAGCGGTGAATTGACAACAACCATTAGAAGAAACATCACTTTTTCGGGAGAAGTTAGTGCCGAGCAAAAAGACCGATTATTAATCATTGCTGATAAATGTCCTATTTCAAAATTACTTAAAGGAAAAACAATTATTAACACTACACTTTAACCATGGATCCCAAAAACATCAAAAAAGAATATACCAATGGCGAAGTAACCATCGTGTGGCAAGCCGGAAAATGCATTCATTCCGGAAATTGTGTCCGAAATAATCCTGACGTATTCAAACCTAAAGAGCAACCATGGATTACTCCCGAAAACTCGACGACAGAAAAAATTATTGAAACTATCAATAAATGCCCATCGGGAGCATTAAGCTTTTATCTTAACAAAACTATTTAGACCAAAGTGAATAGTAATCATCAAAAACGAAAATCTTTAATCCTCATTCAGTTTCCGAATCACTTTAGCAGGATTACCAACTGCTAAAGAATTTTCGGAAATATCTTTGATTACTACCGATCCGGCTCCAATAACACAACCTGATCCAATAGTAACTCCGGGACAAATTATCGAATTCCCTCCTATCCAGCAATCATCGCCTATCGATACGGGTTTTGAACTTTCGACCGTTCTTCTCTCAATAGCATTGAGCGGATGGGTTGCGGTATAAATATGCACACCCGGTGCAAAAAAAACATTATTTCCAATGGTCACTTTCATCGTATCCAAAACTACACAATTGACATTGAAATACACATTCTCCCCCGAATGGATATTGTACCCATAATCACAGTGAAATGGAGGTTCAATGTATAATCGTTTATGGGAATTCGGCATTAGTTCCCGAAGAATGGCACGTGATTTTCCATTCATCAGATATTCGGTAACATTCAATTTGTGTAATAGCTTCTTGGCTTTGGTACGTTCTTCAGTAAGCTGTTTATCATTGGCAAAATAAATTTCGCCCAAAAGCATTTTCTCTTTTTCGGTCATTTTAAAAAAAACATATTTTTAAGAAACCCTAAAAAAGTATTGAGTTGGTTTCTATATTTAACATTATCTGCTGCTTCACAAAACAAATGCAAGGTAACAATTGTTCATTAAGTGCTCTAACAATCTATAAAAACAATCTAATTATAAAACCCGCTGGGTGTAATTATAAAAACTAAAATCTTGCACAACTCATTTATGCAGTTATTTTTTACTATCCAGTAAAGCTTCAAGCAATTCGGCCATATCAACTACGGCATAAGTAGACGAATAATCGGATAAGGCATAAGGCAATATAAGGCTGTTATTATGAATTATGGAACCACAGGAATAAACAACATTGGGTACATAGCCTTCACGCTCTTCTTCCAAAGGAGTTAGCAAAGGTTCGGAAAGTCTTCCAATTTCTTTAGACGGATCATCCAAATCAAATAATGAAGCCCCTATACAATAACGTCTCATCGCTCCAACACCATGTGTAATTACTAACCAGCCCTGCTCTGTCCATAAAGGAGAACCGCAATTTCCAACCTGTGTAAATTCCCAAGCATATTTAGGCTTCTGAATAAGCTGCGGATTCTTCCATTCATTTGGTCTTGGCGAATACATTAAATAATTATTGACTCCATCCATTCGTCCCAACATAGCATATTCACCCTTGATTTTCTTAGGAAATAAAGCCATTCCTTTCCCAGTTGATCCTTCACCATATAAAGGCATCACTCGAAAAGTATAAAAATCTTCGGTTGTAATCAATTTTGGAAGAATGGTATGCCCATTATAAGCAGTATAAGTTCCCATTATGCTTTCGGAACCGTCATCATCTCTAAAACGAACAAAACGCGCATCTTCAATTCCACGGCTTTCTGCTTCAGATATTGGAAATATTACGCGCTCGGAAATATCAGAATCACATTTGAAATGTATATCATAGAAAGAATTCATTAACCATAACACTTCTTCAAAAGCTTCTTTCTTTTCTTTATTAATATTCGGATTCGCTAATTCATTTTTCAGCAAATCCTTTAGCACTGAATATTCAAACACTTCGGGCAGGTCAAGTAATATAGAAGAATAAATATCGAGTGTATGCATTTCTGTTAATTTGGACAGAATTCGATTTTTATTGAACATCATTTTGTGCAAGACCTCAGCTTTTTCGATACTGTCACCACTCCGCATCATCCTAAGGTTATTATCTCTATCAATAATTCCTCTGCGGAATACAATCGATGAAACGTGTCCTTCCCCTGTTGCACGAAACGAAATAACAACCCGTTTTTCTCCTTTCTCCAAACCTGACTGATCAAAATCTTCGACTATAGAAGGATTAAAAAATGCTGCCGATTCAATCGAATATTCCATAGTGAAATAAGAACCAATGAGCATTTTTCTTTCATCAGTCAAATCTGCATCATTAACCTGCATGTGCCTTATTATATGCTTAACTTTATCGTAATGCTTATAAAATAAATCAGAAATATTACGATGCCGTCTGGCAAACTCTCTGTTTATTTGTTCCAAAGTATTATTGACTTCGAGATTGCTCATCATCAATATGCGTCCAATCAATTCTTTTGTCCGCTCTTCTCCATTCATAAAATATCTGGCAACAACTCTACTAGAATCAGGTAGAAATTTTACATTTTTTCGAGTAACAGAAACTTTCATAGATTTTGTTTTTAATTATAAGACAACGGTAATGCTTTTCGGTTATTGCAAAAAAATCCAATTTATCAATTCCTGTCACCACTGCATCTCTTGAAAAAGATACAACAGATACTAAAAATTATTAGGATTAAATCGTAGCGGGAGTTCTATTTTTTATCAATTTATCCCAAAAAATCTTCTGTTTTAAAAAAGCTTTAAATGAAGAAAAAACCACGGTTTCAGTTATAAAGCACTATCAAATATACAAAATAAAAAATTGATTTAGAATCAATTACACTTGACAATACATTCAATCATCAATAGACTTGATTGCATTAAAAAAGGATATTATGAAAACTGGATTTGCATGAGGGATCGAAGCGGCATCCTTTTCTTTTCCTCCTTTAGGAAAAGAAAAGATACAGCAAAGAGCCCGACCCTTGTGGGCATGCCCTAATTATTCGTATATGAAAAGTGAATTATCTTATTTTGGGTTGTGGCAAGGGTACAAACTCTGTTTCATTGGGAACTTTTGGAAACGTTTGATCGATCCAGTCTTGCTTTGCTTTTTCAATTACAGCTTTATCTGAATGCACAAAATTCCAATAGATGAAATGTTCTTCGGGAAATGGTTCTCCTCCAAAAATATAGACGGTACAGTTCTCACTCATTTCAAACTGGCAAAGACTGCTTTCCTTAGCAACCAAAATTTGTTTTGAAGCATAGATGTTTCCATCGTTTTTAATTTCGCCTTCCAGAATATACAAGGCGCTTTCTCCAAAAAGGTCTTTGCCTATATTCAGGGTCGCTTTGGCAGTGCTTTTAATTTCTATCAGATACAAAGGACTGTAAATAGGGACAGGCGATTTTTTTCCAAAAGCCTCACCTGCAATTAGTTTCACAGTAACATTATCTTGTTGCCATTCTGGGATGTCTTTGGCTTCGACATGAACAAATGAAGGTTCAATGTTTTCTTTTTCCTTTGGCAACGCAACCCAAATTTGCAGACCATGAAGACTTTTATCGGTAGTTCGCAAATACTCCGGTGTCCGTTCCGAATGCACCACTCCTTTTCCTGCAGTCATCCAATTGACCGCACCGGGTGTGATTTCCATTTCGGTACCCACGCTGTCCCTATGCAATATGGCTCCTTCAAACAAATAAGTAAGTGTTGAAAGTCCGATGTGGGGATGCGGAGGCACATCTAAGTTTTGATAATCTTTGAGTAGAGCTGGCCCCATATGGTCCAAAAACACAAAAGGTCCTACTGCTCGTTTTTCACGAAAAGGTAACAGCCTGCCCACAAGAAAGTTTCCAATATCGGCAGCTCGTTCTTCTATGATTAATCCAATGTTTGACATGTTTATATCGTTTTTTTTTAATTCGCTTAAATTAATTATTTATGTACTAAGTTACAAAGGCAAAATGAAATAACACTGTATCAACTATAAATATACATTGCGGTAACATTTTTATCCTTTTTGACCCATTTTAGAACCACAAACATTAAGATATCATCAATAAAAAGATTTAAAATTACTTATTTAAGAGTATTACAGCGTATTTTTAATAAATTATTATCATTAAAATTCGTTAAATGATGTTTTTTTTTCAATATTTGTATAAACGGAATTATGTCATAAAAAAAACTTCTTATGTCCATAAAAATAGCCATTTCCCACAAAACAACTTATAAATTTGACCGAAGTGTTAAATTATTCCCGCATGTTTTCAGGCTTCGTCCTGCTGTGCATTCAAGAACAGCTATAGAAGGGTATTCTTTTAAAATCAGCCCTGAGGATCATTTCATCAATTGGCAGCAAGATCCCTTTGGAAATTACCAAGCCAGAATTGTTTTTCCTGATAAAATCAAAGAATTAAAAGTAGAAGTAGAAGTAATTGCAAAACTTCAAGTCATTAACCCATTTGATTATTTTGTAGAAGAATATGCTCAGAAGTTTCCGTTTAAATACGACAATGTACTCGAACAGGAATTGGTTCCTTATTTGAAATTAAGTGAAGAAAGTCCAACATTCTTAAAATATATTGAAACTATTAAATTAAATGATTCCATAGAAATAAATGATTTTTTAGTTTACCTCAACCAAGAAGTCTATAAAATGCTTACCTACAATCTGCGGATGGAAGCTGGCGTGCAGACACCCGAACAAACATTAAGGCTAAAAAGCGGTTCCTGCAGAGATTTTGCCTGGCTGTTAATTCATATTTTACGCCATTTTGGTTTAGCGGCACGTTTTGTTTCTGGTTATATTGTACAATTAGCACCCGATATAAAATCTCTTGACGGCCCATCTGGACCCGAAAATGATTTTACCGACTTACATGCTTGGGTTGAAGTTTATCTTCCTGGTGCTGGCTGGATTGGACTTGATCCAACTTCCGGGCTTTTTGCAAGCGAAGGACATATTCCATTATGCTGTACGCCTCATTATGAAAGCGCCGCGCCGGTAACAGGTGCAACAGAAAAATGTGAAGTAAGTTTTGATTTTGAAAACAAAGTAACCCGTATTCATGAAGACCCAAGGGTAACCAAACCTTATTCTGACAGGCAATGGGGAGATATCATGGCGGTAGGAAATATTGTTGAAAAGGATTTAATTGAAGGTGATGTCCGCCTGACAATGGGCGGAGAACCGACTTTTATTTCTATTGATGATTTTGAGGGTGCCGAATGGAACACTGCTGCAGACGGACCGCTGAAACGAAAACTGGCCTACGATTTAGCGCTGCGTTTAAAACAGCGGTTTGCTCACGGTGGCCTACTGCATTTTGGGCAGGGAAAATGGTATCCCGGAGAATTATTCCCCCGCTGGCAATATGGATTATACTGGAGAAAGGACGGATTTCCTTTGTGGAAAAATGATGCTCTGGTAGCAAAAGAAGGTGAAACGCAATTTACTTTTCACGATGCTGAAAAATTTGCTGTCGAATTGACCAAATTTTTAGGAATTGACACTAAAAATATATTACCCGCCTACGAAGATCCAATTTATTGGGCTCTTGAAGAAGGCAAACTTCCAGTGAATTTAGACCCATTGAAAGTGAATTTAAAGGATTCTGTTGAACGCCATAATCTTGCAAAGGTTTTAGAAAAAGGCTTAAATAATCCATCGGGTTTTGTTTTACCAATACGAAAAGATTACACTCAGGATAATTGGGAAAGCTGTGCCTGGGAATTTAGAAGAAGAAATTGTTTTTTAATTCCTGGAAATTCACCAATCGGTTTGCGTTTACCTTTAGATTCCCTGCCAAAAATTTCCAAAAACAAAAGAGAAAAGGTTGTAGACAGAAGCTTATTTGAAGATCTGCCTACTTTGGGCGATTACTCAGAAAAAGTAAAAAATAGGTACGGAACTGTTTCAAAGATTTTTGAAGCAGTCAAAAAGGTTTTGTCCAAAAAAGAAGATAAAAAAGAAGAAGGCTCCTTATTGTTTGAAGTTGATACTTTCATTACAGCAATGTGCGTACAAGAACGCGACGGAATGCTGTACATTTTTCTGCCGCCAACTGATTATTTAGAAGATTATATAGACTTAATAACTTCGATAGAAAATACTGCCGAAAAATTACAAATGCCTGTAAGAATTGAAGGGTATCAGCCAAAGACGGATTACAGAGTGGAAAAAATGATGGTTACTCCAGACCCTGGCGTAATTGAAGTGAATGTGCATCCGGCCAAATCTTGGCAGGAAATTGTAGACAACACGACGGCGCTGTATGAAGAAGCATTTCTATCCCGTTTAGCTACCGATAAATTTATGGTAGATGGCCGTCATACCGGAACTGGAGGAGGAAATCACGTAACATTAGGCGCAGAAAAACCAGAGGACAGTCCGCTATTGAGAAGGCCTGATTTATTGCGAAGCTTAATTACCTATTGGCAGCATCATCCGGTTTTAAGTTACCTCTTTGCGGGACCTTTTATTGGCCCGACAAGTCAAGCGCCTCGTATTGACGAAGGCCGTGACGAGCGTCTCTATGAAATGGAAATTGCCTTTGAACAAATCCCAAAAGACAGAGAAGTTCCTTTTTGGATGGTGGATCGAATTTTTAGAAACCTATTGACAGATATCACAGGAAACACGCACCGCACGGAGTTTTGCATCGATAAGTTATACTCTCCAGATTCGTCAACAGGACGTTTGGGAATATTAGAATTAAGAGCTTTTGATATGCCTCCACACAAACACATGAATTTAGTTCAAAATTTATTAGTTCGTTCCTTAGTCGCTAAATTCTGGAAAAACCCATACGAGAAAAAACTGATCCGTTGGGGAACTGAACTTCATGATAAATTTTTATTGCCACATTTTGCCTATCTGGATATGATTGATGTGGTTAACGATTTGAAAGATGCTGGCTATAATTTTGACATTTCATGGTTTGATCCTTTCTTCGAGTTTAGATATCCGCACCATGGTAACGTGACTATCGATAATATCCAATTAGAAATCAGATTGGGTATAGAACCTTGGCACGTCCTTGGCGAAGAACTGTCAAGCACTGGAACTGCCCGATTTGTAGATTCCTCATTGGAACGTTTGCAGGTAAAAGTCTCTGGAATTGTGCCCGATCGCCATATTTTATTATGCAAAGGATGCCGAATCCCATTAAGAAGCACAGGAACCAAAGGCGAATATGTGGCAGGAATACGCTATAAATCATGGAATCCGCCATCTGCACTGCATCCTAATATTGGAATTGATGTTCCGCTTGTTTTTGACTTAGTAGATACTTGGAACAATAAAGTAATTGGCGGCTGTACTTATTTTGTAACGCATCCCGGCGGAAGAAGTTTTGACAGTTTCCCCGTAAATAGTTTTGAAGCAGAATCAAGAAAAATAAGCCGTTTTTGGGATTTCGGACATACACCTTCTTCAGCACTTGAGGATGAGGAAAAAGAGAAAGAAATAATTTCAAACAGTACCGCAACATCCCGTTTTTTAGTAGAATCGAAATCAGAACTAAGACTTGACACCCCTATAGAACTCATTAATCCTGAATACCCTTACACTTTAGATTTAAGACATTATTGGAAAGCAAAAGAATAGGACAATTGCATTGTTGTTCGCTTTAAAAACTATTATTTTGCCAATTATAAAAACGCAATTCATTTACAATTAACAAATGATTCAAGATATTTCATTAGGACTGCTCCATTCATATAAAGAAAAAATCAATTCTTACGACGAAGTGCTTGACCAAAATGGTGAAATAAAACCGTATTGGAAAGGACTTTTTGACACCTTAGAATCTATTGGAATTGATGAATTAGAATTACGCAATCAGGAAATCGTAAAAAAATTAAAAGAAAACGGAGTTACATATAATGTTTATGATGCTAATCAGGAATCAAATCGTGCCTGGAAACTGGATCCTATTCCGTTTCTGATTCACGAATCGGAATGGAAAACTATTGAAAAAGGATTAAAGCAGAGAGCTCACTTATTAGATTTAATTCTAAAAGATCTTTATGGCCCTCAATTATTAATCAAAAACGCCATAATTCCTGCCGAATTGGTTTTTGATAATTCGGGTTTTCTCTTACCTTGTTTTGACATTAAACAAAAATCGAACAAACAATTACTGAATTATGCGGTAGATTTAGCCCGTGGCCCTGACGGAAAAATGTGGCTGTTAGATAACAGAACCCAAGCTCCTTCTGGTGCAGGATATGCGCTCGAGAATAGAATTGTAATGAGTAAAGTGATTCCTGAACTCAATGAAAAAACCTATCGAAAAAGACTTTCTCCCTACTTTAGCCAATTACAGCAAACCGTTGACACATTAGGCAATAACACCAATGAAAACCCAAATGTGGTTTTCCTGACTCCTGGTCCAGAAAACGAAACCTATTTTGAGCACGTTTATCTTTCCTCTTATTTAGGTTACACTTTAGTGCAGGGGAATGATTTATTAGTTAGAGATGGTTTTGTCTGGCTAAAATCTATCGATCAACTGGAAAGAGTTGATGTAATTATCAAAAGATTGGATGATGTATGGTGTGACCCATTGGAATTACGCAGAGATTCTTTGCTCGGAATTCCTGGTTTACTGCAGGTGATCCGTTTAGGAAATGTTTCCGTCGTGAATCCTCCCGGAACGAGTATTTTAGAGAATTACGGCTTGATGGCTTTTATGCAAAACGCTTGTAAATTTTTACTAAAAGAACCTTTGTTAATCAGCTCTATTGCTACTTGGTGGTGCGGACAAACCAAAGAATTAGACTTTGTTTTAGCCAATTTGCCAAAACTAATCATAAAAAAGACCAACAGAAAACAAGGTTTCAGATCAATTTATGCGCGTTTATTGAACAAGGAACAGCTTGAAGATTTAAAAAATCTCATTCGTAAAAACCCTAAAGATTATGTGGCCCAAGAGGAAGTGAGTTTATCCACGACTCCTGCCTTTGTTAATGGAGCAATAGAACCAAGGTATGCGGCAATCCGTGCTTTTTTAATAGCAGACGGAGATGATTACCAAGTAATGCAGGGCGGTTTGACCAGAAGTTCGGCAGTGAAAGACAAGTTTGAAATTTCGAACCAATTAGGCGGAATCTCTAAAGACACTTGGATCATTACAGATACACCAACAGAATATCAGGAAAAAACGGTTGAACGAAAAAACTCCAACAACCAGCTTAATAATTCGCTGACCAGCCGAAATGCCGAAAACCTGTTTTGGCTGGGCCGTTTGTCCGAAAGAACTATGGCTTTGCGCAGTTTCCTGAAAATCATTCTGAACAGACTGAACGAAAATGTAGTTAAACACGGCGACGAACAGCCTGAATTTTTAATCGTTTTATTAAAATCCCTGACCCATCTTACACAAACTTATCCTGGATTTGTCGGGAAAGAAGCCAAAGACGGAGAAGTAGTTGACAACAATGCCATTTTTATAAATCCAATTACAGAATTACTACTGCTTATTAACGATCCAAAAAAAGTTGGTTCAGTCGTTTATAATATGCAGTCATTGCTCAACACTATTAATCAAGTCAGTGAAAAATGGAACAACGACACCCGGCAGATTATCAATTTACTGGAAGACATCCATTTGACGCTTAAAAAAACCAATAACATCAATCATGTTAATCATGCTTTAGACAAACTGCATATTCGTCTTTTTTCATTTTATGGAAATATATACGAAACATTGCCTCGGGACAATGGTTTTTATCTAATGGAAGCTGGTAAAAATGTAGAACGTATTTTATCTTTAATTTCGGTTTTCCGTTCTGCTTTCAACTACAAAAAAACTGAGGAAGATGAAGCCGTTTTGATGGAAGCAATATTAGAAAATCATCATTTATTGGCACAATACCGAAATATTTACAAATCATATTTGAATTTGAAAGCTGTGATTAATATGGTTTTTTTAGAAAAAAACCTGACTTACACGCTTTCTTTCTTATTAAACACTCTTACTCATTATCTTTCAAAATTACCCAAAACCAATGAACCAAACCGATTGAGCATTGCCGAAAAATCAGCTTTGAAAGCCAACACAATTATTAACTTAATTGATGCCGAAAACCTGATACAAGTAGATGAAATGACACAATTTCGTCCAGAATTAGACCAAACGCTTTCGGATGTTTTTGAACTAATCTGCAATGTTTCCAACAATTTATCCAGCCTATATTTTAATCATTCCGTGATACAGCATTCTGTTTTAGACACACTTGAAAATAGCGAATCCGATGAAATATAAATTAAAACATCAAACTCTTTATACCTACGTAAATGAGGTACACAATTATCAAAGTATCTTGTGTCTTCAGCCTCAAAATTCTGCGAAACAGATATGTAAAAATTTCAAGATAGAAATTGAGCCTAAACCCTCTAAAATATATTCCCGCACGGATTATTTTGGAAACATCCAGCATTATTTTTCGCTTCATCAATCGCATAAATCGCTAAAAGTTACTGTTTCCAGTGAAGTCGAAGTATTAAAAAATGCAACGCAGCTGCCTTTAAATTCAATAACCTGCGAAGAAGCCAGACTAAAATTTACAACCGACCGCGCTCTCAAAATTGAAGTTTTACAATATCAGCTGCCGAGTCAATTTATTGCTTGGGATGAAGAAATCACCGCTTTTGCAGAAAGCTGTCTGCTTCCAAAAATGCCTCTTTTTGATGCTGTATTAAATTTAATCAAAAAAATATATACTGAGTTCCAATTCAAATCCGGTTCCACCAATGTCAATACACCGCTGAAGACTGTCCTTAAAGAACGGAAAGGTGTTTGTCAGGATTTCTCTCATTTGGCAATTGCCAGTCTGCGCAGCGTGGGAATTCCTGCGAAGTATGTAAGCGGTTATATTGAAACATTGCCTCCAATAGGGAAACCCAAATTAGAAGGTTCTGATGCTTCACACGCTTGGATATCCGTTTATATTCCAGAGATGGGATGGTGCGAATTTGACCCGACCAACAATATGATTCCGCAACAGCGTCATATTGTAACCGCTTATGGAAGAGATTTTGCCGATGTATCACCGCTAAAAGGAATTATTTTTAGTTCCGGAGATCACAAAGTAAAAGTTGAGGTGGACGTGATCCGTTTGGGTTAATTTGGCTCTTTTATCATTGAAATTTTATAACAATTTCTTGTTTTGTTATAAGTTTAGAGCTTCATAGTTTTTATAACTTCGTTCTTAATAACAGTAAAGAGCCACAATTAATTTTTTAATACAAAAGATTATCAAAAAGCATCCACTTTTAACGCCGGGAAAAGCCTCTGTACTTGATTTAGATACAGCAAATGCCCTATTTGCCGAAATTACAAAATCGGGGTTGCCTTTTGGCTATCAACAGGCCAACTGCCATAATATTTCACATTACATTAGGCTATTATTAGCATCTAAAGGTTATGAATGTGCCAAAATTTGGGTTTTTGCCCCCATTGTATATTCCTCTTCAAATAGCCAGCAGATTTCTTTTATTGACAAAAAAAACATCTCTCCAACTGGAACTATCGATTGGGGCTATCATGTAGCTCCAGTAATTGAGGTCAAAATTAATGGTAAAGCACGCAAAATGGTTATTGACTTAGGATTATTTCCTAATGGAATTGTCAGATACAGGACTTGGCTTGCCAAATTAAATACCAAAAAACTCATTTATTTAATTATGGATTCTGAATGGTATTTATACAATTCCTCGATGATTACAAATGCGCAGCTAAATCATGAGAATAATGAATCAGATTCAAACCAGCCCAATATTAAACTTCCCGATTGGTTTTCGGACAAGCATATTACTGATTTCTTTAAATATGAAGAAGATGCATTGGAACAGCATTGGATCGAAAAAGGATTGGCAGTAAACGAAACGGCTATGACTTTTTATGACGCTGAAATCAAACCAATACTTGATTCAGAACAGCATCAGGATTTAGCTACAGATTATAAAATGCTGGCTGGAAATGTTTTTAATTTTGAAACCATTTTTAGAGATAATAATTGGAACTACGAGATGAATAACGACTTTCAATTGAAACATCAGGACATCATCGCTAAATATCGTGAAATTTATTCTTCGAATCTCAATAAGTGGCAAGAAAAGTTCTCTTTGGTAGAAACTTTTAATTAGGATTGATAGTAAACAAAAAAGTGATATCTAAACACCTATAGCTGTACTGATTTTTACGCTTTTTATTTCTTAATCTAGATTAAGTGCCGTACCTGTATGGTTGCCGTAAATTTGTCTTATCAAAATGAAACAAATAAATTATTTAAACAATAAAAATAAAATTATGGCAACTACAAAATGGACAATCGATCCAACACACACAGAAATTGGTTTTAAAGTAAAACACATGATGTTTACTAATGTTTCAGGTACATTTGGAACTTATGATGCGACAATCACAACAGAAGATGATAAGTTCGAAAATGCAGACATTGAATTCTCAGCGGACATCAATTCTATCAGTACCAATAATACTGACAGAGACAATCACTTGAAAAGCGGTGACTTTTTTGATGCAGAAAACCATCCTAAACTAACTTTCAAAGCAACTTCATTTACTAAAAGTGGTGATGATTATGAATTAACAGGTGATTTGAGTTTAAGAGGCGTTACAAAATCAGTAAAACTTCCTGCAGAATTCAGCGGTTTGATGAAAGACCCTTGGGGAAATACCAAAGCGGGATTAAACATTTCCGGAAAAATAAACCGTAAAGATTGGGGATTGAACTGGAACTCTGCTTTAGAGACTGGCGGTGTTTTGGTAGGCGAAGAAGTTCGTTTGAATATCGAATTACAATTAATAAAATTATAAATCATTTCGCAAAACCGATTTTCTACATACACAAACCTCCATACTTAACTGACAAGTATGGAGGTTTTGTTTTATCTCACTTTTATCTTTCGATATAAATCCTAAAAAAATACTATTTTTGCATCCCGATTGAAAGTAATTTTTCAATCTTTAAATTTTTAATCTTTAAATTAAAGAAATGAAAGCATACGTATTTCCAGGTCAAGGCGCACAATTCACAGGAATGGGCAAAGACTTATATGAAAACTCACCGTTAGCAAAGGAATTATTCGAAAAAGCAAATAACATTTTAGGTTTCCGTATTACAGATATTATGTTTGACGGTACAGCCGAAGAATTGAAAGAAACTAAAGTTACGCAGCCAGCTGTTTTTTTACACTCAGTAATCTTAGCTAAAACTTTGGAAGATTTCAAACCGGAAATGGTTGCAGGACACTCATTAGGTGAATTTTCAGCATTGGTTGCTAATGGTGCTTTGTCATTTGAAGACGGTTTAAAATTAGTTTCGCAACGTGCGCTGGCAATGCAAAAAGCTTGTGAAATAACACCTTCAACAATGGCTGCTGTTCTTGGATTAGCTGATAATATCGTTGAAGAAGTTTGCGCTTCGATAGATGGAGTTGTGGTTGCGGCAAATTACAACTGTCCTGGACAATTAGTAATCTCCGGAGAATTTTCTGCAGTAGAGAAAGCTTGCGAAGCAATGAAAGCCGCTGGCGCAAAACGCGCTTTATTATTGCCAGTTGGGGGAGCATTTCACTCGCCAATGATGGAACCGGCAAGAGAAGAATTAGCTGCAGCTATTGAAGCAACAACATTTTCTGCTCCCATTTGCCCGGTATATCAAAACGTGACAGCATCTGCCGTTTCTGATCCAGACGAAATCAAGAAAAACTTAATTATTCAATTGACAGCTCCTGTAAAATGGACGCAGTCCGTACAACAAATGATTGCTGACGGCGCAACTTTGTTCACCGAAGTTGGTCCTGGAAAAGTACTGGCTGGATTAATTGGAAAAATTAACAAAGAAGCTGTGACGGCGAATGCTTAAAATTCAGATTGCAGACTGCAGAATTTAGATTTCAGTATAAAACAGAATCCTCATAAACTTATGTTTGTGGGGATTTTTTGTTAGTAACATTTACAATTCTTTGACTTCTTCACAATGATTATTAATAATCATAGCAATCAAATAATTCCGATTGCTTATTCGAAGAAGGCATACTAAGTTGTTCGACAAAAGATAGTCCAAGAGAGTTTCAGCATCTCTATAGCTTATTTTTATTGTTGTTTTTTATTACTGTTATTTTGTAATCCATAATTAATTTAAACAATCTAAAATAAAAATAAAGTTTATATTTAAATTGTACATTATCAATAATCCATTGAGGTTTTTGTTTTCTAATATAGGCAGTTTGTATAATTGCTTCCTTAACAACTTTAGTATCAATATACCCAACCTTTGATTTTAAAATTTCATTCCCTTTGGTAACTTCATTAACTTTATAACCTTCTAATAATAAAAAGCCAAAACCACAATAAATGGCATTAATTTCTGTTAATAATTCATTTTCTTTTTCACTCTTTTTTTCTATGCCATATTTTCTAATTAATTGATAATGTGACATTTCGTGAGCTAAAATAGCCACTTTTTGCTTAAATGTATATTACTTTAATAGGTTCAGTAATGAGAAGCTGAATTCTCATCAAATCAGCAATGGTTTGAAGTTTTTTTTCTATATCAATAGAAATATTAAATTGCGCCTTAAAGTAATAATGTGTTAATTGATAATTTAGTTGAGTTGGCTTTTTTGATAAATTATTTTTTAAAAACCGAACAATTTCTCTAATTTCTTCCCTATCACATTCGTAATATATGTCTGTCAAAATATTATTATTATTTTTAGATGATAAAACATTTTTTTATTGCCCGATCGTATACTGATACCACAATCGTAAAACTGATAATCACTGGTTTCTCATAGATCATCAAAACAAATATAATTGAATTCTTTTCAAATCATTATCCAAATTTGCTAAATTTCTTTCAGAACTACAATACTCATCATTGAAAAGTATATAAACCAATCCGTAAACATTTTAAAAATTGCTCTTTAAATATTATTTTCCTAAGGATACATACGCTTTTATTCTTTTATGCATTTCAGCCTTAAACTCTTCTGGTGTATAACCATTTTTAACTTCTTCATCAAAATCAAAAGTATCCCTGTCAATCCCTTTAAATTTAATCTTCGAAGTTTCATAAACCACAGAAGGTTCTTCTACTTTGGTTATTTTCGGATTTTCTTTTTTAGAATTCATAACTTTTGTTTTACTTTACGAATTTAAACCAAAAAATCTTAAACTATCAACTGATAATTTAAGATTCTATTTTTTGTCTTAATACTTAGTACTAAAATCTTAATACGAATCAAGAACGAATCTTCTGCTCCCATTTCCAGGCGCTTTCCATCGCTTCGTCTAATGTTGATTCTGCTTTCCAGCCCAAAACATTATTCGCTTTATCGGTATTGGCGTAAGCCGAAGTAATATCTCCTTCTCTGCGGCCTACAATTTTATAAGGCAGTTTTTGTCCGCTCACTTTCTCGAAAGCCTGAATCACTTCCAAAACTGAACTCCCTGTTCCTGTTCCCAGATTAAACGTTTCTACTTTATCTAAGTTTTCCTTATTCAGCAAACGCTGCAAAGCGATAACATGGGCTTTCGCCAAATCGACTACGTGAATATAATCGCGTACTGCTGTTCCGTCGAGTGTAGGATAATCATCTCCAAAAACCGATAATTCTTTTCGCAAACCAAAACCAGTTTGCGTAATAAATGGCACTAAATTTTGTGGAACTCCTAATGGTAATTCCCCTATTTCTGCCGAAGGATGAGCTCCAATTGGATTAAAATAACGCAGTAAAATTGCATTAATATTAGTAACTTTTGCAGTATCTATAATGATTTCTTCTCCTATTTGCTTGGTATTTCCATAAGGTGACATTGCAATTTGAACAGAAGCCTCTTCATTAATAGGCATTTCTTCGGCCTGACCGTAAACAGTACAGGACGAACTAAAAATAAAATTAGCCTTTGCTTTTGGCTGTTGCTGCAACTCTTGGAGCAAATAAACCAAAGTATTAATATTGTTTTCATAATACAGCAACGGATTTTCAACACTTTCTCCGACTGCTTTTGAAGCCGCAAAATGAATTACTCCTGAAATATCCTGATGCTTTTTGAAAAAATCCTGTACTTTTTGTTTATCGCGTAAATCTATATTTTCAAAAGCAGTATTAATTCCTGTAATAGCTGCAATACCGTCCAAAACTTCTATAGAAGAATTTGAAAGATCATCAATAATAATTACTTCAAAACCTTGATTTTGCAATTCAACAACAGTATGTGAACCAATAAAACCTAAACCGCCAGTTACCAATATTTTCATCTTATTTTTTTTACGAAGGTAATTTATAAGCTTGTCTGGCAATAAGCAGCCATTTATTTTCCTGCTTTTGCCAAATAAGCATAATCCCAATTTTAATATCTTTATCCACACCGCCATCTTTAGTATGAGCCACTAAATTGTGGCGGACTATTGCTGCGTCTCTAACAATTTCGATGGTTTGATTTTGAAATTCAATTGTCACGAAATCAGATTCACCATTCACGATTTTCTCTATAAAAACAGCTTGATTCTGAATATTTCCGCTTGAATGCCCATAGCTTAAACCTTCAGAAGTTAGTTCCTTCAGCTTTTTCCCATCGGCATCAATCATGGCCTGACGCAAAACTTCAACACGAGCTGCAACGGCTATTATTTCTTTGGATTTTGAACTATTTTGAGCAAAACCTAAAAATTGAAATAAAACTGCCGCAATGGCTGTAAAAAAGTATTTCATCAATTATTATTTAAAAATTCCAAAACACTATCTGTGATAAATTTTATTTGCTCATCGTCTAATTCGGTATGCATTGGCAAAGCAATCACTTCTTTTACCAATTGATTCGTTACTGGAAAATCTTCTTCTTTATAACGAGAATCAACGTAAGCTTTTTGCGAATGCAATGGAATTGGATAATAAATGGCACAAGGAATTCCTTTGTCCAACAAATGCTGCATCAAAGCATCCCTGTCTGCATCGATAATTCGCAGTACATATTGATGAAAAACGTGGTCATCACCATTGAAATCAAATACTGGAACAACAATATTTTTATTACCCTCAAAAGCCAAATTGTATTTTGACGCTGCTAATCTGCGTGCCGTATTGTATTCGTTCAAAAATGGTAATTTAGCATTTAAAACTCCAGCCTGAATACTATCTAATCTTGAATTAACACCCACCACATCATGATGATAACGCTCATACATTCCGTGATTTACTATACCTCTAATTTTGTGTGCCAAAGCATCATCATTGGTAAAAATAGCACCGCCGTCACCATAACATCCTAAATTTTTAGAAGGAAAAAATGAAGTTGAACTCACATGCCCGATAACTCCAGCTTTCTTTTTGGTTCCGTCAGCGAAAGTATAATTAGCTCCAATAGCTTGTGCATTATCTTCGATTACATACAGATTATGCTCTTTGGCAATCGCCATAATTTCGTCCATATTAGCCGCACGTCCAAATAAATGTACCGGCACAATTGCTTTCGTTTTTGGCGTGATTGCTTTTTTGATTGCTTCAATACAAATATTCATGTTTACCAGATCAACATCCACCAAAACGGGCGTCAATTGTAATAAGGCAATAACTTCAACAGTAGCTGCAAAAGTAAAATCGGCAGTAATCACCTCATCACCAGGCTTCAAATCCAAACCCATCATTGCAATCTGCAGAGCGTCAGTTCCGTTTGCGCAGGGAATTACGTGTTTTACATCGAGATATTCTTCGAGATTTTTTTGAAATTGATGAACTTGCGGACCATTAATATACGTATTGGTATCCAAAACTTCTTGAATCGAAGCGTTTACAGTTGCTGCAATTTTATCATATTGACTTTTTAAGTCAACCATTTGTATTTTTTTCATGTATTCTTTTTTAGCATCCTATCTCTTAACAGGAACAATTAATTGAAGTAAGCCTGCCCCAAGATCAAATTTTACCACAAATTAGCTTCTCTAAAACAAGCACCACAAAAATAGTTATTTAATGAGTTTAAACCAATCAAACCCACAATAAAAAACATTTTTCCAATGAAATAAAAGTGGGTTCCTGACAACCAAAATTTAAACATTCTTCAAGGAAGAAAATAACGCAAAGAAAATGTATTTTTACAAAAAAATTACCAATGCATTTTCTTTATAATTTAATCACTCAATTAGCACAGTTTTTAGTAAAAATCACAACTCTTTTCAGTCCAAAAATGAAACTTTTTGTAGAAGGGAGAAAGGATGTTTTTTCAATTTTAGAGCAAAAAATAAAACCACAAGATAAAACCATCTGGTTTCACGCCGCCTCTTTAGGCGAATACGAACAGGGGTTGCCTGTAATTGAAAAGATCAAAGAAAAATACCCAAACCACAAAATTGTCGTTAGTTTTTTCTCGCCTTCAGGATATGAAGTGCGCAAAAACAACACAGTTGCAGACGCGACTGTTTACCTCCCATTAGACACGCCAAATAATGCAAAACATTTTTTAAAACTAGTTCATCCCGATCTTGTCTTTTTTATTAAATATGAATTTTGGATCAATTATCTCAATCAGCTGCAAAAACAAAAAATTCCAACTTATTTAATTTCTGGGATTTTTAGAGAGCAGCAGTTGTTCTTTAAATGGTATGGAGGTTTTTACAGAAAAGCATTAGATACCTTTACTCACTTTTTTGTTCAAAATGAAACCTCAAGAAAACTGATTACTCAGCTCGGCAAAACTAATGTTACTCTTTCAGGAGACACCCGATTTGACAGAGTTGTAACGATATTAGAAAAAGATAACAGCTTAGACTTTATTGCTCAGTTTAAAAACAGCAAAACGACTATAGTCATAGGAAGTTCATGGCCCAAAGACGAATCATTGCTTGCAGAATACATTAATTCCTGCCCGCACGATATAAAATTCATCATTGCTCCGCACAATATTAAACCAGAACAAATTCAGCAATTACAAAATAGCATCACAAAAAAAACAGTTCTATTTTCAACAAAAGAAAACAAAGATCTGTCACAATTTGACGTCTTTATAATAGACACCATAGGCATTCTTACTAAAATTTACAGTTATGGAGACATTGCTTATGTAGGCGGCGGTTTTGGAAAAGGCATTCACAATCTTTTAGAGCCTGCAACATTTGGAATTCCAATAGTAATAGGTCCAAATTTTTCTCATTTTGACGAAGCCGTCAGACTGGTTGACAACAAAGGATGCACCTCAATAAATGACTTCAAAGAACTTGAAGTAACTTTTTCAACACTAATCCAAGACACAAAAATAAGACATCAAAAAGGAAAAATTTGCTCTGAATTTGTACAAAAACACAAGGGCGCTACCGATTGTATTTTGAGTCAAATTATACAGATAAAAAGCTGATAAAAACATTTTAAACACAAAAAGCCAACTATCAAACCAAAAATGCAAAACCTTATAAAATGTGAGAATCTTTTAAAAAATATCACTTTTACATTTTTTTTTACTCCAAAAATCAAAAAGCCAACCTCTTGATTGAAAATAATTTTTAAAAAATAAATGAAAAAATATTTTACGTATTAAAAATTTTATATCTTTGCCACGAATTAATAATTAACCTTTATATTAAATTAAGATGAAAAAAGTATTTTTAAGTTTAGCTGTTGTTGCTGTATTAACTGTTGTATCATGTAAAAAAGCTGACGCTCCTGCTGAAGAGGCTGTAGCTGCTGATACTACTGCTGTAGTTGCTGATACTACTGCTGTAGTTGCTGATACTACTGCTGTTGCTGCTGACACTACTGCTGCTGCTCCTGCTGCTACTCCAGCTGCTGCTCCAGCTAAGTAATTTTAAATTACACTAGAAAAAAATAAGCTGCATTAAATGCAGCTTTTTTTTTGGATTATCCCAAAAATTTAAGCCCTGGATAATTCTGCAAAAAAACACCATCCCCTATGAGATGGTGTTTTTTTTTATTTAAATGCCTAGTCCCGAAATAACAATACATAAAAAACTCCCTTATTAAAAAACGCTGTTAAAAGCTAAAACAATTACCAGTTTTTATGACAACTTTTTTTTTTCAAACGACAAACCAATACGCCAGCAACCAAACAACCAATTTAAGATTTATCACAAATTACCCAGAATCAAAAAACATCTAAAACCAAAAAAACCTCTTCTTTCGAAGAGGTTTTAAGTACCCGGAGCCGGAGTCGAACCGGCACGGTTTCCCACAGGTGTTTGAGACCAGCGCGTCTACCAATTCCGCCATCCGGGCTTAGCAAACATGAAACAATTAACAATTATTTCAACGCAATAAAGAGATAATGTGTTTCAACAATTATCTTTTCCTTTAACACGGTGCAAATGTAAAAAATATTTTTAAACATTCTAATAAAAATACTTAAATTTTTCCTTTCAGAGTTAATTTTATTTTCTAAATTTGCACCTCCTAAAAAAAGGAACTCACAACTAACTACAAAACAACAAATTAAATGTCACACCTAGAACCAGAAGCTAAAATTTTTGCTTGTTCAAAAAGTGAATATCTTGCAGAGAAAATTGCAAAAGAATACGGAATCCCTTTAGGCAAAATGACCATGTCAACCTATAGCGATGGAGAATTTCAACCTTCTTACGAAGAGTCTATCAGAGGGTTACGCGTTTTTATTGTTTGCTCAACTTTCCCAACTGCAGATAATTTAATGGAATTATTATTAATGATTGACGCCGCAAAACGCGCATCAGCAAGACACATTACTGCTGTAATACCTTACTTCGGCTGGGCAAGACAAGACAGAAAAGACAAACCAAGAGTTCCGATTGGAGCCAAACTAGTAGCAAACTTACTAGACGCTGCTGGAGCAACAAGAATAATGACAATGGATCTGCATGCAGATCAAATACAAGGATTCTTTGAGAAACCAGTAGATCATCTTTTTGCATCCACTATATTTTTACCATATGTAGAAAGTTTAGGCCTTAGCGATTTAACCATTGCTTCGCCAGACATGGGAGGATCAAAAAGAGCTTATGCTTATTCAAAATTCTTGGATTCTGAAGTTGTTATCTGTTACAAACAAAGAAAAGCCGCCAACATTATCGAAACGATGGAACTTATCGGAGAAGTAAAAGGCCGAAATGTTATCCTTGTGGACGACATGATTGACACAGGAGGAACTTTGGCGAAAGCCGCCGATTTAATGATCGAAAAAGGAGCCTTGAGCGTAAGAGCAATTTGTACACATGCCATTTTATCGGGCGGTGCTTACGAAAAAATAGAAAATTCAAAATTGCTGGAACTAATCGTAACCGATTCTATTCCATTGAAAAAGCAATCCAACAAAATAAGAGTAGTGAGTTGTGCACCACTTTTTGCCGAAGTAATGCACATGGTTCACCACAACAATTCCATTAGCGGGAAGTTTTTAATGTAAAAGACAAGTCATTAGCTCTTAGTAATTAGTGAATAGCCAAAAGCAAACACTTACTAATCACTAACAGCCGATAACTAATCACCAATAAACAAGAGTTTAATTAATAACTATATAAATATTTACAATGAAATCGATTACAATTAAAGGATCAGAAAGAGAAAGCGTGGGCAAAGTAGCTACTAAAGCCTTACGTAATGCTGGATTGGTTCCTTGCGTATTATACGGAGGAAGTCAAGCAGTTCATTTTTCAGCGGAAGTTATAGCTTTCAAGAACTTGGTTTACACTCCAAACGCGCACACAGTTGTGATTGAGCTTGGAAACGGTAAAACTTTCAACGCTGTTTTACAAGATATCCAAGTACACCCGGTATCTGACAAAATTTTACACATTGACTTCTTTCAAATCCATGATGACAAAGAAATCACTATTGAAGTTCCAGTAAAAATCGTTGGTAACTCAAAAGGAGTTATGGCAGGTGGAGATTTACGTTTAAACAACCGTAAATTGAAAGTTAAAGCTTTACCAAAAAATCTTCCAGATTTCGTTGAAGCTGACATCACGCCTCTTGACATGGGTAACAAATTATACGTTACTAAAGTGCCAACTCCAAACTTCAAAATCATGCACCCAGACAATACAGTAATTTGTCAAGTGAAGATCTCTCGTGCAGCTATGAAAGCAGCGCAAGAAGCAGCAAAAGCAGCAAAAGCTCCTGCAAAAAAGAAAAAATAATACTTTTTCAATCTATATCAAAAGCATCAGTTTCACAACTGGTGCTTTTTTTTTGAACAGAAGCAAAAGATTGGGCATTTTTAGAAAACATAATCTTGAAAAAATCAAAGTTCAATTCCAAAATTTAAAATAATTTTATTCTTCCCTCTTTATTCCATACTCTCTTCTCTTGGTTCTTTCCTCTTTATTCTTTTTACACTATTTTTGCACGATGATAAAATGGATACAAAACCTGTTTTCATCACCAAAAACAGCAGAGAACACAGATAACATGAAGAAATTTTTAATCGTAGGCCTTGGCAACATCGGCTCCGAATACGTAAACACCCGTCACAACATTGGTTTCAAAGTCGTAGATTTCCTTGCTAAGAAAGAAGGAATCTCATTCGAAACCGTAAAATTGGGCTCACTCGCCGAATACAAATTCAAAGGCAGAACCTTTTTATTACTCAAGCCCAATACCTATATGAATTTAAGCGGTAAAGCCGTAAAATACTGGATGGACAAAGAAAATATACCATTAGAAAATATTTTTGTAATCACCGATGATTTGAATCTTTCGTTCGGAACCATCCGCATCCGAAAAAAAGGCAGTGACGGTGGCCATAACGGGCTCAAAAACATCAATCTTGTCCTGAACACCCAAGAGTACACCCGTTTCCGCTTTGGCATCAGTGACGAGTTTAAAAAAGGACAGCAAATAGATTATGTACTAGGCGATTGGGACGATAATGAAAAAGCAAAACTTCCCGAGAGGTTAGAACTCGCTTCCGAAATCATAAAATCATTTGGAACAGCAGGTTTAGAAAATACCATGACTACTTTTAATGGAAAGTAAACAGCTATTTCACAAAATACCCCAATAAAAAACTCAAAGTCCTATAAAGCATTAAACCACCTTATAGGACTTTGAGTTTTTTTTACTATGCCTCTCTGCGAAAACACAATGACTATCAATGAGAAATAAAAAGTGAAACGATTGATTACCTCACTTTTTAAAACATTAAGCCATTTCGGGTTTTAGAATAATTTGTTCTTCGATTGCATCCCAAAGAGCTATTCTTTTTTCTAAAGCTAAAATTGAAACAGTTTGTACCTCCAGCCATTTTTTTGGATCCTCGCCACAAAGTTCTTTTATCATTGTCATAGCCATTGGAGCATGTTCATCCGCATCTAATTCGATATGTCTTTCAAAATAATAAAGGAGTTTATTTAATTTGTAATTCGGAAATTTGGATTGAAACTGCTTCAGAATTTCTGTAAACATAACCGGAATCAAATCTTCTCGACCAAAAGTAAATGCCGCCGCTATTTCATGAGGCTTTCCCTCCTCAATAACTTTAAATGTAAAATCAAGAAATGCTTTAACATTTGGATGTAAATCACTTTTTTTAATAGCAACAAATATATTCTGAAGTGAATTAACTTCTGACAAAAACTGTTCTATAGAAATTGTTTTTGCTCCGCAATCTTCCATAGCCTCCAGATACATTTCAAAATGGCTTAAATGTCTGCCATCAATACTTAAATCACTTTCTTCCGCCAATACAATTTCATTGATTAAATATCGGGTTTCAGGATATGGTGTAGCAAACCAAGGCGTTGTTGTGCAAGTTAATTTGTTTTGTAATGCCTTTAATAGCGACATAAAATCCCAAACAGCATACACATGGCATTCTAAAAAAGAGTGCAAATCATCAATAGTGTTAATTTTCTTATATAATGAATGATTTAATAATTGTTGTTTTTGAGTCTGGATATTATTGTTGATTGTTGCAATATTCATTTGGGCTCTTATTTTTCTGTAAAAGTAAAAAAGCTTCCTGTTTACAAGAAGCTTTGAAGTCAATTTTATAATTATTTTAGTATTTGTATGATTTTATTTAAAAGCTGAAATTCCAGTAACATCCATTCCGGTAATCAGCAAATGAATATCGTGAGTTCCTTCGTAGGTAATTACAGATTCTAAATTCATCATGTGGCGCATGATTGAATATTCTCCAGTGATTCCCATTCCGCCAAGCATTTGTCTGGCTTCACGTGCAATATGAATAGCCATATCCACATTATTTCTTTTGGCCATAGATATTTGAGCCGTAGTAGCTCTGCCTTCATTTCTTAAAACTCCAAGCCTCCAAGTCAGCAATTGCGCTTTGGTTATTTCAGTAATCATTTCAGCCAATTTCTTTTGCTGCAATTGTGTTCCTGCGATAGGCTTATCAAACTGAATTCTTTCTTTAGCATAACGCAAAGCGGTATCATAACAGTCCATTGCTGCACCAATTGCTCCCCAGGCAATTCCATAACGAGCCGAATCCAAGCATCCAAGCGGTGCACCCAATCCAGATTTATTAGGTAACAGATTTTCTTTAGGCACTTTTACATTATCAAAAATCAATTCTCCAGTCGATGATGCGCGAAGTGACCATTTATTATGAGTTTCAGGAGTTGTAAAACCTTCCATCCCCCTTTCTACAATCAAACCATGTATTCTTCCTTCTTCATTTTTTGCCCAAACGACTGCAATATCTGCAAATGGAGCATTGGATATCCACATTTTGGCACCATTCAAAAGGAAATGATCTCCCATGTCTTTAAAATTAGTAATCATGCTTCCTGGATCTGAACCATAATTAGGTTCTGTCAGTCCAAAACATCCCATTAATTCACCTGTGGCTAATTTTGGCAAATATTTTATTCTTTGTTCTTCGTTTCCGTATTTCCAAATTGGATACATCACTAATGAGGATTGTACTGAAGATGTAGAACGAACACCAGAATCACCACGTTCTATTTCCTGCATAATTAAACCATAAGAGATTTGATCTAATCCAGCACCACCATATTCTACAGGAATATACGGACCAAACCCTCCTATTTCTCCCAATCCTTTTATGATTTGTTTTGGGAATTCTGCTTTTTGCGCATATTCTTCTATAATAGGCGAAACTTCACGTTTTACCCAAGCACGGGCAGAATCACGAACGAGTTTGTGTTCCTCACTTAATAAATCATCTAGATTGTAATAGTCTGGGGCTTGAAATAAATCGGATCTCATGATATTTTTTTTTAGTCAATACAAATCTACATAAAGAAATATAACAAAACCAATATATAATGTTATAAAAATAATTTAMCTGAATTTTTATTTTAAATAGAACAACAACGTGGTGTTGAGGGTGAGTAATTTTAATCAATCTTTTTTTCTAAAATTAATTTAGTCATTTATTGTTTACGCTAAAAGCTTATTATTTCAAAGATATTCCAATTATCATAAAATTAATAAAACCCCCTTTAAGCTCAAAGATTATTAACCAAAGAAATCTTTTTTAATAAAAAAATGTCATCCTTTTACTTATTTTGTTTTAGTGTAATACTTGCTTACCCAAGGAAAATTATCCGAAACTCAAAATTGACCAGCATATGAAAAGTCTGATTTTTTTAAAATACTATTATCCCAATACAATCAATAAAAATAATAATTGAGACGAAGAACTTTTTGCAATTCTGTCTCAAAAAGGGAAGGGTTAAATATTGGATAGAGTAATACAATTTTGTAATATTGCGTAAATAAATTAATTGATATTAATCAACTGTTTTACCCCAAATCAGTATAACCTAAAATTATGAAAAAAAAAATTACACTTATTTTATTATTATTTGCAGGATCAATAGGATACTCCCAAACACTGGATTGCAGTAAACTTAAAAACATCAAAGCGTATAATCCAGATTATCCTAAAAAAACTTTTACAATTAAAGGCGCAACTCAAGAAAGTTATGACAATGGAGTTCTTCAGCTTGTTTGGAGCGTAAAATGGCTGAGTGACTGTGAATATGAAGTTACCTGTACCAAAAAGCTTGTAGCATCACAAATGGAGGTAGGAGACAAAATTGTAATGACAATTATTAGCATTGACGGTGATTGCTTTACCATAAAAAGAACTTTTCATGCTAAAAATTTCCCAGAAGGAGATGTGGATCCAGAAAACACCTATTGTATAGCAAAGTAACTGACTGTCTCACAAATTAACTTAAATAAAAGTTCCAGTAGCAATGTGATTTTTTAAATCTCAAATTACTGGAACTTTTTTTGTTACCAGATCCACTATTCAACTTTAGCCCCCAAATACTGCCCCCAGCTTTGGGAGAGATATGCTGAATAAAGATTGCCGGCTGCAAATTTATTATAATGAGCTGCACAATACACTAACCTGAAATGCGGTCTCGCCCAAACATCTCTCACAGCAGTAGGAACAAATGTTGGAGCAATAGTAAATTTGGTCATTTGTGCAAAATCCTGAAGTGCCGTCTTTTCGCCAAGTCAAATCGAATTCATGAAGTAAATGCAACCAGTCTTTTATAAACCATGTGCCTCTGGCTCCAAGAGCAATATCCTGTTTTCGGAACAACAATTGTTTACCCATATAAAAAAGGATTAAGAAGAAATAATCTTTTCTGAAGGAGAACAGACAATGCTCAAACAAAAAAAGTCAGACAGCAAGATTTTCACTCAATAGAATTGAAAACTTATTTTTACAGTAAAAAAAAAATGAAACGGATCTTACATTTTTAAATAAAAATCCTTTGTAAGCTCAACATATTGGGGAGTGTAAATATGTCTTCCAGTCTCAATAATTAACTCATCTAAAAAAACAACAGTGTTTTCATCTCGGCTAAAAGCCAATAAACTGCGTTTAATTTCCGTGATAGGAGTCCCTTTTACACGTGTAATTTTTATGGGGTATAATTCGTATTCCTTAGCCAAAGCTAAAAAATTATCTTCTTCTTTAAAAGGAATTATCGCAGAAAAAATTCCATTCTCAGAAAGCAATAAAGCCGCAGCTTCAATCAAATCTTCAAAAGGCATCGCATCTTGAAAACGCGCCAGATCTCTTTGCTCATTTTCAGATTTGTAATCTTCACTATAAAAAGGAGGGTTAGAAACAATTAAATCGTACTCATCTTCCGGTTCTTCAACAAATTCATCCAAGCCAGCGTGAAAACAAAACAAGCGGTCATTCCATGGAGAATTTTCAAAATTATCTGTAGCTTGCTCATATGCCTCTTCATCAATCTCTAAAGCATCTATTTGTTGCGCTCCGCTTCTTTGCGCCAGCATCAATGCAATGATTCCGGTTCCAGTTCCAATATCTAAAACACTGAAAGGATTGTTGTCAATTGGCGTCCAAGCTCCTAACAAAACACCATCAGTTCCAACTTTCATTGCACATCGTTCTTGTTCGATCGAGAATTGTTTGAATTGGAATTTTGACATAAAGATTTTTAATTGCAGATTCAGCAACTTAACACTAAAAAATGAATCCAGACCACTTTTTTCTAAAGGTACATTTCAATTAGGCCTTCTGGCAAATCCATAATGACTTTTTTGTTTTCTCTGTCAATTTTTACCAAGAAATGATCAATCATCGGAATCAAGATTTCGGCATCTCCTTTTAGAACTTCAAAAAGAGGTTGAGCAGTGGTATCATTGACAGACTGAATTTCCCCAACATAACCGAGACGTTTGTCTTCTACTTCAAAGCCAATTACTTCATGAAAGTAGAATTTGTTGCCTGTAAGTTTGGGCAGCATTTTTAGAGGAAGATAAAGATCGCTTCCTAAAAGAGCATCAGCGGCTTCTTCGGTATTTATATCTTCAAAACGAATGCGGAGAAAATCGTTTTTGTGAAGAGAACTGTTTTCAATAAAAAAAGGAACCAAGTGTTTGTTGCATTCAACAAACACTGATTCCAAATTTTCGTATAACTCAGGTTGGTCAGTGTCCAAATAAGCTAAGACTTCCCCTTTGAAACTAAATTTTTTGGCGATTTTACCCAAATAGAAACAATCTTCTTTACGCATTTTCGCCTACTAAATTATGCTTCAGTTGTTTCGTTATTTTCTTCTGCAGCAGGAGTTTCTTCTGCTTCAGCAACAACTTCTTCTTCAACAGCAGGAGTTGCAGCAGCGATAGCATCAGCTTCTGCTTGAGCAGCATCAGCTAAACGTTTTGCATTTACAGCTTGTTCTGCTTTCAAAGCTTTAGCTTTAGCATCAGCTTGCGCTTTAGATAAACCATCTTTTTTAGCATCAACTTTTCCAGCTTTAGCTTCTAACCAAGCCGCTAATTTAGCATCAGCTTGTTCTTGAGTCAAAGCACCTTTACGAATACCTCCATCAAGGTGGTGTTTCAATAAAGCTCCTTTGTAAGAAAGAATAGCTTTTGCTGTATCAGTAGGCTGTGCACCATTGTGTAACCATTTTACAGCGCTATCAAGGTTTAATTCGATAGTTGCAGGATTTGTGTTTGGATTGTAAGTACCTATTTTTTCTAGATATTTACCATCTCTTTTTGAGCGAGCATCTGCTGCTACAACCCAGTAAAACGGTTTTTGTTTTTTACCGTGTCTTTGTAATCTAATTTTTACTGACATAATCGTATGATTAAATTTTGAGGTACTCGACCTCGATTAATTAAGGGTGCAAAGATACATCTTTTATCGAAACAATCTAAAAAGTTTATTATTTTAATGAGTAATAGTTTATTAGCTGTATTTTTATTTTATTTGACAAAAGAAAAAGCCTTAATGAAATTAAAAATCCTCTATTTTTGTGATTTAAAATTAAAATATATGCGCAGATTTTTTCCAGTTATAATACTCCTATTTAGTTTAGTGTCTTGTGAAGATCAAGTTAAATTCAACAATCCCGCTGTACAGGGATTAAAAGACAACGTGCTTTGGAGAGCCGCTTTAACAAATGCAGTTCAGTCTTCTGATGGCTCACTAACAATAACGGCTTATCAAAAAAATGATGCTTTGACATTAAAAACTGCAGGTACTACAGTTAAAACCTATCCGCTTGGGATAGATATTATCAACAAAGCAATAGTGACAGAAAAGACGGATGGAATTAATACTGTTTTTTCAACGGGCAAAAACAGGGGTGATGGCCAAATTGTAATTACAGAATTTGACGCCATAAATCATACAGTTACCGGAGAGTTTAAATTTAATGCAAAAAATGAATCCGTTGATCCTTTGGCCAGAACTAATGTGAATTTCCAAAAAGGGATTTTTTACAAAGTTCCAGTTACCATTGAAACTAGTTCCCCAAAACCACTTTAGCTATTGCTTTTTCCGAATTGTAATGTTTGGAAAATATATCAAAACAAAGTAAGACGCAGCCAAACTCCAAAAACATAGTTCATAGGCTTTTTATTTTATCCAGCAGACTCTATTCACGTTGATTTTTAAATTAATAATAGCACATAAGACGGTTTTTAAATGTTAAATCAGAAGAAGGGCAACACAACGAAACAGAGCTTTTTCATAAAATATCTGATAAATAAGCTAATTCATAGTTGATTAGAAAAAAAATAGAGTACATTTGTTTCAATTATTATAAATAAGTACTTATGAATATTTTTGTTGGAAGCCTTCCATTCAGTATTGAGGAAGCAGATTTAAGAGAGTCTTTCGAGGCATACGGAGCAGTTGATTCAGTTAAAATCATTACTGATAAATTCACAGGAAGAAGTAAAGGTTTTGGTTTTGTTGAAATGCCAAATGATGCTGAAGCTCAAAAAGCAATTGACGAATTGAACGGAGCGACTGTTCAAGGACGTGCGATTGTTGTAAATAAATCTGAGCCAAAACCAGAAGGCGAAAGAAGAAGTTTTAACAACAGCCGTGGAGGTGATTCTCGCGGAGGTTATGGAAACAACCGTGGCGGTGACAACCGCGGTGGCGGTGACAGAGGAAGATATTAATATTTTTTTCAAATATATAAAAAACCGTTTCAATAATTTTGAGACGGTTTTTTTTACACCTCAGATTTTCACAAGATATCAATCCAAAAAAATCAAATCATTATCTGAAAAATCCAAAATTTCAGAAACCGAGGCATACTTCACAATTTCATCAATTCCTTTCTGAACTCTCAATTCAGTTGTATATTTTCTGCTTAAAGCAAAAGGCGCACCATCTAAAAACAGCTTAAAAAAATACTTCCCTCCTGCTGATCTATGTTTTTCGAAAGCCGCCAAGCCAATATTACTTTTAAAATACTCAATCGCTTCTTCACATTCAAATTTAAGCTCATACTTCATACTCGTAAAAATTACTTTCCCTTTCCTGGAAGTAAACACAAACTTATATTGATCGTCAAATCTTTTACTAACTACAAAAGCCCCCATTTGATTTTAGATTAAGAATTAGATTGCAGATTTCAGGATTAAATCATTTGACACCAAACTGATTTATCATCATATTTTTAAATAAAAAAAGCTCCAAACATAGTTTGAAGCTTTCTTGTACTCAGAGCGGGACTTGAACCCGCACGAACATTGCTGTTCACTGGATTTTAAGTCCAGCGTGTCTACCAATTTCACCATCCGAGCGTAACACGATGAGCGAAAAACGGGGCTCGAACCCGCGACCTCGACCTTGGCAAGGTCGCGCTCTACCAACTGAGCTATTTTCGCATTTCATTCTTAAAAGAACCGCAACACTTGATTAGTATTGCGGTTGCAAATTTAGAACTTTTATTCAATTACACAAACCTTTTTTTCAAAAAAATTAAAGATAAAAATTAACGTTCTGACAACGATAACTTTAAACCTGTAAAAATTTATTTTCTAGTCAGCATTCTTTTAATCTCATTAAGTTTCATCAAAGCCTCAACCGGAGTAATTGCATTTATATCCAAATTTACAATCTCTTCTTTGATTTCTTCCAGCAAAGGATCATCAAGATTAAAGAAACTCATCTGCATCTCTTCGTTCGCAGATTTTACTCCGTTCAACACTTCGCTAGAATGGTCTTTCTCCAGCTTTTTCAGCATTTTTTGTGCTCTTGAAATAACCAGCTGTGGCATTCCTGCCATCTTGGCCACATGAATACCGAAACTGTGAGCACTTCCTCCTTTTACCAATTTCCTAATAAAAAGAACCGTATCTTTTAGTTCTTTTACCGAAACATTATAATTCTGGATTCGAGGCATGGTTTCACTCATCTCATTCAATTCATGATAATGCGTTGCAAACAATGTTTTGGCTTTGGATGGATGTTCGTGCAAAAATTCGGCAATCGCCCAAGCAATGGAAATTCCGTCATAGGTACTCGTTCCTCTACCTATTTCATCTAACAGCACTAAACTTCGGTCGGATATATTATTCAAAATCGAAGCCGTTTCATTCATTTCGACCATAAAAGTAGACTCACCCATCGAAATATTATCAGAAGCACCAACCCTTGTGAATATTTTATCCACAATTCCCATTCTCACGCTTTCAGCAGGAACAAAACTTCCTATTTGAGCCAACAGTACAATCAAAGCGGTTTGACGCAATATTGCAGACTTACCAGACATATTTGGCCCGGTAATCATAATTAATTGCTGTGTTTCCCTATCTAAAAAAACATCATTCGTAATATATGGAACTCCGACAGGCAGCTGCTTTTCAATTACCGGATGCCTTCCTTCTTTAATTTCAAGTTCAAATGTCTCATCAATTTCTGGGCAAACATATTTATTCTCAATTGCCAGTTGTGTAAAACAACACAAACAATCCAGCTGAGCTACTAGATTAGCATTCATCTGAACAGGTTTTATGTACGTAGCCACCCAACTTACTAACTGCTCGAATAAATCGCTTTCAATTTTCTGAATTTTCTCTTCAGCTCMCAGAATTTTAGTTTCATATTCTTTAAGCTCTTCCGTGATGTAACGTTCAGCACTAACAAGTGTTTGCTTTCTGATCCACTCTGCAGGGACTTTATCTTTATGCGTATTTCTTACTTCTATATAATATCCAAAAACATTATTGAAAGATATTTTCAATGAAGAAATTCCTGTGCGTTCCGATTCTCTTTTTTCAATTCCTTCCAAAAACTGCTTTCCGGAAGTGGATATTTCGCGCAAATCATCCAACTCAGCATTAATACCTTTAGCAATAGCGTTTCCTTTGGCAATTGCCACTGGCGCATCCTGATTTAAGGTTGTATGTATTTTTTCGCGAAGCAAATCACAGCTGTGCAAACTGTCTCCAATAACCTTTACCGCTTCCTGCGGACTTGACAAAGCCAAAGTTTTTATCGGAATAATAGCGTCAAGTGATTCTTTCAGATAAACTACTTCGCGGGGCGAAACTTTCCCTGTGGCGATTTTGGAAATCAACCGCTCCAAATCTGAAATCTGTTTGATTTGATTCTGAATATTTTTTAAAACATCTTGATTCTCTTTTAAATAAGAAACCACCTGATGACGGCTTTTTATCTTATTACTGTCTTTTAATGGCAAAGCCAGCCAGCGTTTTAACAAACGCCCACCCATTGGCGAAAGCGTTTTATCAATTACATCCAATAGCGTAACGGCATTAGGATTATAACTATGGTACAACTCTAAGTTCCGAATCGTAAATCGATCCATCCAAACATAAGCGTCCTCAGCAATTCGATGGATTGCCGTAATATGCTGCACTCTATTATGCTGCGTTTCGGACAAATAATAAAGAATAGCACCCGATGCAATGATTCCCTCTCTTAATTCTTCAATACCAAAACCTTTTAAAGATACGGTTTGAAAATGTTTCGTCAACGTTTCAAGAGCATAATCTTCTTTAAAAATCCAGTCTTCCAAGTAGAAATTATGAAAATCCTCTCCGAAAGTTTCACGGAATTCACTCTTATTGTTTTTCGGAACCAAAACTTCACTTGGATTGAAATTTTGAAGCAGTTTATCTATATATTCAGCATTTCCCTGAGCGGTAAGAAACTCACCCGTAGAAACATCCAAAAATGAAACACCGATCATTTTATTGGCAAAATAAACCGCGGCCAAAAAATTATTGGTTTTAGAATGCAAAACCTCGTCATTCATAGAAACACCAGGCGTAACCAATTCGGTCACTCCGCGTTTAACAATAGTTTTTGTCATTTTTGGATCTTCCAATTGATCACAAATAGCTACACGAAGTCCAGCTTTGACTAATTTAGGCAAATAGGTATTTATAGAATGATGCGGAAAACCAGCAAGCGCAGTCTCTGTTTCGGAACCCGCTCCTCTTTTGGTTAACGTAATACCCAGAATCTTTGAAGCCCGAATTGCATCTTCTCCAAAAGTCTCATAAAAATCCCCAACCCTAAACAACAGGCAAGCATCAGGATATTTCCTTTTGATTTCGTTGTATTGCTTCATTAATGGGGTCTCTTTAACTATCTTATCTTTTGCTGCCAAAATTGTTATATTTGAATGAATAAAAAACTCAGCGAATTTATAATTTTAAACCGCAAAAAACTAAGGAGTAAAAAAATTAAATTACTTTTAAGAAAATTTTACACTACAATTTTGTTTCTTTGTATAAATTTGTGAAATAATTCAAAAAACTATGAGAAAAATATTTTTATTAGCTATGCTAACTGTCTTAGGAACAACGTTTTCTAACGCTCAAGAAACTTCAAAAAAGAGCAAAAAAGCAAAAACAACTGTTGCCGCATTACCAAAAGTAGATGGCGCAGGAATGGTTTTTGAAAACGAAACTATTGATTATGGAACTATCGCTCACAATGCAGAGCCTAACCGTCAGTTTGTATTCACTAATAATGGCAACAAACCATTAATTATTACAAACACTCAAGGATCTTGTGGCTGTACTGTTCCAACCACGCCAAAAGAACCAATTGCTCCTGGAGCAAAAGGAGTTATTGGAGTAAGATATGCTACAGACAGAGTTGGCCCATTTACAAAAACAGTAACTGTAACTTCAAATGCTGAAGGACAGCCAACTAAAACGCTAACAATTAAAGGTACTGTTTTACCAGATGCCGCACCAGCTGCAACAAAAAGCTAATACTCCTTTTATAAAATAAAAGAAAGGCTTCCTGATTTTAGGAAGCCTTTTTTATAAACACTATTTACATGAGAAAACTTGAAAACAGCGAACTGGAAAGAAAATCAATAGATGATTTTAAAAAATCTAAAAAAACCCCTTTAATTTTAGTTTTAGATGACATTCGCAGTTTGCATAATATCGGATCTGTTTTTAGAACTGCCGATGCTTTCCTGATAGAGAAAATAATTTTGTGCGGTATTACCGCTACGCCACCCAATAAAGAAATTCACAAAACAGCTCTTGGAGCAACCGAAACAGTAACTTGGGAACATCACGAAAATGTGCTTGAAGTTATTACAAATTTAAAAAAAGAAAAAATTGTTACCCTTGCTATTGAACAAGTAGAAAGCTCGGTTTTCCTTCAAGATTTTAAAGTCGATAAAAATCAGAAGTATGCTTTATTATTCGGAAACGAAGTTTATGGCGTAGCACAGGAAGCTGTAGCTTTATGCGACGGCTGTATTGAAATTCCGCAACTGGGAACAAAACATTCGTTGAATATTTCAGTAAGTGCCGGAATTGTCGTTTGGGATTTATTTAAACAATTTAACAACTAAAAGCTAATTTGTGCATAAGCAGTATTTTTATCTAATAATCTTTTACCCAAAGTTTTGCATTTTGATATAAAAGCTTATTTTTATAAAATGAAAATTAGATCTCTCATCGCTGTAACACTACTTTTTGTGCTTTTTGTTTACACTTTTAGCTATGCAGATCCTGCACCTAAAAAACCATTTAAACAATCCAATATTTCTAAACATTCTTTAGCCAATGCAGCTCCTGTTCTAACTGCAACTGGCAATCAGGCCTATTGCCCTTTAACCAATGTCAATATTGTAACCAGCATTTCTATAACTGATCTTGACGACACAAGTACAGATGCAATTTATATTCAAATTTCATCTGGTTACATAAAAGGCGAAGATCAATTAACATTAAATAATCCTTTAGCACATTCCACAATTAAAAGCAGCTGGAATGCAAACGAAGGCAAGTTAACACTAAACAGTCCAACAGGAATACCCGTATCCTATACCGATTTTGAAAATGCTATAAAAGATGTTCGTTTCAGCAGTTCTTCGATTACACCTTCTGGTATCCGAAACTTTTCAATCAGCATAGGACAAGCCAATTATTTACCGAGAAACGGCCATTATTATGAATACGTGCCCTACTTAGGAATTAGCTGGACCAATGCAAAAACAGCCGCCGACAGCAAAACTTATTATGGCTTAAAAGGGTATTTAGCCACATTAACAGCAGCAGATGAAGCTCAATTAGCAGGAGCACAAGCACCTGGAGCTGGATGGATTGGCGGTAGTGATACCGAAACTGAAGGCGTTTGGAAATGGGTAACAGGCCCAGAAGCAGGCACTATTTTTTGGAACGGAAAAGGCAATGGTTCCACTCCAAATTATGCAAATTGGAATTCCCCTAACGAACCTAATGATTCTAACAATAATGAAGATTATGCACATATAACTGATCCGTCGGTAGGAAACCCTGGAACATGGAATGATTTACCGGAAAAAGGAGATCCCCCAGGACCCTATTACCCTAAAGGCTATGTTGTCGAATATGGAGGAACAGCCGGCGATCCTGTTTTGCATCTTTCGGCAAGCACTACTTTGACAATTGCAGCTATATCTAGCACAACGCCTGCATCAAGATGTGATGCTGGAACAGTTACACTTCAAGCAACAGCTACCGCAGGCACCATTAATTGGTACGATACTGCTGCACTAGGGAATTACATGGGCACTGGATCTAGTTTCACTACCCAAAATTTAACCACCACTACAACTTTTTATGCAGAAACTGCCGCATCTGGTTGTACAACTGCCAGAAAAGCGGTTGAAGCTAAAATAATCAACACTCCAAATATCACAAGCACCAATACGCCAGCTACCAATTGCGGACCAGGATTATTCACACTAAAAGCTACTCCTACTGAAGGAACCATAAATTGGTATTCACAAATTGGAGGCAGCATTATGGGAACTGGGTCAGTCTATACAACCCCTACCATTTCCTCCAATACAACCTATTATGCAGAGGCAGTTAATAACGGATGTATCAATAGTACAAAAACTCCTGTTGCCCTAATTGTTTATCCGCTTCCAATTGTAAGCGATCAACCTATCACAAAGTGTGTTGCGCAAACTATTACATTAGATGCTGGTATTCCAAACATGAATTATCTTTGGTCAACTGGTGCTATAACAAAAACTATAGATGTTATAGACAAAGGGATTTTTACAGTAAATGTAACGAGTCCAGCTCCTGAAAGCTGTACCAGCAAAAAAACAATTACAGTTCTAGAAAATGACAAACCTGAAATAAAAAATGTTGCAGTTGATGAAACAACAGTTACTATAGAACTAATTCAAAACGAAAGTTATTTTGAATTTTCTATAGATGGAGTTAATTATCAAAGTTCTAATGTTTTTACAAATGCGCCAAGCGGACTGCAAACTGCGTATGTTCGAGAAGTTAATTTATGCAGTAATGACCAAAAAACATTTATTGTCATTATTGTTCCTAAATTTTTCACACCCAACAATGATGGCTATAATGATAATTGGGAAGTAAAAGGTTTGATAAATTACCCATTAGGCGAAGTAACTGTTTTCGACCGTTACGGAAAATTAATCACTCAGCTTAATAATTATAACCGTACTTGGGACGGCACTTTTAACAAAAGCCCATTACCCGCTTCCGATTATTGGTATGTACTAAAATTAGACAAAGACAGCCCAGAGTTAAAAGGCCATTTTTCGTTAAAGAGATAATGTTACAGATTGTTTTTCTCCTGAATTTTATTTAAAACAAAAAGATAATCTTCCTGATTGCTTACAAAATCACGATCGGAAACATCAATGACCAAGACATTCAAATCAGTTTGGGTTTTGATGTATTCCAAGTAACCTTTATTTATTTTTTCTAAATATGCTGCCGTAATATCCCGTTCGTAGCTTCTGCCACGGCGTTTTATATTCTGCAGTAAACGATCGGTATTTTGATACAGATAAATATACAAATCAGGCTTTGGCATTTCTTTATAAATGATATCAAAAAGTGTTCGATACAATCTAAACTCATCAACTTCTAAAGTAATTTTAGAAAATAACAGCGATTTAAAAATATGATAATCGGCAATAATAAAGTCTTTAAACAAATCAAATTGTGACAAATCATCAGACAACTGCTGATACCTATCCGCTAAGAAAGACATCTCTAGCGAAAAAGCATACCGGCTTTGATCTTCATAGAATTTAGGCAAAAATGGATTGTCTGCAAAACGTTCCAAAACTGTTTTCGCATTAAAATCCTGAGCCATTTTTAGCGCCAAAGTAGATTTCCCAGCACCAATATTCCCTTCAATAGCAATATAATTATACTGATTTAATCGGATAGCAGTCAAAGGACTTACTAATTCCTCAACTACCTCACAAACACTATCATCAGGTGTAATCTGAATTAGCTCGGGAATCGTTTTTTTCAACATAGGATGAACCCAATCTAAATTTAAATCTTGAAAAGGCAGCAAAACAAATTTTCGGTTTTGCATCAAAGGATGTGGAATTTGAAGATGCTCAACATTAATAATTTCAGAGTCAAAAGCAATTAAATCAATATCAATAATTCTGGATTGATATCCAGCATTTTCATTGCGGATTCTGCCTAACTTTTTTTCAACCGTCAAACATTCCTCCAAAATCTGCACGGGTGTTTTATAAGTATGCAAAACCAAAGCGCAATTATAAAAAGCCTCACTTTCAAATCCCCAGGAAGGCGTTTCATATAAATTGGAAACTTTTATAATAGTCCCAATTTCCTGATGAATTAGCTCCAAACACAATTCGATGTTTTTCAACCGATTGCCCTGATTACTTCCTAAAGATAAAATGACTTGATGCTGTAGTTCCATATTAAGCACAAATTAACTAAAAGAATTTTAGAATAACAGTATATTTGCCCACTGTGTTGCATTTTATTTTCATTCATGGCTGTAACAAATCAACACTTTTAAATACTTATCAGTAAACATAGAATTTATGAGATTTTTAGGAAATGTAATGGCTACCATCATTGGTATTTTTGTTTTTTTCATGTTGTTTTTCTTTGGCATTATACTCATCGGGGCGCTTTTTGGAGGTGAATCTGAGGGAATTGAAGTCAAAAACAATTCGGTTGTTGAATTAAACTTAGAAGATATATCCAATGACTATGCTGGAAAATACAAAGACCCTTGGATAAATGTCTTTTCAGAGAAAAAAAATATTGGCCTTACCGATATCATCAATGCCATTAGTGCTGCAAAAACTGATAGCGACATCAAGGGAATATCAATTTTAAACCAAAATTCTTCTTTGGGATTAGCGCAAAGCAAAGAACTTAGAGAAGCCTTGGATGATTTTAAAAAATCCGGAAAGTTTGTTATGGCCTACGCCAATGATTATTCTCAGAGAGATTATTACCTGAACTCTGTTGCCAATACCATTTATTTAAATCCGGCTGGAGATGTTGATTTTAAAGGATTATCTACCGAGCTAATGTTCTTTAAAGATCTGCAGGAAAAATCAGGAGTAAAAATGGAAGTTATCCGTCACGGAAAATACAAAAGTGCTGTTGAACCTTTCCTCGAAAATAAAATGAGTGATGCCAATAGAGAACAGACTACCGCTTTATTAAATTCCGTTTGGAGTTCAGTTCTTGAAGACATTTCAGCAAGCCGCCATATCTCCATCTCCCGATTAAATGAAATCGCAACCGGATTATTGGCCCGTACTCCGGAAATGGCCAAAGCCAATAAACTTATCGACATTGTCGCTTATGAAGATGTATATCATCAGGCTATCAAAAAAGCATTGAATGTGGACACTAATGAAGATTACAATAAAGTATCCATTACTGATTATGCTCAAAAAATAGCAACAACTTCAATACTTCCGGAAACAGACAATCAAATTGCCGTAATCTATGCGCAAGGTGAAATTCAAAGCGGCGAAGGAGACGTTGATGTAATTGGTGAAGGCTCTATGCGCCGTTCATTCCAAGAAGCCAGAAAAAACAAAGATATTAAAGCTATCGTGCTTCGTGTGGACAGTCCTGGCGGAAGCGCTTTGACATCTGATTTAATTTGGAGAGAAATTGAATTAACCAAAAAAGTAAAACCGGTCGTGGTCTCCATGGGGAATTATGCAGCATCCGGAGGATACTATATTGCTTGTAATGCTAACACCATTTTTGCCGAAAAAAACACCATTACTGGTTCTATTGGAGTTTTTGGGGTTTTACCAAACTTCAGCCAGCTGTCAACCAAAATCGGAATTAACACAGAACAGCTAACAACAAATGAAAATGCTAATTACAGTCCGTTTGTTCCTTTGAACGAAAAATACAAAAAAGTAACTCTGGAAGGAATCGAACGCGTATATAAAACATTTGTAACACATGTTGCTGAAGGCAGAAAAATGACTTTTGCACAAGTAGATTCGATCGCGCAAGGCCGTGTTTGGACAGGTACGGAAGCGAAAAAAATTGGTTTAGTAGATAAAATCGGAAATTTAGATAATGCAATAAAAGAAGCGGCATCATTGGCCAAAATAAAAAACTATTCAACCCAAAACTTCCCTGAATACGAAAAAGATTTTGCCGATATATTTGCTAAACTTCCTTTTGCAAAATCAAAAGAAGCTTTAATCAAAGAAGAGATAGGAGAAGAAAATTATTTCCTTTTACAGCAAGTTAAAAAAGTACAGCTTCAAAAAGGAATTCAAGCCAGAATGCCTTTTGAAATTTCGATACAGTAATTTTTTAAAATAATAAACCACAAGCCCTTTCCGTTTTAAACTGAAAGGGTTTCTTTTTTATAAATTTTAACAGAACAACTAATTAATAAACCCTTATTTTTGTAAAAAAATAACCCAAATTACTGAATCTATATGCTAAAGAAAATTTTAAAAATCGTTGGGATTGCATTAGTTGTTCTTACAGCTTCCTTATTTGCAATTCCGTATTTCTTTAAAGACCAAATAAAGGCTAAAATTACTGAAGCCATCAACGAAAAAGTGGATGCAAAAGTTTCTTTTGCAGATGCTGACTTGAGTTTATTCAAAAATTTCCCAAAAGCAACTGTAACCTTAGACAAATTACTGATTATCAATAAAGCACCATTTGAAGGAGATACTTTGGTTTCTTTAGGCGAATTGAATTTGAAAATGTCAATCAAAGAATTGTTCAAAAGCAAGGAGGAAACCATGGAAATTGAAGGAATCACTTCAAAAAACGGTTTCATCAATATTATATTCAATAAAGACGGAATTGGAAATTTCGATATTGCTTTGAAAGACAACAAACCCAAAGAAGACACCAAAAGTGAACCAATGTCATTGAAAATCCAGAAATACCAAATTGAGAATTTCAAGTTTCAATACTTTGACGAAGCTTCACAAATAAGAATGGTCATTGACAGTTTGAACCACGAAGGAACGGGTGATTTTAATGCTTCAAAACTCGATTTAGACACCAAGTCAACGGCAAAAGTATCATTTGACATGGGTAAAATCAACTATATGAAAAATGTTGCTTTGTCACTGGACGCGGTTCTTGGTATTGATTTAGAGAAAAGCAAATACACTTTTAAAGAAAACAAAGCCTTAATCAATCAATTACCGCTGGAATTTGACGGTTTTATACAAATGGCTGAAGCAGGACAAGTCTATGATTTAAAATTCAAAACACCCACTTCCTCATTCAAGAACTTCTTGGGATTGATTCCTGCTGCTTATTCTTCCAGTTTAGAAGGCGTAAAAACGACTGGAGATTTTACAGTTAACGGTTTTGCTAAAGGTATGCTTACAGACACTACCATTCCCAAATTCAACATTGCCATTGCTTCCAATAACGGATCTTTTCAATATCCTAACTTGCCAAAATCCGTTCAAAGTATAGTTATCGATACTAAAATCGTAAATGAAACAGGTATCATGAATGACACTTATGTTAATCTGGACAAGCTTTCTTTTAGAATAGACCAAGACGTTTTTGATGCTAAAGCCAATATAAAAAACATCAGCACCAATGCATTGGTTGATGCCGCTTTGAAAGGAACGATTAATTTAGCCAATCTTTCTAAAGCATATCCTATAAAACTTGAAAAACCGCTTACTGGTATTCTTAAAGCAAATGTAACTACCAAATTTGATATGGCTTCAGTTGAAAAAAGCCAGTATCAAAATATCAATAATGCAGGAACTATTGGTTTAACTGGATTTAATTATGATGACGGAAATGGTAAAAACATGACCATCAGCAATGCCTTGGTACAATTCAATCCAAGTCAAGTGCATTTGAAACAATTTAATGCCAAAACAGGAAAAAGCGACCTTAGCGTAACAGGAGTTTTGGATAATTTTTATGGTTTTATGTTCAGAAAACAAGAGCTGAAAGGGAATTTCAACTTGTCTTCAAACCAACTTGCTGTTAGCGATTTCATGACAACCAGCACAGCTCCCGCATCTATAGCAAAAACAGAAACTAAAGGAGCTAAGAAAGAAGAACCATTGAAAATCCCAGCTTTCTTAAATTGTACGCTTACCGCAAAAGCCAACACGGTTTTATATGACAACTTAACACTAAAAGATGTTTCTGGGAAAATGATTATCAAAGATGAGAGAGTAACCTTGGAAAATGTAAAAACATCTATTTTTGGAGGAAATATAGGGGCCAGCGGTTCCGTTTCCACAAAAGGAAAGACACCCGTTTTTGATATGAATCTAAATTTAAACCAAGTTGATATTCAGCAAAGTTTTACCCAATTGGATATGCTGAAAAAAATAGCTCCAATTGCCGGAATCGTAAATGGAAAAATAAACACCGCCATCAAATTAAACGGAAATCTGGATGCTACAGAAATGACTCCAGATTTGAAATCAATTTCAGGTGATTTGATCGGGCAATTGCTTTCTACTACCATAAATGCAAATAACTCGACATTATTAAAAGCCTTGAGTTCGAATCTGAAATTTATTGACTTAAACAAAGTAAACCTCAATGACATCAAAGCTGCGCTTACTTTTAAAGACGGGAAAGTAAACGTAAAACCATTTGACATTAAATACCAAGATATAAAAGCAACAATTGGCGGTGCGCATGGTTTTGACCAAAGCATGGATTATAATATCAAGTTCAATGTTCCTGCCAAATACCTGGGCAAAGAAGCCAATGCCTATATCTCGAAAATGTCACCTGCTGATGCGGCCAAATTTGAAAATATCCCAATAAATGCATTAATGACCGGCTCATTCAGCAATCCGAAAATCTCAACAGATATGAAAGCAGCGATGACCAACCTGACAATGCAATTGGCCAAACAGCAATCGGATAAATTGATGAAAAAAGGAGGTGCAGAATTGGATAAATTACTGAACAGCGGTAAAAAAACGGATACTGACACTACTAAAACAAATGCTCAAAAAGAAGACATCAAGAAAAAAGCCGGCGATTTACTGAATGGTTTATTCAAAAAGAAAAAACCAGCAGAGCCAACAACACCTCAAAATTAAATTAGAAAAGCCGTCTCACAAAAATTTGAACTGCCCCCAAATAATTAGACATTATCTGGGGGCATTTTTATGGAAAAAATTTGGCCACAGATTGCACGGATTAAACAGATTGGCACGGATTTAAAAACTTAGTGAAGTTCTATTTATTTCATGCAATTATCTAACTTCTCCTATTCTATAACACTCCATCAACTGGTTCCCAAAGTTCAATTTTATTTCCTTCGGAGTCCATGATGTGAATGAATTTTCCATAATCGAAGGTTTCCATTTCATCGAGGATAGTCACACCGTTGGCTCTTAGATTTTTTACAAGTTCTTCGATATTCTGAACTCTGTAATTAATCATGAATTCCTTTTTGGACGGAGAAAAATACTCACTTCCACTTTTAAAGGGACTCCACTGCAGTTGATTTACCTCATTGGGTTTGTCTATATTTCGGGATTCAAAAGTAGAACCCCATTCATTGACATCAAGACCTAAGTTTTTAGCATACCAATTTCTGGTTTCAGCTGGATTGTCTGAAAAAAAGAAAATGCCGCCGATTCCTGTTACTTTTGGGATTGTGTCTTTTGGCGAAACTTCATTTTCTGTTTTGTTATTTGAATTTTCCATAATGTTTGTATTTTTATTTATTCAACTCTATCTTTTTGTATTTGCCTAAATATTTCAAATATATAACCAATTGTCCATATCACTTTTAGCCGTAACTATTGTTTTTATTATTTAATCGAACAGTATTTACTGATATCAAAATAAAGAAAAGAAGAAAATTCAGAATATAATTTAAATATGGACGTCCAAAAATTGTCGGAATTAATGAAAATAGAAAGTAAAGAGTAAAACTCAAAATAATGAGAAAAGCCTCGACCGCAATAACCAATAATAAATTATGCCAAAAATTTATAGAAAATCTGTTTATAAAAAAATAAAAAGGAAGTCCAATAAATAAAGAAATAATTAATTGAAACAAATTCTATAATACTATTGCGAAGCACAATTGACTTATTTAACTCATTAACAATTTCATTTTTAGAGCTTGTAAATGAAATCTGTTCAAATGAATATTGAATTTTATCAACAAATGTCTGTCTTTCTAAAATATCTTTTTTCACATTCAGCAGATAAACTTTTGTTTTATTATCTAAAGATGGATAATCTAATAAATCATTTACATTTTTAAGTTGTGTCAGTTTATTATCAATATTACTATAATAAGAAACTCCTAAGTAATTATCTAAAGCTATGATTGACAAAATGACGAATAATACTACAAAAAATTTCGCTATATTTTTCATTGACCGATCTTGCAATAAACTTAAAATTTGTTTCGGAATTTCAAAAATGTCCATAATTTAACAGTTTGGTTTATTGTTGTATCTAACTTGTATATAAGTCTAAAAAACTCCCATACCCACTCCCCAAAATCAGGCAGATTAATAAAGGGTAATTTCACTTATATAAATATATTGAATTTATTTCTAAAACAAATAATCTCATTATTACGCTAAACCGCGTGAGGGATAGCAATGAAAAGCCCGCAGACAAGTGTAGCGACAGCGGAACTTGATGAGGACTTGTAATGAATAGCCCGACAGCCACAAAGAAAAAGGGCAATATCCACAAAGCTGACAGCCCTTTTTCTTTGTGGATGGCACGCCCACACGAGCTTTTGCGAACTGACGAAGTAAATCCTATTTTCTAAACATCAATCGAAACTACATAACCTTCAAAACCACGAACATTGAAAACGGTTCCGTCTTCAAAAATGAGGTACTGTCCTTTGATTCCTGTAAGTTTCCCCTTGAAATGAGGGGTTTTGTCCAGACTTAAGCTGGCTATTTTTTTAGGGTAATTCAAAACTGGAAAATGCATTTCGTAGAGGTCGTTTTTATCTAAATGATAAAATTCCTGCACTTCAGCTGGGATGAGATTTTCAACTTTTAATTTTTCGGCGATTAAGTCGATAGGAACAACATCATTTTGAAGCATTTTGCGCCAATTGGTTTTATCGGCATAATGATTTTTCAGAGCTACCTCGGTAATTCCGGCCAAATATCGGTTGGGTACTTCAACAATGGATATCGCCTGTGTAGCGCCCTGATCAATCCATCTCGTTGGCATTTGCGTTTTGCGGGTCACTCCTACTTTGACCTCGCTGGACAAAGCCAAATAAACAATATGAGGCTCTAACTGCACTTTTTGCTCATATTCCAAATCACGGTCGGCAATGCCAAGATGGGCGGTGCTCAGCTCGGGTTTCATGATCCAGTCACCCACCGCCGGGCTCGAATAGAAACAGTCGTAACAGAATCCCTGACGGAATATTTTTTTCTTTTTACCGCAATTCAAACATTGATATCCTTCAAAATTAATTTCCAGCTCTTTGTTTAATAGCTGATTCATGTTCAAAAAACTGTTTTCGAAAACCAGATAATATTGAATCGGGTTTCCAAATTCGGTTTGCATTTTTGAAAGTACTCCTTGGTATGTCATTGAGATTTTAGATTAACGATTTTAGATTTCTGATTTTAGATTTTTGGCGTCTATTTAAATTTTCGATTATTTGAATTCGAACCTTTAGAACAAATAGAATACTTATTTTTATAAAAAAAAAGACTATTTTTGATAAAAAGCAAAGTTAGTATTTGTCCATCGATATTCAAATCTTAAATTTCCATCTTTTCTACTTAGGAAGAAAATCAGAAATCTAAAATCGTTAATCTAAAATCATAAATCCCCATGCCTTTAGCAATTATAAATTCTATCGCTTCTTGGTTCTTGAAACAAAGAATTCACCAGATTGAGCTTTTCCTGAAGTATCCTAATGAAGTTCAGGAAGAATTGCTGATGAATTTAATACGCTCATCCGAAGAAACGGTTTATGGCAAGCAATACGATTATGCTTCGATAAAATCATACAAAACCTTTACTGATAGAGTTCCTATTTCTTCCTATGAAGATTTGGAGCCATATATTGAGCGAACCCGTCAAGGAGAACAAAATGTACTTTGGGAAACGCCTATAAAATGGTTTGCCAAATCAAGTGGCACTACTAATGCCAAAAGCAAGTTTATCCCCGTAAGCAGTGAAGCGCTCGAAGATTGCCACTACAAAGGAAGCAAAGATTTATTATGCCTCTATTTGAACAACAATGAAGAATCTGAAATGTTTGTAGGCAAAAGTCTGCGATTGGGCGGCAGTTCACAGATTTATGAAAACAACAATACTTTTTTTGGCGATTTATCTGCTATTCTGATTGAAAATATGCCTATTTGGGCGGAATTCAGCAGTACGCCAAGCAGTAAAATTTCTTTAATGAGCGAATGGGAAACCAAAATGAGCGCTATCATCAAAGAAACCATAAATGAAAATGTCACCAGTTTTGCAGGTGTTCCTTCTTGGATGCTGGTTCTAATGAATAAAGTCTTGGAAGAGACTGGAAAAACAAATCTAATGGAAGTCTGGCCCAACTTGGAAGTGTACTTTCACGGAGGCGTAAGTTTTGATCCTTACCGAGATCAATACCAAAAAATCCTTCCGAAAAACCAATTCAAATACTACGAAATATACAACGCTTCCGAAGGCTTTTTTGCCATTCAGGACTTGAATAATTCCAGTGATTTATTGCTAATGCTGGACTACGGCATTTTTTATGAATTCATCCCTATGGATACCTTTGGCACGCCTGACCAAAAAGCAATTCGGTTGGCAGATGTCGAATTATTCAAGAATTATGCTATGGTTATTACAACCAATGGCGGTTTGTGGCGCTATTTAATAGGCGATACTGTTCGGTTTACTTCCTTAAATCCTTATCGCGTTCGGGTAACGGGACGCACCAAACATCACATCAATGTTTTTGGCGAAGAATTAATGGTCGAAAACACCGATCAGGCAATTGCCAAGGCCTGCAAAATTACTCAAACCGAAGTAGTCGATTATACTGTTGCTCCCATCTTCATGAAAGACAAAGAAAAAGGAGCTCATGAATGGATAATTGAATTTAAGCAAGAACCAAAAGACATTGCAGCTTTTCAAAAGATTTTGGACGAGACCTTACAGTCCTTAAACTCCGATTACGAGGCCAAGCGCTACAACAACATGACTCTTAATCCGCCAGTAATTAATGTGGCTAGAAAACGATTATTTTATGATTGGCTCAAAGAAAGTGATAAACTGGGAGGTCAGCACAAAATCCCAAGATTATCAAACAAAAGAGATTATCTTGAGCAATTAAAAAAAATGCAAAATTTAATTAACTCCTAATGAAAAAAATAATATTCCTGCTAATGACTGTAATCATTGCCTCGTGTTCTTCTAATCGCGTTTGTGGTGGAAGCGGTGGGAAACGCTGCGTACAAACAATGACTACATTCAATTTCCAAAACTTTTCTTAAATATTTTTAACTTCTGTTGTAACATTTTTTGATTTTGAAAGTCTTGTATGCAATCATCAATCAAAATCATTTAATTCATGAAATCAACAGTATTAGCTTTATTGTTTCTTAGCACCTCATTTATATTTGCTCAAGAAGCAGAGCCAAATCTAGAAAATTCTCCAAAAGTCGAAAAAGATTCAATCAAAGAAAAAATCAATGCCCTTAACGAAGTAACTGTTACAGCTCAAAAAAAATACATCAAAGTAGATTCAGACAAAACTACAATCAGTGTAAAAGACAACGGCATGCTCAACAGCGGCAGCAGTCTTGAAGCTGTAAAAAAATTACCTGGCGTAATCACCTCTCCAACTGGCGGTATCTCTTTAAACGGAAAAGCAGTTACCATTTATATTGATGGTGCACCAAGTACATTATCCGGCAATGATTTACAAAACTACTTGAACACTTTACCAGCCAATGCCATCGAAAAAGTAGAGCTAATCTACAATCCAGGCGCTTCATTTGATGCGAATTCCAGCGGTTCGGTAATTAATATTGTTACGAGTTCCAAAAGAATGAAAGGCATTAACGCCAGCTTTAACATCAATTACAATTTTAATAAATACCAAAAACCAAGCCCGCAGATTCTTTTAAACGGAAAAGAAAAAGACTTAAGCTGGCAAACTATGCTGGGGTATAATTATATTGACAGCGAATCAAAAACCAGCAACTTACAAGAATTTACCGCTTTTAATCCTATTCAGTATCTAAAGCAGGAAAACTTTACTGTCAACACCAACAGAAACTTGTATTTTAGGCTAGGAACTAATTACAAACTGACCGAAAAATCGAATTTATTATTCAACTACAACGGAAACTACGCTAACGACAGATCTGTTTTTGACGCTGCAACAATGGGTGACAATATCGATTATTTCAATCAGGGAACAACTAAAAACAAAAATAACAATCACGAAATCAGTTTACAATACAAAACCAAACTTGACACTGTAGGAAGAACGCTTGACATCACAGCATTCAGTAATTTATTTGACAAAAAACCAATTACAGAATCAAATGCCATTGATAATATTTCCAATTCAGGCTCATTTGCTAATAGTAATCTTAATTTTGATTTAAAAAATTATTACCTGAAATATGACTTTGCGATTCCGTTCAAAAAAATGGATTTTTCGATCAATACAGGAGGAAAATTCAATGTGCTGGAAGTAAATGACATTGGAAATTATTACACTAATTCAGTAACAAACAGTATTGATTTTGATTATTCCGAAAACAATTTAGCCTTTTATGCCGAAGCCCGGAAAAAAATCAAGAAATTCAATTTTACAGCTGGACTGCGTTTTGAAGATTACCAAGTAGAACGAATCACAAACACCTTAGCGGAGCCTATAAAATTCAAAAACACTAATTTATTCCCTAATGCCAGTGCTATATATGAAGTGAATGACAAAGTAAACATTTCGGCTTCATATTCTAAAAAAATCAATCAGCCAAATTACAATAATTTAGACCCGAATAACAGCAACGCATTTGACCAATACAACACTTCGCAAGGAAATCTGTTTCTAGATCCAACGTATTTGAACAACTATGAATTTAAAATCACAGCGATGCAATTTGTGCAGTTGGGGATGAACTACACCGCATCAAAAGATAATAATCTCTTTGTATTCAGTGCCGATGCCGACGCAACTGAACCAGTGAGCAATCAGACTTATCAGCAGTTTGACCATTTTAACACCTTTAGTGCTTATGCAAATTTTCCAATTCCGTTGGATTATATCTTCAAAGGAAAAGAGGAATTTAAGAAACGAATGGGTAATATCGATGAGATGAACTATATTTTTGTAAATCTTAACTATATCAAATCGGATATAAAAGGATACGATTTCCCATACAAAAACAAAGCTATTTTTAATTACGCATTCCAATCTCAGATTATGTTACCTTGGAAAATTAAGAACTCCATGATGTATTTCTACCTTCCTCCCGGAAATTGGCAGATTTACAAAATAACCAAACCTATTCAGCAGTTTGACATTTCCTTCAACAGAGATTTCATGGATAAGAATTTAAAAATTGGACTGCATTGTTTTGATGTTTTCAATCAAAATGAAGTAAATGCATTAATTGCCGGCGAAAATTTAAATACTTCCTTTAGACAAAAACAAGATTCAAGAACGTTCCGCATATCATTAACCTATAATTTTGGAAACTTGAAAATGCAGAATGAGAACACCAATATCGAAACCGAAAAAGTAAAAAGTGGTGGCGGAATGATGAAATAGTTCTGGAGTTTAACCATAAAAGAAAACGCAAAACATTGTTTTTCTCATTATAACCATCAAGAAATTAAGTCTGAATTTCTCTTAACTTCTTTGTGATATACTTCAAACGTAAAGCTTATGTAAAAAAGAAGACCGTTCAAAATTCCATCTTTGAACGGTCTTCTTTTTTATATAAAATCATTAAAAAATTCAGACATATAAATCTTAATTTCTTAATGGCAAAATTTAAGGTTGACTTTCCAAAATCTTTTTCACATTAGCTAAATTTTGAGACTGATCCTTTTTGATAAAATCTTTGAACATAAAAGACATCAAATTAATAGGATAATCAGCGTGTCCGTAGAATTCGTTAGTGAGTTTGGTCTGGTTAGCAGAAACTGCCTCCACAATTGTAGCACCTGAATCATCACCTTTCATCGGTTTTTCAAAATGAATATCAACATCAATTCTATTATCGGTTATTTTTGTGATTTGCTGTGAACCTACACCTACATTATCGTCCAGACTTACCCAAGACGATTTGGCACCAACAGTTCCGTCAATTCCAGTATATTCAATTTTCACATTTGGATCTTTCATTACCCAGACACTGTACTTTTCCTGATTTTTAATCATTTTCACATAATCAAAAACCACTACTTGCGGTTTATTGATTGTTGTAGACACCGATACCGTGTAATCCTTTGGAACAATCATTGCTGCAATCAAAAGCAAAGCAATAAGCCCGACTATTCCAATCCCTATAAATTTTAGCACTTTCATATCTAAAGTCTTTTAATTAGCAGGATTTTCATCAAAATTAACCATCCAATGAATCCCAAATTTATCCACAAACATTCCAAAATAAGCACCCCAAAAGGTTTTATTCATTGGCATGAAAGGATTTCCTCCCGCTGAAAGTCCGTTGAAAATCCTATCGGCCTCATCAGTACTCTCTACATTGATTGAAATCGACACATTCGATCCAAAAACAACATCACCGCTGGCATCATTGCTGTCGCTTCCCATTAAAACGGTATTACCAATCGGCAAACACACATGCATGACTTTGTTTGCGTCTGCATCTGATAATTTTGGACTGTTTTCATCCGAAGGCATATCTTTAAACTTTCCAATATATGGAAATTCCCCTCCAAAAACAGATTTGTAAAATAGAAATGCTTCCTCGCAATTTCCATTGAAAATTAAATACGGATTAACTGCTGCCATAATTTTTTAAGTTTTAAATTGTTTTTATTTAGTTCCAATATTCTGAGTTACTAAGATTCTTAGTGGCTTAGCATCTAGTTTATTTTTTTTCTGAAAGTTCTTTTATTTTTTCAAATGCTTTAGGGAAAATTTCCTCAAAGTAATCAATATGTTTTTCAACCATATCCATCGTACCTTCAAGCAAAGTTCCGTTTTCAGTAGATGTCAGGCGATACGTTTCCATTGCACCAGACTATCCTTGTTCCTATGTATCAGCAGGCAATACTTTAAAATCTTTAATCTCTGACAAATGCTTAAAAGCCATATATTCATTTTCAGTTCTTTTGAAAATAACACTGTTCATGCCCATTCCGTCTGGTGTCAAAAAATGAATAGCATCCCCTTCTTTCCAATTACTTTCTGCATAAGTCCCTTCACAAAAAACACTAGCCCACTCTCGAAAACTTTTATCATCCCATAACGTTTGCCAAACTTTTTCTTTGGGAGCATTAATATTAATTTTAAACTGTAAAGTTTTCATAATTACTATTTAGGCAATTTAGTTAAGTCCATATACAAAACGTTCCAACGATGTCCATCTAAATCTGCAAAGCCACAACCATACATCCAGCCTTGATTTTCGGCAGGTTCTGCAAAAACATTACCGCCCGCTTCTCGTACTTTAGCGGCAAATTCATCAACTTCTCCTTTACTTTGCGCATCAATTGAAATTAAAACTTCAGAACTTTTTTGAGTATCTACCAATCTGTTTTCGAACAAACCCCTCAAATAAACTTTCTTCAAAAAGCATCACTACAAAATTAGATTCTCCAACCAGCATGCATGCTGAGGACGCTGTTTCCTGTTCAATTTTAAAAACAAAACCAATTTTAGAAAAAAAGGTTTTCGCTTTTTCTACACTCTTTACAGGTAAATTAAGCCAAATCCGTTTTGCCATCACTATTGTTTTTTATGCTAAAGTCCCTCTGCATATTTTTCGAAATTATCCAAAATCGCTTGCCATCCTTCACGTTGCATCTCTTCAGAATTTTCATTTTCAGGGTCGAAACTCTCAATAATTTCTACTCCATCCTCCAGACCAATAAAATAAATATCAACTTTTCGACCGTCAGCCAATTTATACTCTATAAAGGAATGATTTTTTACTTCTGTATATTCTCCTTCAAAATCAAAACTCATGGTCCCATCTTTTGAAGCCATCGTTGACCTGAATTTTCCGCCGACTCTCAAATCATTTTCAGCATAAGGCGTGTGCCAATCCTCAGAGGCATTATTCCATTTTGTAATGTGTTCTGGAGTAGTCCAGAATTTCCAAACTTCTTCGATTGAAGCTTCTACTTTACATTTAACCGTTATCATAAACAAATTATTTTCTCATAAATTTACAAATAATCTAAAAGAAAACTCTTTTTTAACAATAAAAAAACCTGCTCTATAGACAAAGCAGGTTTTGGCATTATTTTATTTATTAGTATAACTTAAGAAGCTATCTCCAAACGTTTCAATAAATTTTTATTCAAAGTTTCTTTAGCGTATTCCATATCGATTTCCAACTTTTTATCATCAGAACTTGGCAATTCATACATCGCATCTGTCAAGATTGCTTCGCATAGCGAACGCAATCCGCGAGCTCCCAACTTGTATTCCAAAGCTTTTTCTACAATAAAATCCAAAGCTTCATCAGTAATAGTGAAGTCAACTTCATCCATTAAAAATAACTTTTGATATTGCTTGATTAAAGCATTTTTTGGCTGCGTCAAAATGGCACGCAAAGTTTCTCTATCCAAAGGATCCATGTGAGTCAAAACAGGCAAACGTCCAATGATTTCAGGAATTAATCCAAAATCCTTGATGTCTTTTGGTATAATATATTGCAACAAATTGTCTTTGTCAATATTATCCACATTTTTAGATGTAGAATAACCAACAGCCTGACGGTTCAAACGTTTTGAAATAATGCGTTCCACTCCATCAAAAGCTCCTCCGGCTATAAACAAAATATTCTGCGTGTTTACCTCAACAAACTTTTGGTCTGGGTGTTTGCGTCCTCCTTTGGGTGGTACGTTAACCACTGTTCCTTCCAATAATTTTAACAAAGCTTGCTGTACTCCTTCTCCCGAAACATCACGTGTAATGGAAGGATTGTCGCTTTTACGGGCAATTTTGTCGATTTCATCAATGAAAACAATTCCTCTTTCGGCTTTAGTCACATCATAATCGGCTGCTTGTAAAAGACGAGTCAAAATACTCTCTACATCTTCCCCAACATAACCAGCTTCGGTAAGAACTGTTGCATCAACAATTGCAAGCGGTACATCCAGCATTTTGGCAATCGTTTTGGCTACCAGAGTTTTTCCAGTACCCGTTTGCCCTACCATGATGATATTGCTTTTTTCAATCTCTACCTCATCATCCAATTGCTGTTGCATCAAACGCTTGTAGTGATTGTAAACCGCAACGGACATTACTTTCTTGGTTTGTTCCTGTCCAATTACATATTGATCCAGAAAAGCTCTAATTTCTTTTGGTTTCTTTAAAATTAAATCACCAACCAGTTTTGAACCTCTATTTGTTTTTAATTCTTCCAGAACAATTCCGTGTGCTTGCTCGATACATTTATCACAAATGTGAGCATCGATTCCTGCAATCAATAAATTGGTTTCTGGTTTCTTTCTTCCGCAGAAAGAACATTGTAATACTTGTTTTGCCATTCTCTATTTGGTTGATAGTTGATGGTTGATAGTTGATGGTTTGTACCAACAACTATCAACCATCAACCAATAACTATTTATCCTCTTCTTAAAACTTCATCAATCATTCCGTATTCTTTGGCTTCGTCTGCAATCATCCAGTAATCGCGCTCGCTGTCTTTGTGAACTCTTTCAAAAGTTTGTCCTGAATGATGCGAAATAATTTGATACAACTCATCTTTCAATTTTAACATTTCGCGTAAGTTGATTTCCATATCGGTAGCAACACCTTGTGCTCCTCCTGACGGCTGATGAATCATTACTCTTGAATGTGGCAAAGCCGAACGTTTTCCCGCTGCACCAGCACACAAAAGAACAGCCCCCATAGAAGCCGCCATTCCTGTACAGATAGTTGCAACATCAGGTTTGATGTACTGCATAGTGTCATAAATTCCTAAACCTGCATAAACGCTGCCTCCAGGTGAATTCAAATAAATCTGAATGTCCTTTGAAGCATCAGCGCTTTCCAAGAATAATAATTGTGCCTGAACAATATTAGCAATTTGGTCATCAATTCCTGTACCAAGGAAAATAATTCTATCCATCATTAATCTCGAAAAAACATCCAATTGTGAAATATTCAATTGACGCTCTTCTATAATATAAGGAGTCATATTTTTTGGATTCATCGCAGCTACTATTTTATCATAGTACATTGCATTTACCCCTTGACCCTTAATAGCAAATTTTTTGAATTCTTTTCCGTAGTCCATTTTAAAAAGTTTATAAGTTTATAAGGTATATTTTCTAATGTTTTTTTGCCTTAATCGTAAAGCAAAGGTTGTTCCTTTTTATTTTTTGTGACAAACTGTCTCATTTTTCATTCTTTAATGGACAAATACCACTCACTCTTTAAATGAATTCCGCTTTATCAGAACCTATTCAAACAAAAGAGCGTCAAAATAAAATCTTTTGACGCTCAAATATAACTATTTTTTATTGTTTTGCATTTGTAATAAAACCATAAAGTTATTCGGTTTCTCCTTAAAATTAAAGAAACACCAACATCTAACTTCTAATTTCTTACCTACAACTTTAATTTATTCTCCGTAAGAAGCCGCAATAAATTCTTCGTAAGTCACTTCTTTCGTAGTTGGATTCGCTTTTTCCTTGAATAATTCAAGCAATTTAGCTGCAACCACTTGGTCAGAAAGTCTTTTCACTTCTTCTTGGTTAGATAATACTCTTGCCACAATTCCTTGAACTTCTTCGTCTGTTGGATTTGTTTGCCCAAACTGAGCCATTTGTTGTTTGATAGCATTTGTTGTAAACGCTTTCAAATCTTCAAAAGTAATCTGGATATTGCTTGTAGCCATTGCTTTTCCTTCAATTAATTGGAAACGCAAACCTCTTTCAGATCTTGCATATTCTACGATTGCTTCTTCTGGGGTCAATTGTTTTTCTCCAACAGTCTGCAGCCATTTGATTAAGAATTCAGAAGGTAAATCGAATTTCGTGTTTTCAATCAAAAATTCTTGAACATCAGCCAATAATTTTTGATCAGCTTGTTGAGCAAATTGCGCTTCAGCATCTTCTTTAATTTTTGCTTTCAAATCTTCCAATGAAGCTACATTTCCTTCTCCAAATAATTTATCGAACAATTCTTGGTTTAATTCAGCTGGCTCAGAAACATTGATAGCGCTAATTGTGAAATCAACATCAATTGCTAAATCATGTACGTTATCGTGACCTACTTTCAAGTAATCCATTAATTGATGATCGTCTTGAAACAAACCTTTAGTATTTACTGTTACAACATCTCCAACTTCTTTTCCAATAAACAAATCAGCAGTCGCTTTATCTTTAAATACATCTAAAGAGAAAGTCGTTTGGTTATCAATTCCATTTTCTGCATTTACAAAAGTACCAGCAATATCAGCATCAGCAGTAACTTTTTCAACTGGATTTGCATTACCAAACTGTTTTTGGATACGTGCAACTTGACCGTCAATTAATTTATCATCGGCAGTAACGATATATTTTACGATATCATTTTTAGCTTCAAGGTCTAATTCAAAATGAGGCACTAAACCAATTTCGTATTCAAAAACCAATTCTTCAGCATCCCAATCCAAATTTTCATTCTCTTTAGCAAGAGGAGTTCCCAAAAGGTTCAATCTTTCAGACTGCACAAAACGCTCCAAAGCCAAATCCACTACTTTCTTAACCTCTTCCTTTTTGATAGCTTTACCGTATTGTTTTTCAACTAGGTCTTTAGGAACTTGTCCTTTTCTAAACCCTTTTACAGTTGCCAAAGGCATTTTTTCGTTTATTCTTTTTGCTACTTGTCCTTTGTAATCCATGTGAACAACTGTCATTACAATCGTTTCATTCACAGCGTCTATTGCTACTCTTTTGATATCCATCTTCTTCTTTAATTTACATTATAAAATTGGGTTGCAAAATTATGAAATTTTTGCAACCCAAACAAGCTTTTTGCTAATTTGAATTTTATAGTGATTTGTTGTGATTTTTAGACGTTTATTACACAATTACAATCATTTAAATAATTAGCGCCTGATACCGCATAAAAATTTCAAACCCTATTTTTTACTATCTTTTTTTTAATAATTCCGTTTGTGCTTCATGACAAATTAAGGATTGCCGCTTCAAGCGAAATTTACTGAATACAAATAAAAACAAAACACAATATGTAATTTGGCGCAACCAATTTGAAAATCAACCATCTAACTAAAAAAGATAATTATGAAAAAAATAATTTGCCATTTCATCCTGATTCTAGGACTGATTTCCTGCAGTTCTGATGATAAAACCATACAAGGAGAATTTGAATTCATTAGCGAATATTCAGCTGCCGTAACAGTTGGTGGTTTCGTTGGTGTAAATGAACGAACTTTCAAAAAAGGCGAAACTTACACGGGAACAGACGAAGGAAAAAAAACGATAACGATAAGAATAGCTGCCCATTCAGAATTAAATAACAATTGTCCAAACAGTTGGTGTTATCAGGAATTTTTAGAAGTTCCCCGAGAGTTTTTAAAATTTGTTAAATAACTCACCAAAAATGAATTAAATTTTAAAAGAACCTAGGTATATTTGTAAACAGTATCTCTAAAATTTAAAAAGATTGACTAAGCATTTAAAATATCTCATTTCTCTCTTTCTGGCATTTGGCCTGATGGTAAATGATGGCACAATACTTTCTCAATCAAATTCAGCAGCGTATTATCAAGTTTCATACGTTAATACTCAAAATGAATTTACTCATGCCTCTGCCAAATTATACCAATTCCATCAGAAAAATTCAGCAGAAAGAATTGGATCACCAATACTTTTTGCATACCTCAAATTTCAAGATGCTTACAGTATTCAAACTCGGATACTTCTAAAACTACGAATTATACTTTATCAAAATATAAGTGCTGCGAAAGCTCTACACGTTTTTTTGAGTAAAATAATCACGTCAAGCAACCACTATTCTAATTTATACATAGCCTAGAAAATTTATTTCTAAGCATTTATGCATTCTCAATGCATAGCGATGATAAAAAATGTATAATCATTTATCATTTACAAAATGTATAAAAACAATAACAAAACACGTTTGGAGAAGTCCAAACAAACGACTCATTGGTTAAAAAGAAAAATCATGATAATTATTACAGCGTTCATGATCGGAATGTCAAACGGAATGAACACAAGAGATAATATGACTGTCAAAAACCAAAATCACACAGAACAGCAACATAAAAAAGACTAATTTGTTTTAATTCAAAAAAACCGTTAAGTCCGCAAAGAAAAAAACCTTGCGCACTTGGCGGTTACAATTTATTTTGACTCAAAACTACAATAGCATCGCCAACATTAACCGTACCCAGTCCCAGTCCAATAACATTTTGGCCAAACAAAACTTTATTGCCAAAATTTCTATATTTGGCCAAAGTTTTCAAAGGATCTTTTCCTGAAACAACACCTTTTTCTTGGTCAACTGTGGTCATCACACAACGATCACAAGGCTTCACACCAACAAAAGAAACGTTTCCAATTTTAAATTCTCTCCAAGCATCTTCTTCAAAAGCCTCCCCATTAGTAAAAACAAAATTTGGCCGAAAACGGTTCATTGGAACCTGAACTGCCAATCGTCCATTCAAATCATCCAACGAAGCCTGACCTATAATCAAAAAAGGATAAGCATCAGAAAATGAAGTGATTTCATCACCTGTAATCGCATATCGCGCATCCAATTTTCGTTCGCTCTCGTCAGGCATATGCACCAGCCGCACGGAAAATCCCAAAAGTTTTGTAAACCAGCCAGTAATCGTTTCACTTACTTCACACGCCTCAATCGTATCATCCCAAACTGTAACTTCAATTTTAGAAGTTGTATCCGAAAAAACAGGATGAAGCGGAATATCAATTGATTCCAAAAGTACCCGTTGTGTAATTCTCAAAAAATCACCCGCAATTTCTGGCTTAAAAAGAGCCAATTCAGGATATTCCCGTTGTGACAGAAATCGTCCATTATCATCTACCAAAAGCCAACGGCGGTCCAATTCCAATCCACGATCTGTAACTTTGGACTCCTGTAATTGAATTCCGCCTAATGATTTTACAGGATAAACCCAGATTTCCGAAAGTTTCAGCATAACATTATATTTTTTTCAAAACTACAAAAAATAAAAACTTAACCATTCTTGATATAACTCACAAAAAAACAGCCTTGTTATAAAGGCTGTTAAATAAACTGCTATAATTATTTATTTACTTTTTTCAGGTTTTCTTTCTGTCATTGCCATTCCGCATTTTGGGCATTTACCAGGTTTATCAGACACAGATCCATCCATAGTGCAAACATATTTACTTTTTACAGCTTTAACAGCTTGAGTTTCTTTTGTCTCTGTTTTATGTATTATCTCTTTGCTTACTACTAAATCCATTCCACATTCAGGACACTTTCCTTTTTTCTCACTTAGCACTTTTGAGTGCATTGGACAAGTGTACATTGTTTTTTGAACTTCTTTCTTAGGAGTAACAGGAGCTGTTTGAGCCACAACACTACCCATTGTAAAAAATAGTGTTAATACAATAATTAATGTTTTCATAATTTTTATTTGTTTTATGTTATTAAAATTTCTGAAATATTATCACCATAATTTAAAAGACTTTTTAAAAAGAAAAAGCTGTATTTGGCTTCCATAAAGAATCCAAATACAGCTTTAATTTATATGACTATTTCATTTTTTAATTCAATTGAGATTTTCAACAAAGCTACAACATCTGCAATGTTATAAGCAATAATGCAACCGACAAATCGCTATCTATTTATTGCCTCCTATAACTGAATAAGCAATTGACTGGGATATAGATAATATTATACTAAAAAACATCGCTACCCAAAAAGTATCTACCGTAAAACCACCAACAATTTTGGTACAGAGTACTATGACCAAAGCGTTTATCACCAACAAGAATAACCCTAAAGTCACTATAGTAAAAGGTAAAGTCAACAATACCATTATTGGTTTAATAAAAATATTAAGCAAACCCAAAACAACTGCTACTACCATTGCTGTAAATGGGCCAGCTACATGAACACCCGGCAAAAAATGAGCAATCACAAAAACTAATCCTGCGGTGATAATTATTCTCAAAATTAAATTCATAACTACATGTTTTAAATTTTTTATAAATATAATAAAAATTCTATATATTACTAAGTTATTTTAAAAAATCACTTACAAATTCATAAAACATCTTAGGGTTTTCGGCATGCAGCCAATGTCCAGCATTAGGAATAGTTACTACTGCTGAAACTGGAAAATGTTTTTCGATACCTCCAAAATCGCTATCAAGAATATAATTAGAACTTCCTCCCCGAATGAAAAGTGTCGGTTTTTCAAAAAACAAATCAGGAGCTAATGCTTTGCCTATTTCTTCTATTTTCTTATTAAAAACACCCAAATTAAATCGGAAAGCCAGTTGCCCAGATTCTTGCCAGTACAAACTTTTCATCAGGAATTGACGTGTTCCAAAATCAGGTATATGATTTTTCAGTATTTCTTCAACTTCATTCCTGCTTGGTTTAACCGAAAAATCAACCGCATTTAAACCAGTTAAAATATCCTGATGATGAGGAGCATAATATTTTGGACCAATATCTGCCACTATCAATTTGTCAACTAAATCAGGATAAGACGTTGCCAAAAGCATGGCGGTTTTCCCTCCCATAGAATGACCAATAACATCGATAGATTCAAGACTATTTACTTGGCAATAATCCAAAACATCCTGAACCATGACTTCATAACTGAAATCATCCGAATGAAAACTGCGCCCATGATTGCGTAAATCTAATAAATGAACCTGAAACCCATCGGCTACAAATTGTGTCCCTAATGTTTTCCAATTATCGGACATCCCAAGAAAACCGTGGATTATGACTAAAGGTTTCCCAGAACCTTCTATATTTGAGTAGAGCATTGTGATTTTTTTTAGAATTTAGATTAGATTCTAATTCAATAATAATTGAAAAACTATTTTAATTTTTGCAGATACATATTTACAACATTATCCAAACCAAGGTAAATCGCTTCGGAAATAAGAGCATGTCCAATGGAAACTTCTAATAGTCCTGGAATATTTTGTTTAAAAAACGCAATATTATCCAAACTCAAATCATGTCCTGCATTAATGCCTAAACCTAATTCATTTGCCAAAACTGATGATTTAACATAAGAATCAATCCCCTTTTCATTTCCCAAACTATACTGATGTGCAAACGCTTCTGTATATAATTCAATTCTGTCCGTCCCTGTTTTTTTGGCTCCTTCAATCATTTCAAGAATTGGATCAACAAAAATGGAAGTTCTAATTCCGTTTCGTTGAAATTCCTGAATAACTTCGGCTAAATATGATTGATTTTTTATAGTATCCCATCCCGCAGAAGAAGTAATTGCCCCAATGGCATCAGGAACTAAGGTTACCTGATCTGGTTTACATTCTAAAACTAAATCAATAAAATTATGCTGTGGATTTCCCTCTATATTATATTCAGTATAAACTATCGATTTTAAATCTCGTGCATCCTGATAACGAATATGGCGCTCATCCGGCCTCGGATGAATCGTGATCCCCTGAGCTCCAAAATTCTGAATATCAGTAGCCACTTTAAGCAAATCAGGGACATTTCCGCCACGGGCATTACGCAAAGTGGCAATTTTATTTATATTAACGCTAAGTTTTGTCATAGAAAAAAGTATTAATCGAATATATTATTTTGAAATGACAAAAATACAAAGTAAAAGGTAGCATATTTAGCATATTTTTGATTATTTTGCGTCGTTTATTGAGCAAAACTTATGAATGATTTAAAAGATTACATTACTAACGACTACAAGGCGATTGACACCCAAGAAACTATTGGGGCAGTTCAAGATTTTTTTGATGATCTGACTTTTTCTCATTTTCCAATTATTGAAGAAGGAATTTTTATTGGAAGCATTGCCGCCGATGATATTGAAACTTTTGACAGTGACAAAAAAGTTACTGAATACAGATATGCACTTGAACATTTTTTTGCCCGAACCAATATGATTTGGTTAGATGTTCTAGAGGTATTTGCTAAAAATCGCACTAATTTGGTTCCAATTTTAGATGAAAACAATAAATATATCGGATATTATGAAATTCAAGATGTTATTAAATTTTTTCATGAAACCACTTTTTTAAAAGAACAAGGAGTCATTATCATAGTAAGCAAAAACACTATAGACTATTCGATGAGCCAAATTGCACAAATTGTAGAAAGCAATAATGGCAAACTTTTAGGTCTTTTTATTTCAAATTCAGATGTAAACACCACCGAAGTTACTCTTAAAATAAGTGTTGGTTCATTAAACGAAATCATTCAAACTTTCAGAAGATACAATTATAATATCCTTTCGGAACATAACGAAGACAATTACATTAACAGCTTGAAGGAACGTTCAGATTATTTAGATAAATATTTGAATATGTAGTTATTGAATATAAACCCCCAAATCAATAACAAACAACAAAATATCAAAAAAAATGAAAGTAGCTATTTATGGCCAATATTATTTGGTAAGCACAGAACCAATTATAAAAGACATTTTTGTGTTTTTCAATAATAATAATGTAGAAATGGCCATTGAATCCGATTTCTTAAACATGCTGTATGAAAAAAAAATCATCGAAAAAGAATACAAAACTTTTTCCTCGCATGATGTTTTAGATTCCAGTTTTGACATGCTAATCAGTATAGGAGGTGATGGAACGATGTTAAGAGCAGTAACACTTGTACGGAATTCCGGAATTCCAATATTAGGAATAAATGCAGGCAGATTAGGTTTTTTGGCAACCGTACAAAAAGAAAACATAGCAGCTTTCATGCAGATTGTTATCGACAAAAAATATAAAATCTCAAAAAGAACCCTATTAAGCATAAGCTGTTTACCAGAAAACATAGCTATCGAAGGACTTAATTTTGCTCTGAACGAAATATCGGTCAGCCGGAAAGACACTACATCTATGATAACAATAGACACGTATCTGAATGATGAGTTTTTAAATTCGTACTGGGCAGACGGCCTAATTATTGCCACTCCTACAGGAACCACTGGTTACTCTTTAAGCTGTGGCGGTCCAATTTTAACTCCTGATGTAAAAAGCCTTGTTATTACACCTATTGCCCCTCATAATTTAAATGCAAGACCTTTGGTCGTTCCAGACACGACCGAAATCAGATTAAAAGTATCTGGCAGAGAAGAACAATATTTAGTCTCTTTGGATTCAAGAATTATGAGTGTTAAAAATGATTCTGTTTTATGCATAAAAAAAACTGACTTTGAAATAAATATGGTTGAAATTCCAGGGGAAACATTCTTTAAAACTCTGAGAACAAAACTGCTTTGGGGCGAGGACAGAAGGAATTAAAAAACCACATACCAATTTATCAGTTTTATCGTTACTATTACGAGATTCGTATCCTAAAAAAGAGATCTCGTCTAAAAAAAGACAGTATTCAGCAGATGCGTGCTGAATACTATTGATTATTATTATATTTGCAGGCAACTTATTAATTTTATGAGCAAAATTTTCATTTCTTTTTTATGCTTTTTTACGTTTAATTCCATTCATGCGCAAATTCATGAAATTGGAGTTTTTCTTGGGGGCAGCAATTATATAGGAGATGTAGGCTCAACAACTTATATTGCCCCAAATGAACCTGCTTTTGGAATTCTGTACAAATGGAACAGAAGCCCAAGGCATGCGTATAGATTTTCGTATACCCAGTCACAAATTTCAGGCAATGACAGTGACTCAAAAGAACCCGGCCGTTACAATAGAAGATATGGCTTTACTAATAACTTAAAAGAATTATCAGCTGGATTAGAATTTAATTTTTTTGATTTTAATCTACATCAGGAAAGACCAAAATTCACTCCTTATGTATATACAGGCTTAAGCTATTTTTTTTATGACAACCTATATATAGAGTCAGGATCAGGAGAAACAAAAAAAAACAATTCAAAGAGTACGATTGCAATACCGATAACCTTAGGTGTTAAAACTAATTTGTCAAGGAGTTTTATTTTAGGGTTAGAAGCAGGAGCAAGATATACATTTACAGACAATATTGACGGCAGTAATCCTAGTGATAACAATTTGCCAAAATTTGGAAATTTAAATAATAATGATTGGTATGTCTTCACGGGTATGACATTAACTTATACTTTTGGACAAAAACCATGTTACTGTGCATATTAAAAAAAGATGTTAAAAAACGAAATAAATACAGATAATATTCCCAATCACCTAGCCATTATCATGGACGGAAATGGCCGTTGGGCAAAACAGCAAGGATTCCTGAGAACAATTGGACACGAGAGTGGCTCAGAATCTTTAACAAAAATCATAGAAGAATGCTCCAATTTAGGCATTAAACACCTAACGCTTTATACTTTTTCTACCGAAAACTGGAACAGACCTAAATATGAAGTAGAGGCTTTAATGAAAGTATTAGTGCGATCATTAAAGAAGGAGCTCAAATCAATGCTGGAAAATAACATTAAAATGAATGCTATTGGGAATATAGACAAACTGCCCTTAGCCGCTCAAAAAGTAATATTTGATTGTATTGACAAAACTAAAGAAAATACTAAAATGACATTGACCCTAGCTTTAAGCTATGGATCTAGAGAAGAATTAACACATCTAATAAAAGAAATAAGCAATAAAGTTAAAAATAATATAATTTCAATAGACACTATTGACGATTCAATTATTAATGAGCATCTTTACACGCATAATTTACCTGATGTAGATTTATTAATAAGGACTGGTGGTGAACATAGAATAAGTAACTTTATGTTATGGCAGATAGCGTATTCAGAATTATATTTTACTGATGTGTTATGGCCTGACTTTAAAGAAGAAGATTTACATGAAGCTATCATTAGTTATCAAAAAAGAGAACGTCGATTTGGAAAAACAAGCGAACAAATTAAATAATTTTTTAGTGTTACATAAAAGCATAAAACTAGTCCTTACCTTTATAATATTAGGAACTTTTACCCAAATTAAAGCACAGGACAGAGTGCCATTTGACCAAGGTAAAAAATACATATTAGGAGATGTAAAAGTTGTTGGAGATATTAGTTTCAATCCACAAACTGTTGTTACATTTGCTGGCTTAGAGAAAGGACAAGAAATAACAATTCCTGGTGAACAAATCAGCAGTTCCATAAAAAAATTAGGAAAACTTGGTCTTTTTGATGAGATCTCTTTTTATATAAACAGAATAGAAAACGACAGCATTTTCTTAGACTTAAACATCAAGGAATTACCTAAAATAAATCAAGTAAAATTTGTTGGAGTATCTAAAAGCAAAACCGAAAGTTTTATTAAGGACAATGGCCTTACTAACGGTAAGATTGTAACCGAGAATTTAATTACGACTACCAAAAATTACATTGAGAAAAAATACAAGAAAGATGGTTTTTTCAATACAAAAGTTCATATAACGACAACTCGAGACACCTTAAAGTCCAATGAAGTAAACATGCTCGTAAAAGTAGATGTTGGCGACAAAATAAAAGTATACAAAATCGTTTTTGAAGGAAATAAGGAAGTTCCAAGCAAAAAACTTTTGGGTTCAATGAAGAACACAAAAGTTAAAAACTCCCTTAACTTTTTAAAGAGATCAAAATATATCGAAGACAAATACCAAGAAGACTTAGAAAAAATAGTTAACAACTATAAAAAAATTGGGTATCGTGATGCCCGTATCGTAAGTGACTCTGTTGCTTATAATGAACAAAAAAACGCAATTTACATTAAAATAAAAGTTGAGGAAGGGCTTAAATATTATTTTGGAAATATTAAGTTCATAGGTAATACGGTATATTCAGATGAAGGTTTAAGAAGCATGCTTGGCATTAATACCGGAGATGTATATAACGGGGTACTATTGCAGGAAAGAATTGCAGATAAGTCAAAACCAGATGGCGAAGACATGACCAATTTATACCAAAATAACGGATATTTATTCTCAAACATTAATGCTGTAGAAACCAAAACTACAGATAATAAAATCGATTTTGAAATCCGAATTACTGAAGGTCCAATTGCCTACTTCAACAAAATTACTGTTGTAGGAAATGACAAGACAAATGATGAAGTTATTTATCGTGAGTTAAGAACAAAACCAGGAGAAAAATACAATAAAGCAGAATTAGTTAGAACCATTAGAGAGATTGGCCAATTAGGATTTTTTGATCCTGAAAAAATTGATCCAAAATTCAAAAATGTTGATTCTGGTGCCGGAACTGTCGATATTGAATACAATGTTGTAGAAAAAGGAGCCAGCCAAATTGAACTTCAAGGAGGATATGGCGGAGGTGGTTTTGTAGGGACTTTAGGATTGTCATTCAATAACTTTTCGGCCAAAAACATGTTTAATAAAGATGCTTATCGTCCTCTACCAATGGGAGACGGACAAAAAGTAGCATTGCGTTTACAAGCAAGTTCTTATTATAAAACCTATAGTTTATCTTTTTCTGAGCCTTGGTTTGGAGGAAAAAGACCAGTTTCATTTAGCAGTTCATTTGCTTTTAGCCAACAATACAGCTCTAATTATCAAACGCAAAGAATTGACAAATCAAAATACATCAACATTATGTCATTATCTGTAGGTATGGCAAAAAGGCTGACTGTTCCTGATGATTTTTTCACTCTTTCCCAATCGCTTAGATTCCAGCAATACGATTTGCATAATTACTATTATGGATTATTTACATTTGCCAATGGAAGCTCTAAAAACTTATCCTACAATGTAGGTTTAACGCGAAATAACAAAGGACTCAATCCTATATTCCCAACTTATGGTGCTGAATTTGGAATAACTGGAGAATTCACACTTCCATATTCTCTTTTCAATGGAATTGATTATGCAACATTAGGAGAAAAGCAAAAATACAAGTATATTTACTCTGGAACTTCTTATGTAGATAATAATGACCGAGTTGTAAATGCTGGAGATTATTTAGACAAATTACCTTCATCTGGAACAACTGTTGCAAATAAAGTAGACAATTATAAAGATGCGGTTGCCGATCCTGGAAAAGTAGATCAGGAAAAATACAAATGGTTAGAATACTATAAAGTTCAATTTACGGGAGATTGGTATACTACTTTATATAAAAAATTAGTATTACGCAGTTTAGTGAATTTTGGATTTTTAGGAGCATACAATCAAGATCGAGGCATTATTCCTTTTGAAAGATATTATTTAGGAGGAGACGGTATGGCTGGAAGTTCTATAGACGGAAGACAAAACATAGGATTAAGAGGGTATGAAAACGGATCATTAACGCCTGCAAATTCAAGCGGACAATCTTATGGAGCAACCATTTATAATAAATTCTCATTAGAAATGCGTTACCCGATTACTCTAAAAGCTTCTGCTTCTATCTATGCTTTAGCATTTGCAGAAGCAGGACAGGCGTATGCAAAATTATCTGATTACGATCCGTTCAATTTAAATCGTTCTACAGGCGTTGGATTAAGAGTATTTATGCCTGCCTTTGGTTTATTAGGTATTGATTTTGGTTACGGATATGACACAGTTCCCGGAGCTATAAAACCAAGCGGATGGCAAACGCATTTCATAATAGGGCAACAGTTTTAAATGAATTTGGTTTAAAATTTCTAAAATTAAAAATTATGAGAAAAGAATTTTTATTTATAATTTTATCCGCAATTGTTTCAATAACAATTAACGCACAAACCAGAGGAACTAAAGTAGGCTACATTGATATGGAATACATATTGCAAAATGTACCCAACTATATTGAAGCCAAAGCTCAATTAGAACAAAAAGCTCAAAAATGGAAGCAGGAAATTGAAACAAAAAAATTAGACATTAATAAACTTACAGAAGCTTTAAAAGCCGAAAGACCTTTATTAACGGCTGAATTGATAGAAGAAAGAGAAACAGAAATAAAATTTCTTGAAACAGAAAAATTAGATTACCAGCAAAAAAGATTTGGTCCAAATGGAGATTTGATAATCCAAAAAGCCGGTTTAGTGAAACCAATACAAGATCAAGTATTCACTGCGGTTCAAGATATCGCTGAAACCAAAAAATACGACTTTATATTTGACAAGTCTTCACATCTGACTATTCTTTTCGCCGCAAAAAGATTTGACATTAGCGACCAGGTAATTAGAATATTAAACAGAACTGAAAAAAGAGAACAATTAACTAAAAAACAGTTAAAAGAAGAACAGGCCAAAGAAGAAAAAGAAGATGCTATAGATGAAAATCCTGAACTGGCTACAAGAGAAAAAGCGATATTAGACAAACAAGCCGCACGAGAAAAATTAGTTGCCGACAAAAAAGCAGCTCAAGAAGAGGCTAAAAAAAAATACGAAGAAAAAAGGAAACAATTGTTAGCTGAAAGAGAAGCTAAAAAAAATGGCACAGTTGTTGCCCCACCAAACACAGAAACAAAAACAGCTGTTCCTACTGTAAATAATACAGAAACTGCTAAAACAACAACCGAGGAAGTTAAGCCAACTGCACAAGAGGAACGCAAGAAAGCCTTAGAGGAAAAAAGAAAAAAAATCTTAGAAGAAAGAGAAGCTAACAAAAAAGCACTCGAAGAAAAAAGATTAAAAGAAATAGAAGAAAGAGAAGCGCTTAAAAAAGCGAATGAAGTAAAAAAATAAAAAAACATAAATACTAATTAATTACTAAATATTTTAAAACAATGAAACAATTCAAAACTTTACTAATTGCTGCAATACTATTTATAGGAGCTACACAAATTTCAAACGCTCAAACTAAAGTGGCTCATGTTGATGTAAGTGATATTATGGGGAAAATGCCGGCTATATTAGATGCTCAAAAACAATTACAAACACTAGGTACTACTTATGATACTGATTACAAAAAAATGGTTGATGAGTACCAAGCGAAATTAAAAAAATATGAAGAAGAATCTGCAAAAGTTACTGAAGCTATAAATCAAGAACGTCAAAAAGAAGTTCAAGATATGCAAAAAAGAATCGTTGACTTTAGAGACAATGCTCAAAAAGAATTACAAACTAAAGAATCTGAAATAATGAAACCAATTATGGAAAAAGTGAAAGCTTCTATTCAAAAAGTTGGTAAAGCTAAAGGATTCCAATATGTACTTGACAGTTCAACTCTTTTGCTTGCAGACGGAACAAACATTACTGTTGATGTAAAAAAAGATTTAGGTTTTTAATCTAAAAGAAAATATTTAAAAACTGCTCACTCTTAACTATATTTAGAGTGAGCAGTTTTTTTTTTACGCTATAAAATGTAGTATATTTAAACTTAGAAATCATATTTTAAACAATAGCGATTACCAAAACAAAACAGTATCTGAAAGTATCTATAAACAACACTCTATTTTAAATCTAAAAGCATGACAAACAATAGCCCTATTGGTGTTTTTGACTCTGGAATTGGAGGGACCTCTATTTGGAAAGCCATTCATGAATTATTGCCTAACGAACAAACAATTTATCTCGCAGACAGCAAGAATGCTCCTTACGGACAAAAATCAAAAAATGAAATCATTGCGTTAAGCATGAAAAACACAGATTTATTGATTGAAATGGGATGCAAATTAATTGTAGTCGCCTGCAATACCGCTACAACAAATGCTATTCAGGAATTAAGAACAAAATACAGTATTCCCTTTATTGGCATTGAACCTGCAATAAAACCTGCCGCAACAAACTCTAAGACTCAAACAATAGGAATATTGGCAACAAAAGGAACTCTTAACAGTGAACTTTTTAACAAAACAACAGAGAAATTTCAAGACACTAAAATTATCGAACAAATAGGCCATGGGTTAGTTCAATTGATAGAAGACGGCAAAATCGATTCTGCTGAAATGACTGAATTACTGCATTCCTACCTCACTCCCATGATTGAAGCAAATATTGATTATCTGGTATTAGGCTGCAGTCATTACCCTTATTTAATTCCACAAATAAAAAAAATTCTTCCTGAGCATATCCACATTATTGATTCGGGTGAAGCTGTGGCTAAACAAACGCAAAATGTACTTAGAGAAAAAACAGGTTTTTCGAGTGCTCAAAATGGAAATCCCATTTTTTACACTAATACCAATCCTAAAGTTTTAAGCGAAATTTTAGAAAATAAATATAAGGTAGAAGAAAAAGAATTTTAGGCTAATCCATTTTTTTTCGCACAAACCAAATACCGTCTAAGTTAAGATTTAATGTTAGTTTGTGATAATTTTCCTGAATTAATGAATTAGTTATTTGTCCTTTAGTTCCATAAGTATAGGAGATGAACAAAGCAGAGGACAAATGATCCAATGGTAAAGAAACTCCAATAGAAAAATTCTTATCATCTATTTTATTATTATTCACAACTAAATAACCTGTATCATAGTGAACTCCTGCAGCAAATTTTATTCTGTCAAAATAGTTTCGGGATGTTTTTGTTTTTAGATATGAGAAACCCAATGAAAATTTTTCCTGATTAGAAAAGTCTCCATACATATCGGATTGATTTGTAGCATTCCAAAAACTTTTTTCGTAATCAAAAGCTGCATTAAACCTATTCTTGAATGATTTATTAATTCCAAATCCAATATCCAAAGGTAAATAAAAATCGTCTGTATTCGACACCTCATCTGTTTCCAAATTAGTAGTCCCAGAATCATTTACAACTGCTACTGATTGAGTTTTGGACGCATTTACTCTTGTTGGTGATTTTACATTCAATCCAAAAGTTAACGATGGGCTCATTTTGAATTGTGAACTTAAAATAGGACGAATACCGCCATAGCTTATTTTTTTATCAATATTTGTAATCGAACTGCCAATGGCATAACTTCTTTTATCTGTAGTATTCCCAAAAAGAACCGAAGCAGAAAAACCTAATGATAATTTATTACTCAATTTATAAGCATACGCTAAATCTAAATTATTCAAACCTCCTGTTCCCATTACATCCAAATAATAATACTCATTACTGCCGTCTATTATTGGGATTTTCAGTCCTGAAATTTTAAAAGAAGAACTAGAATAAGGCATCATTGCTACACTAAAAGCAGATTTTTTATTAATTGGAAAAGCAAAAACAAAATGTGAAAACTGAAAATTATTTCTGTTTTCTTTTTTGAGATTACTTTCAAAAGACGATTGAATCCCAGTACCGCCGATTTCAAAAAAGAAATTATTGGCAGGAATATTAATTAAAGATGCTGCATTTTTATTATTGATAAAATCATCAGACGGAAGTGCTATGCCAGCTGTACCTAAAGCAGAGGTCAATCCAAAATTGGATTCATACAAACTCCCTAATCCATAAAGAGAATAAGGCGAAGTAGCAATACTTTGTGAATAGCACCAAAAAGAAGCAAAAAAAGCTAAAACCAGAAATGAAGCACTTTTTTTCATTTAATATGTTATATAATAAATTTGTAATTTTATCTTACTTTCCTTGTTAGTTTGATCTCCCAATGCAACCCTTCCGACAATTTTAGACAAAGCAGGTAAAGTAAAGAGCAATCCGCTTTTAGAATCAGACTCTTTGAGCATTTCTTTCTGTAAAAAAGCCCCAAGAGACAATTCATAACCAACGTTTTCATCAAATTCATCATTGTCATTGTTCAGAGTTGCAACTTCAGTAGCACCACTAGAATCTGTAAGTGTTGATTTAATTCGATTTAATTTATCAACTACATAGACACTTAGGGTTTTAGGCAATGGAAACATTTCGGAATACGAATTTTTGACAGGTTTTACTATCAACTTTGCATCAACAATAGCTCCTTTTTCCGAAATATATTTTAATTGTTTTATGTTTGGAAAATCAATTCTGCAGGCTATCCCTGTACCCGATTGTATGAATCCTGTGTTACCAGTGTACAGGCTAGATAAATTCATTTTGGGCAAAAGTAAATCTTGAATTAAAGTTCCTGTTCTATCCGATGAAACAGCATTGAATTGCTTAGCGGCATCAGATATTGTAAAATCCATTACATAATCATCACCTGTATCTCCTCCTTTTCCTTTAGAATAATACAGCCGAAGTACGCTGGACATGTTAAATCCAATTACGCTAGAAGATGAAACGGAAGACGATTTTAATACAAATCCCTTTAAATATTCTGTAAAATCTATTGAGTTTTCTATTTCATTATTCTTAAACTTATTAAAAAGCTCAAGCCCAAATTCATTGCTCAATTTTATATTAATACTGTCCTTGCCTATGGGCTTAGGCCTATAAGATATAGTTCCTAAACTCGATTCATTATAAGCGAGGCTGGAACTGTTATAAAAACTATTATCATTAACATTGGGCTTAAAATTCTTCAATACCCGATGAATATTCAGAGTCTGAACCTTTGTGGTATCGGCATAATAATAGTCGTCATATCTCATAATCATTGCAATGGAATCAAAAACATATCCCGTAGCATCTGTATCCGAACTTTGACTAATGAGACTAAAAGAATTTGCCGAAACTTGAAAATAGCTATCCGCCTTTACTTTCCCGAAAAGCGGATCATCATAATTCCCCACCAAAATCCTGCTTTCATTTGAAGTAACCAAAGAGTCCATTTTTATAGTGGAAACATCGATTGTAAGTGTATCTATAGAAATCACTTTGTTTTTTAGTGCTAAATAATCTGCACCTACAACAAAATCTCCTTGATCTGTATCTGAGTCACATGAAACAATGAACAAAACCGAAAAAATTAAAAACAAAAACTTGTACATATCTATTTTTTGGGCAAATATATAAGCCAGCAGTCCAGCAGTCCTAATAACATATACCAGACCAGCTAATTTGTCTATAAAAACAAAAAAACAATCTACATGCTGCAATTCTGTTTCAAATTGAGATTCGGCACGAGTAATAGCCCGTTTATCTATGAAATCAGGCAATGCATATATATTCTTTTTTATTAATTAACAACACAGCTACTTTTGGACCAATAATTAAATAATGAGAATATACAATTTTACTGCGATACTGCTCCTAATCCCTCTATTTAGTGTTTATGCACAAAATGGATACACTTTTGAATTTAATACCAAAACAGAACCGATAGATAATGGCTCTATAAAACAAACTGAAATTGGAATGCAATTTTTTAAGGATATCAATATTGCAAATAAGTTGACAAACACTCTTAAATATAAGAGTACAACAATTACTGATGAAATAGAAACTTATCTGTTAGCAGATTATGACTCTAATTACAGTAATACCCATTTTAACAGCTTGGGCAATGCTTTTGAGTTTTCACATCAGTTTTCTAAAAAAACAAAATTGAATTTAAGCTTCGAACCAACTGTTAACTTTCAAAATACTATTAGCATTGCTGATGTAACTCTTTTGGGAGGTGCCGAGATCAGCCAGGTACTGAACAAAAACAGCAGTATTGATTTGGGAATAAAAAGAATAACAGTTTTTGGAAAACCGCAAATACTGCCAACATTCGCATTTAATCATCAATTCAGCGAGAAAACATTTTTAAAATTAGGATTTCCAAATGCAGCACTATCCTATTCAAGTTCTATTCGTGATAAATTTAGTTTAACAAATGACTTTAGCGGCAGCACTTACAACCTCAATCCAACCATTATTGCAGATGATAAAAGCATTATAACCAAAGTTGGATTTTCGCAGATGGAGACCACATTACAATACGAGAGAAACATTGACACCTCTTGGTTTATTAATTTCAAAGGAGGTTACTCAACTAACAAAGAATTTAAATTTTCGGATGAAAATAAAACAACAGAAATAAATCAGACCTTAAAAAACGGAAGCGTCTTTTCTATTAGCATTAAATACAAACTTTAATAAACACCATGCACATTATGAAACATTTAAAAAAAGGTATATTTATGACCGCATTACTTATCAGCTTAATTTTCATTGGATGCAATAATGATGATGACGATGATGACACACTAGGAAACTGGGTAAAAAAATCAGCATTTGACGGTCCGGCCCGATCAAGTGCAACTAGCTTTGTTATCGGTACTTTTGCTTACGTAACTACCGGCTATACAGGAGATGAATATCTAAAAGATTTATGGGCTTACAATTCTACAGGCGATTATTGGGAACAAAAAGCAGATTTTATAGGTATTGCCAGAAGTTCTGGAAGCGGTTTTGAATTAAACGGAAAAGGATATGTTGGCCTTGGCTATGACGGAACCAATAAATTAAAAGACTTTTACCAGTACAATCCAGACACAAACACTTGGTCCCAAAAAGCTGACTTTGGAGGAACTGCCCGTTATAGTGCCGTAGGTTTCCAAGTAGGCGGGAAAGCTTTTTTGGGTACTGGATACGATGGTAATTATTTAAAAGATTTTTATCAATATAACGACACTGATAATACTTGGACACAAGTAAATGGTTTTAGCGGAAACAAAAGAAGAAATGCCACTGTATTTGTAATTAATGATATTGCTTATTTAGGAACAGGCATAAATAGCGGTGTCAATCAAGTAGATTTTTGGGCATTTGATCCAAGTACAGATGTATGGACCAGAAAAAGAGATTTAGATGATGACGAGAGCGATCACGACACCTATTCAATTACAAGAGCCAATGCATCTAGTTTTACTATAGACGGATTAGGATATGTTGCCTGCGGTTCAAGCGGAAATACAATCTGGGAATACAATCCTAAAACAGATATTTGGAGCACAAAAACTGCTCTTGAAGGATCAGGAAGATCGGATGCAATAGGAATTACMATAAATGGCGAAAGAGGCTTTATTGCCTTAGGAAAATCTGGAACTTCCTATTTTGATGATGTATGGGAATTTAAGCCAAAAGAGGAACAAAATGACGATGATAATTAATAACGGCAACAATAAATTCTTCTGGGAAAAATCTCAGAAGAATTTATCATATATTTTAAATCTAGGCTTAATTCTATTTATAATCGGATTATTGCTTTTTATTTTCTGCAGAAAAGAACATGACCTAAAAATTCAATCCCTAAAAACTATTAATGGCTGGGGATATGTAATCAAAAACAGTAATAAAATAATTATAAAACAAACCATTATACCGGTAATTAGTGAGTCCAAAAGCTTTAAAACTGAAAAAGAAGCATTGGCCGTAGGGCACTTAGTAGTCAAAAAATTGAACTCCAATAATTCTCCCACTATTACAAAAAATGATTTAATTTTATTAAAAATAAAAATGTAGATGAACTTTGCGTCAATAAAAAATAGCGGCTCCAATAAAATACTGATTCATGTTATCATTTGGTGTTTTTTTATTGGTATTTCCCTTATTCAATTTTACGAAAGCCCATTTCACATAAGTAATGACTTTTATATCCAATGGCTAACTGGAATAATTCTTTTCTATCTTAATTATACTTATCTGGTTACTCATTTTCTTTTGCAAAAAAAATACGCCTATTATATAAGCATCTTATTAATCTTGATTATAATTTTCATGGTTTTCAGGCATGAGCTTTTCACACCTGAATTTAGAGGAATTAGACCCCAAAATGGAGAAAATTTCCCAAGAATACCATATAACAATGGAAACATCAATCATAGAATGCCCAGAAGAGATCAATCGATTTTCTTTAAAATAGTGCCATCGGTCTTTTATATATTAATCATTGCCATTAGTACCATTATCAAAACATTATCTGAGTTTTACGATGATCAACAAAATAAATTGATCGCAGAAAGCCAAAGAACGGCAACAGAATTAAACTATTTAAGAACCCAAACAAATCCTCATTTTTTATTTAATTCGCTAAACAGCATTTACTCCTTAGCTCATAAAAAATCAGATTTGGTACCTGATGCCATTGTTACTTTGTCCGAAATGATGCGGTATATGCTTTATGAAACAGACAATAAATATGTTTTGCTCGAAAAAGAAATCAATTACATTAAAAACTATATCGAATTACAGAAATTAAGACTAAACAATATTGAAAACATTAGTCTCAATATACATGGAAACACTAAAGATAAGTTTATTGAACCCATGCTGCTGATTTCATTTATAGAAAATGCATTCAAATACGGAACCGATTATAAAGGAACGGCTTATGTAAAAATTGTAATAACAATTGAAGAAAATGTATTCTCTTTTTGGATAGAAAACAAAATTGAGAACAACAGAAAAGATCCTGAAAATTCAGGAATTGGCTTGGCAAACATCAAAAACAGGCTTAATTTGCTTTACCCAAACACACATCAGCTGGATCTGACATCGACAGACTCAAAATATACCGTTCATTTAGTTCTGCAATTAGATCAAATTCAGCCTCAAAGAAATACATTTGTACCAACATCTTAAAACATGAAATATGAAATCGCCATTAATAACAAATTTGCTGCAAAAAAGCACCAATAAATAAAAGGCGATAACATATATGACTTCTAATAAATAAATTTTGCATATATGAAATGTGTTATTATAGACGATGAGCCATTAGCTGTAGATTTATTGGTTGAATTTGTTGGAAGAGTAGATTCGCTCGAACTGGTGACTACATTTACCAATGCGATAGATGCCATATCGATAATCAATCAATCTGAGATCGATTTAATTTTTTTAGATATTGAAATGCCTCATTTTTCTGGTATTGATTTTATCAATGCTATCGAAAAAAAACCATTAATCATATTTACAACAGCTTATTCTGATTATGCAGTTGAAGGTTTTAATCTTGGTGCGGTAGATTATTTAGTAAAGCCAATTCCTTTTAACCGATTTTTAAAAGCGGTAATGCGGGCACAGCAAATTTTTGCTCCAAAAAATCTCCCGACACCAAATCAAACAACAACTGTTCCAGAAATTGAAAATGAATTTATGTTTGTTAGAGCTGAATATGAAAATGTAAAAATTAATTTTTCTGATATTTTATTTATCGAAGGATTGAAAGATTATGTGAAAATTTATACCAACGATAATAAATACACACTAACCCTGATAAGTTTAATAAAACTGGAGAATCTGTTATCTTCAAAAGGTTTTTCGAGAATTCACCGTTCCTATATCATCAACATTAAGCATGTAAAATCTATTCAAAAAAACAAAGTGCTGATTGCCGAAAAAAGAATTCCTATTAGTGAAAGCTACAAAACTGCTTTCTTTGAAAAAATAAATATTTAGCTGAATAAATTAAACTCCTGATTTACTCTTTGAACCAACTCGAATACATCACGTAATTATTGGAAATACGCTCTATCTCTCCGGCAAAACTAGATTGGTCAATATCTTTTACTTTCTTGGCAGGAACACCAGCCCAAATGGTACCTGATTCTACTATTGTATTTTGAGTAATCACAGCTCCTGCCCCAATTATTGAATTACTGCCGATGACGCAATTATCCATAACAATTGCTCCCATTCCTATCAATACGTTGTCATGTATAGTACAGCCATGAACAATAGCATTATGTCCAACAGAAACATTATTACCAATAATGGTAGGATGTTTTTGATAAGTACAATGAACAATTGCTCCATCCTGGATATTAACCTTATTGCCTATAGTGATAGAATTTACATCACCTCTAATTACAGTATTAAACCACACGCTGCATTCAGTACCAAAAATAACATCACCAACAATAGTAGCATTTTCAGCTACATAACAATCTTCTGGTATAATTGGTGATTTTCCGTTAACAGACTTTATTATCATTGTAAATATTATAATTAATTAATTGCTGGACAGTTACATTCGTATTTTTGAGGTTTACATAAAAAATTAAGCCCTAAAGTGATTTGATGAAATCCTGAATTTCCATACTGAATTTCTCCTAACAAATGGGTATAAGAGTAAGCGAACATAAGATTTTTATAATTAAAACCCATGATAGGATTAATATAACGCAATTTCTGACTACCCGTTCCGCTTCCATTAAGAACTTCAGCTCCATCAAAACTTTGCCTGTAAGACAAACCTCCCCATAACTGCCCCATTTCCATATTTTTATAAACTTTAAAATTCATATCTAATGCACTTTCTTTTGTTTTATCTACATATTGATACAACAAAGATGGCTCCCATAAAACCTTATCGGGATTCCCAAAAATGTAACCGCCGCTAATAATAAATTTTCTCAGATTATCACTCTCATATTCAGTATAAAGCGTTTGACGTGTTTCTAAAACATTCTTAACAACAGCATTTAAACTAAAATCAAGAAGATTATAGGATCCTCCAATATCTAAATTAAAATAGGATGCATGCTGCTGAATATTTCCAAGAGCAGGATCATAATCACTAGACTTTTGAAATTCAGTTTCATCCAATTGGCTTTGATTAACTCCAACATTAACACCAAAAGACAACTGGTTCAAATCGATTTCATCTCTGGAAAACATAATATGATGTGCATAGGTAGCTTTGAAACCAAACTGAGAATGATATCCGTTTACGTCATTAAAGAGTATAGCTCCAACACCAGATCTCTCACCTACTCTGCCATTATAACTTAATGTTTGAAGAGCTGGTGCATTCTCTTGATCAAACCATTGTTTTCTTGCGGTAAGCCTTAATTTACTGCAATTTGCAGCACCTGCCATTGATGGAAAAATCAAATAATAATTATCTGATAAATAATCTGAATATACTGGTATTCCTTCTTGTGAAAAAACATTTAAACTAATAAAAAAGAGAACAATTACTAACTTGATTTTGGTGTACATTTAGAAGGAATTTTATAAAATTAATTGTGCAAGAAAAACTTTTGTTAATTTATTCATTAAAAAACCAAATATAGTTAATCGTGGAAAATAACTTTAGTAAATTTGCAAAAAATCGACGAATCATGACTAAAATAACGATAAAAGAAACACAAAACCCGACCATTATAAAATTTGAATTTCCAGATTTCATCACTCAAAATGAAAGTTACGAATTCAAGAATATAGATGAAGCCAAATCATCACCTCTGGCACAGCAGCTTTTCTATTTGCCATTTGTAAAAACGGTGTATATCTCCGGAAATTTCATCGCTGTCGAAAGATTCAGCATTGTAGAATGGGACGATGTAAAAGAAGCTGTTGCAGAACAAATCGAAGCCTATGTAAATAAAGGCGGTGTTATAATTATTGCTGATGAAAATAAGCCCAAAAAGCAAGCAATTACCGTTTATGGAGAATCAACTCCAAATCCATCAGCATTGAAATTCGTTGTCAACAAAATGATAACCAAAAATGCTGTAGAATTCAAAAATATCGACCAAAGTGCTTCGTCTCCACTGGCAACAGAACTATTCAAGTTTCCGTATGTAAAAGAAATATTTATTGATGAAAATTATATTTCAGTAACAAAATACGATATTAATGAATGGCAGGATATCACATTAGAATTAAGAACTTTTATCAAACAATTTATTGAAAACGGAGGAACTGTTCTTGACGAAAATTTAATTCAGACCATTGTTAAAGACGAAAAAGCGAAAGATGAATCATTTGATTCTCTTGACGAAACTTCTCAAAAAATCATCAATATCTTAGAAGAATATGTAAAACCAGCAGTTGCTGCCGACGGAGGAAATATCCTTTTTGATTCCTATGACGATGCGTCAAAAACAGTAAAAGTAATTATGCAGGGAGCTTGTAACGGATGCCCATCTTCTACTTTTACATTAAAAAGCGGTATCGAAAATATGCTAAAAAGCATGTTGAATGATGAAGGAATCAAAGTAGAAGCTGTTTAATTTAATTGCAATAAATAAAATATTAAAAAGCGTTTTCAATTTTGGAAACGCTTTTTTTTGACCTCAATTCAATTATCGAAATACCAAACACACAAAAAAGCATTGATTTTCAGTAATTTGAACAAAAAAGCTTATTTTTGATATTCTAATCAAACATAAGAACCTATGGGAATATCATCATTTTTTAAAAATTTATTTGGTTCAGCCAAAGTAACGGCAAACGAAATAATAGACCATGCAGAAACGGCTATTGAAGAAACCAAAGTAAGTGCGCAGCCTTATGTAGAAAAAGCAGAAGCTTTTGTAGAAGAAACTGTAGGCAAAATTAAGGAAACAGCAACTCCGCATGTAGAAAAGGCAGAAGCTTTTGTAGAAGAAGCTGTAAACAAAATCAAAGAAACTGCAACTCCTCATATAGAAAAAGCTGAAACCTTTGTAGAAGAAACTATAGACAAAATCAAAGAAACAACAACTCCTCATATAGAAAAAGCAGAAACCTTTGTAGCTGAAGCTGTAAACAAAATCAAAGAAACAGCAACTCCTCATATAGAAAAAGCAGAAACCTTTGTAGAAGAAACTATAGACAAAATCAAAGAAACTGCAACTCCACATGTCGAAAAAGCTGAAGCATTTATAGAAGATATGGTCTCCAAAGCAAAAGAAGCAACAACTCCATATATTGAAAAAGCKGAATCAATTATAGACGATGGCAAAGCAAAAGAAAATGAAGATTTGAACAGCCTAAAAGAAAAAACAACTGCTTCGGATGCAAAAAACCTTGAAAACCCAACAAAAAAGGAAGAAGAAGATCCCGAATAGCTTTTCATAAAAAATATAAAATCGTATTTTTGCAACTTAGTATACAACTCTCTTACTAGAGAATTTTATAAATTAAAATATGACTTTAGATCCAAATTACATTGCCAATTACGCTAATACTTTTATAACAACGCTTATTGATTATTCCCCCCAGGTTATTTCTGCTTTAATTATTCTGTTTATTGGGCTGTATGCCATTCGAATAATTAATAGGCTTATTCGAAAAATAATGATCAAAAGAAACTTAGACGCTACACTTAGCAAGTTTCTTGCCGATATTTTACTTTGGGTTTTAAGAGTATTATTATTTGTCACTTTCATCGACAAACTAGGAATTGGAACATCTTCATTTGTAGCAATCTTAGGAGCAATGGGACTTGCTGTTGGTTTGTCTTTACAAGGCTCATTATCTAATTTTGCTGGAGGAATGCTTATTATTCTCTTCAAGCCTTTTAAAGTGGGAGATACTATTGAAGCGCAAGGGGTACAGGCTACAGTTTTGGAAATTCAAATTTTTGTAACCAAATTAATTACTTCAAATAATCAGACTATTTTTATTCCCAACGGCACTTTATCAAATGGAACAATTATAAACTACTCAATGCAGGGATCGCGAAGAGCCGATTTAATGATTTCTATATCGTATGAGACCAATTTAAAAGAGGCAAAAGACATTATAACTGCCGTCCTTAAAAACAACCCTAAAGTACTTACTTCACCAGGAGCAGAAGTATCTGTAAAGAACATAACCGATAATTCTATTCAACTAGCCGTAAGACCTTGGGCAAAAAATGAAGATTTTAGTTCGGTTGTATCAGATACTTTAGAGAATTGCAAATTAGCCTTTGATACCGCAGGAATTATTTTCCAGCCGTATGTAACAGAGAAGTCAAAAAATAACAAATAACAATGCAGGCTATTTTTTTGGGACAGCAATTAAAAAGTCTTTCAAATAATAAGGTTCAAAATAGGCGACATCAACAGTGTCGCTTATTTTGTATTTATCAAAGCTCAAAGCACTCATTTCATTAGCCGACGGATACTTAATTTCATCTAAAAACACAAAATTGTCTTTTGTTAAAACAGTTTTGCATTTCTCATTGCAGTCACCAACAAAATACAGTTTCTCCGTTAATCCTTCAAAAGAATTTTCATCAATAATTTCAGCCAAAACTTCTCTTTTTTTATCCAATGAAGCAGAAAAAACAGCGCTGTATACTTCCATTCTGCGGGCATCAATCATTGGAACAATCAAACCGTCAGCTATCTTAACTTTAGAAGCTAATGATTTCAAAGTATCAACTGCTATCAATGGAATATTTAAAGCATAACACAAGCCTTTGGCCGCCGAAACACCTATTCTCAAACCAGTATAGGAACCAGGCCCTTGACTTACGGCAACCGCCACTAAATCTTTCAATTGAATTCCAGCTTCACTGATAATTTCTTCAATAAAAACATGTAATCGCTCTGCATGAGAATATCCTTCCTCAGCAATTTCTTTGCATAATACAGTTTTTCCTTCTTTTGCTAATGCAACAGAACAATTTTTGGTAGCAGTTTCAATATTGAGAATATAGGACACTTTTTTTATTTTAGATTGCAGGTTTTAGATTTATCAATGTAAAACTTATTTTGCTTGCAAATTTACACCGAATTTTGAAAAATCCTTTATAAAAAAAGAAACACGTCCTGAAAACTTCAAGACGTGCTTTATTTTGTTTCGAAAGGAAAATAAAAAATCAATTCAAAATTATTTTTTCTTGTCCCCTCCAGACGGAACAAATACTTTATCCCCTGAATTTAAGTCTTTGGAAACTGTAGTATAAGGACCTGTAATTACCACTTCTCCTTTTTTAAGCCCTGATAAGACTTCAATATTAGTATCATCTTGAATTCCTGTTTTAATGATTCTAATTTTAGCTTTATCACCCACTTTCACAAAAATACATTCCAGTTTTTTATCACTTTTAGGAGCTGGTTTTTTATCATCAGATTCTGAACCATCGGCTTGACCGATTTTAACCGCTGTTGTATCAGATTTCACCACAACAGAACTTATCGGAACTTTAACCACATTCTTTTTTGTGGTAGTTATAATATCTACTGTAGCGGTCATTCCAGGTCGGAATGGAGAATAAGACGCTGGTTTTCCCACCATTAAATCTTGATAAGAATCTTTTAAAATTCGAACTTTCACTTTAAAATTAGTTACCTGATCTGCAGTTAAAGCCGTACTGGCAGAATTGGAAATACTTGTAACAACACCTTTGAATTGTTTTTTCAAATAAGCATCCACTTCAACATTGGTAAGATCTCCAACTTTTATTTTTACGATATCATTTTCATTGACATCAACTTCAACTTCCATATTATTTAAGTTGGCAACTCTCAAAAGTTCGGTACCAGCCATTTGCTGTGTCCCCAAAACTCTTTCGCCAAGCTCTACATTTAATACAGATATCGTACCATCAGCTGGAGCATAAATCACGGTTCTGCCTAAATTATCTTTAGCTTCATTTACAGAAGCCGATGCGCTTTGCACACTATAATATGCTGATTGTTTGTTTGCTTTTGCAACTTCAAAAGAAGAAACAGCCTTATCCCAATCTGATTTGGAAATAATTCCTTTCTCAAACAATGTCTTATTTCTTTCATAATTGGCTTTAGCCTCATTAAATGATGCATCAGATTGGCTCAAACCTGCTTTAGAACCTGATAAATTAGCTACACTTCTATTCAATCCCGAAGTATATAAATCAGGATTAATTTTTACTAATAAATCTCCTTTTTTGACAACCTGTCCTTCTTTAATAGGTAAATCTATGATCTCCCCAGAAACCATAGAGGCAATCTTAACCTCTATTTCGGGCTGAATCTTACCAGTTGCAGAAACAGTTTCTACAATTGTACCAGCTTCAGCATTGGTTATTTCTACCTCTTTGCCTTTATCTTTATTCCCAATAATTCCTGCTTTTGAAAGCCCTATTAATAATCCAATGACTAATACTGCTGCTCCTAATATGATATAAATTGTTTTTTTTGACATAATAAATTATTTTGTAGTAATTGGGACAATTGGAATTCCAAAGTAAAATTCAAGTATTTTTATTTTAAACATGTATTCGTATTTTGTTCTTATAACATCTGACTGAGCATTGGTTAACAATGTCTGAGCCTGTGTAAAATCAAATGAATTCATCAAACCTACATCATACTTTTCTTTTGCGTAGTTGTAAGCTTGCTGTCTTGCCTCTAAAGTTACCGTTGATGACTCATATGCATTTAAAGCTCCTTTTGCATCTGTAAAAGCAGTGTAAACGTTACGTTGCAAATCTAAACTTTTTTGCTCTAAATCTATTTTGGACTTCTCTAAACTTACCTTACTGCGTTCAACATTATTCCTAACTGAGAATCCGTTAAATATTGGAACATTCAATTGAAAACCAAAATTATGTCCTTTATTATCACTAAACTGATCCAAAACAGAATGTGGTCCCGTATAAACCGGATTTCCATTACCATCAGTACCAACAAGTCTATCACTGTAACTCGCACTTGTGCCAAACTGATAAAAGCCTCTAAGAGTAGGCTGAAAAGCACCTCTGGCAATAACAACATTTCTCTCTGCAATTTCAAGATTTGTTTGTGCGAGCTTCAATTCTGTTCTTATTTCTTTTGCCTTATTATAAATATCAGTTGGAGTTTGCGCCATGATATTATTTTCATCCTTTGCATTTGTATTATCAACAACATCAAAATCTGTAAACTCTTTTAGTTGTAAAAGTTGCGAAAGGCTTAATTTAGAAATCAACAAACTATTTTCAGCAATTATAATAGCCTGTTGATCAGTCGCTATAGTCGCTTTCAAATCAAACAAATCGCCTCGAGGAATTGATCCTGCACTAACCATTTGCTCAGAACGAGCCAAACGCTTTTGATCAATAGATAACTGCTCTTTCTTTACTTTTAAATTTTCTTTGTTAAAAAGAATTTCTAAAAATGCATTCGCTACATTCAGTGAAATATCTTCCTGCATTTTCAAAAGTTGGTATTGGGATGCTATTATAGAAAGTTTAGCTCTTCTATAAGCATTTTGATTTTGCAGACCTTTATAAATATCAACACCTGCATTAACTCCTAATGAAGAATACTGAGTAGTTTGAGTTGAAGCAATATTGGTAACCGGGTTAACGTTCAATCCTATATTCCAAGAGTGCGAAGCATTTCCGCTTACTGATGGCAGATAACTGCCGAGAGCCCCTTTTTTATCAATTGTTGCATTTTTAACATCTAGTTCAGAAAGTTTAATTGTGATATTATTTTCTAATGCATAACGAACACATTCTTCTAAAGTCCATACTTTGGTTTGCGCTTGGGAGGACAATCCAATCAGAAAGATCAAAGCAATCTTTATATAATTTATTTTTTTCATTTTTTATTGGAATAAAAGCGTAATAAACAAACCACGCATATTTAACTTAATTTTTATATCAAAGCCTACTTTACAGTTTTAGTTTGGTTTTACTTCTTCAGTTTTTAATCCCTGATTCCAAACTTTGACTTTATCAGAAGCTTTAATTCCGCTTTTTACTTCAACATAGATTCCGTCACTTACACCAAGCGTTATATCTTTTCTTTCAAATTTTTGCGCACTAGTTTGAACTTCAACATAAGGCTTTAGCGTTTTTTTATCAAATTGAACTAATGATTCTTTTAACGCTTGCACTTTATCGGCTTTTTCTAAGATGATAGAAGCATTGGCACTTAATCCAGCTCTTATAAAAGTATTATCCCTATTGGTTAGAGTAGCTTTAATTTCAAATTGTATTGCTCCATTTTCAGTTTTCCCTTTTGGCGCAATGTAAGTCAGAACAGCGGTGAATTTCTTATTTTCAATTGCTCCAACAGTAATTTCAATAGGCATATTTAACTTTATTTTCCCAACTTCAGACTCATCAACTTTACCAACAAATATCATTCTTCCAATATCTGCAACGCTTGCAATAGTAGTTCCTTCATTAAAGTTATTACTTTCAATAACTTGGTTTCCGACTTTTACCGGAACGTCAAGTACCATTCCATTTACTGTAGAACGAATCAATGTGTTCGCATAATTCCCTAATCCTGAACTTGTTCCTGTTTTCACGATATCAAATCCTTGAACAGAAGCATTATAATTTTGCTTAGCTTGATTATAAGCCAATTGTGCGGCATCAAAATCATTGGCAGAAATCACTCCTTTCTCAAATAATGTTTTTTGTCTTTGATACAATTTCTCTTGATTATCTAATGTAATTCTGGCTGTTTTTACTTGATTTTGAGAATTACTCAAATTAGAAACATTGGCAACCACTTTGATTTTAGCGATCATATCACCAGCCTTAACAGATTCTCCTGCTTTAATATATACAGTTTCAATAATTCCAGAAATATTCGGTTTGATTAACACTTCTTCATCAGGAACAATATTCCCTGTGGCAAGTGTGCTTTTTACGATAGTTTTCACTTCGACTTTATCCGTTTCAAAAACGATAGGAGATTCCTGATTTTTGGCATATAAATAATATAGCGCCCCGAAAAAAACTATTGCAATTAAAATCAATATGGTTATGGTTGCTCCTTTTTTCATTTTTTATAAATTTTTTATTCGATTATTATTTTTTGATTGACTTTTATTTTTATTCAGTTCGTAATGCTTCTACAGGCTTAACATTTATGGCAGTTTGAGCAGGAATGAATCCTGCCAGCAATCCAGAACCCACTAATATTAACAAGGCTATAAAAACAACCACTAAATCTACGCTCGGATTAACAAACATCATCCCTTCTGATGGCATCGATGATAAAATCATATTCAAAACAGCTATTAAACCAGTAGCTATCGCAATACCAAACATACCTGCGATTATTGTTAAAAAGATTGCTTCTAATAATATCTGGGACCTAATAGCGCCTGGAGTTGCTCCTAATGCTCTTCTAATTCCTATTTCTTTGGTACGTTCCTTGACCACAATCAGCATAATATTTGAAATCCCGATAATACCTGATAACAAAACTAAAGTCCCAACGAAATAGGCTATAAATTTAAGAACCATAAACAAATCCTGTACTTTTTGAAATTCTGCGAATAAATCAAAATTACCGACTGCTCTTTCATCGTCCGGGTGAATAGAATGTCTTTCTCTCATGAATGCCAGAATTCCTGGTCTAAGTTCAGTAATTGAGGCGTCATCATTTGCAGTAAGTGCCATCCAGCCTACTTTATCTCCAAAATTAAAAGCTTGTTGAAATGTAGTAAACGGAATAAATATATTTTTTTGTGCCGATTCAGCATTACCGTTATTTTGCCCTTTAGATTTATACACCCCAACCACCATAAAGTTGACTCCATTTATTTTAATGTAAGTCCCCATTACTTCTTCGGCATTCTTATACAATTCATTAATTACACCCTGACCTATTACAGTTACTTTACGTTTCAAAAGAATATCTTGCTGATTTACAAAACGTCCTTTTACAATATCCATCTGTTCTTGCTTTACTAATTCCGGATAATCTCCATAAATGGTATAAGCACCAGTTTTTGTTCCTCTAACTACATTACTTACGCCATTAAAATCGCCTAGCTGATTACGGGGAGACACATACAATAAATCAGGAAATTTTTGTTTTAATGCATCGACATCACTATTTCTAAAATCATATTTTCTGGTTTTAGGCAATCCCTTATATGGTTTTGATGTCGTTTGAGTCCACATAAACATGGTATTAGTCGCAATCCCGTCAAAACCTTTTTTGACACCATTCTCCAAACCATTGGATGCAGCCAATAATATCACCAAAATGAATATCCCCCAAAACACCCCAAAAGCTGTAAGCACCGTTCGGAAGGTATTTGCGGTTAAGGCCTCTAAAATTTCGTTCCAATTCTCTCTATCAAACATAATTATTCATCTCTAAGTGCTACAATAGGTCTAATTTTTGCCGCTCTGTAAGCAGGAACAAATCCCGCCAAAGCTCCTGCAACCACCAAAACAATTAAGGTTGATATGGCAACTGTAAAATCGACCTGCGGATTCACAAAATATTCACTTTGCGCATGGGGACCAATTAATTCCAAAAGAGCTAAACCTGTTAATAATCCCATGAATCCAGAAATAGTGGTAATAAAAATAGATTCATGCAAAATCATTAGAATAATTGAAACTGGCGAAGCTCCAAGTGCTTTTCGAATACCAATTTCCTTAGTTCGTTCTTTTACAATAATCATCATTATATTACTTACACCAACGACACCTGCAATGATAGTGCAAATTCCAACCCACCAAAAAAACAATCTGATATAAAGATTTAAATCATAAAACTTTTTGACTTCTTTAACAGAATTAAAAATTCCAACAGCGCTTTCATCATCAGGAGCAGCACCATTTTTACTTCTCAATAATTTTCCATAATCATTTTTGAATTTTTCGGACTCGGCTACAGCTTCTTCATAAGTGTCTTTCTTTTTTATAGTATAAGCCATATAACTTATTTTATCTCCTAATCCAAAAACCTGCTGTGCTGTAGTTAAAGGCACAAATACTCTACTTTCTTCTCTCTCCCCTCCTGGATCAGTAAACACACCAACTACTTTAAAATTGATATTCGCCACAGTAATTTGTTCGCCTATAGGATTTTTTTCTTTAAACAGATCTAATTTGACTTTTTGTCCAATCACAGCGGCTTTTACATTGTATTTCAAATCATTTGCATTAATATACCTGCCTTTTATAACTGATACATTTTCTATTTCCATACCGTCTGTATTAACACCTCTGTATTGATAATTTCCTGATTCCTTTCCATAACTTACGGTAATTCCCCAGCCAGTAGCAGTAACTCCATTTTTATCCAATTGGTCTCCGTATTTTTGTACCGCAAGATCAAAATCGCTATTTCTAAATTGTATTTCTCTTCCAGGATTTAATCCCTTGTAGGCTTTGGTTGTTACCCCAGACCAAACCTCAATTACACCAGCAGCATCACGTTCAAATTGTTTTTCAATTCCGTTTTGAAGACCTTTGCCAACCCCTAGCAAAATCACCAAAATAAAGATACCGGAAGCCACAGAAATTCCTGTGAGGAAAGTTCTCAATTTATTCTTGGCGATAGCCTCAAATATTTCCTGCCAGCGTTCTATATTAAACATATAAAGAAGCTCTAACTTGTTCTACCATTTTATCATCAATGATTAATCCATCTTTTAGTACCACATTCCTTTTACACATAGCAGCAATATCAGGCTCGTGTGTCACTATCAAAATAGTTTTACCCTCGTCATTAATTCCCTGTATCAATTCCATTACTTCATAAGAAGTCAATGTATCCAAAGCTCCTGTTGGCTCATCTGCCAATAATACTTTTGGATTTGAAGCTAAGGCCCTAGCAATTGCAACACGCTGTTTTTGACCTCCGGAAAGTTCACTTGGTAAATGGTGTGAATGCGTAGACAAACCTACTTTTTCAAGATATTTCATTGCAATCTCATTCCGTTCTTTCCTTTTTATCCCTTGATAATACAAAGGCAAAGCCACATTATCTAATGCGCTTTTATAATTTATCAAGTTAAAAGATTGAAAAACAAAACCAAGGAATTGGTTTCTGTATTTTGAAGCAATGGTTTCGTTTAATTTTTTGATAGGCACATTATCCAAAGTATAAAGTCCAGAATCGGCTTCATCAAGTATCCCCAATATATTCAATAACGTAGATTTACCAGAGCCTGACGAACCCATGATTGCAACCAATTCACCTTCCTTAATATTAAAATTAATTCCTTTTAGAACATGTAATTCGGCATGTCCCATTTTGTATGATTTATGTAAGTCCTTAATTTCAATCATGATTGCATATAGTTTAAAACAATAATACCTAACTTCTAAAAAAATCAATAAGAAAAAAGCACTACTTATCAATTCAATACATAAGACTTATTTCCGACAAAAATGTTACAGCTACATTTAAAAAATATATTTGTTTAGTTACATTTGCCAACAAAAAACTGAAACAAATGCTAAAATCTTTTTTATATCTAATTATTTTCACATCAATTCTATCAGTAACAACAAGCTGCTCTTCTACTTCACAAAAAATTGAAGCTTTAAAACCCGAACCAGATGATGCCATACCATTAACTTACACAAGTACTCCCTCGTTTATCAACCTGCCAGTCAGCATTAAACTAAAAGATATTGAAAACCAAACMAATACTTTATTAAACGGCTTAATCTATGAAGACAACAGAATAGAAGATGATAATATTGAAATTAAAGTCTGGAAGCAAGCGCCGATAACCATCATTAATGACCATGGAAAAGAAGGCGAAAAAATAAGAACTGTTTTACCACTAAAAGTTTGGGTAAAATACCGAATTGGGACCAAAACCATGGGGGTTGATTTATACAAAAATCAGGAATTCAATCTAAACGGAGTAATTACATTACTAAGCAGTGTAAATTTAAACAATTGGAAATTAAGCTCTAAAACAAATTTAAAATCTCTGGATTGGGTAGAAAGCCCTACAATGACTGTTTTTGGAAAAAATATGCCGGTTACTTACCTTATAAATCCGGCAGTAAGCCTTTTTAAATCGCAAATAGAAAAAAGCATTGATACGGCGATAGAAGAATCTATGGATTTCAAGCCAAATGTTTTAGAGGCGATTTCTAAAATAAGCACTCCTTTTGAAATGAGCCAAGAATATAAAAGCTGGCTTAGAATTGCACCATTAGAAGTGTATTCTACAAATGCCAAACTTAAAAATGATTCCTTTTTGCTCAACATGGGAATGAAATGCAATATGGAAACTTTGATCGGAAAAAAACCAGAATCAAAATTTGAAAAAAACAAAATTCTACTAAAAGCTGTTGATAAAATTCCAGAACAAATAGCCGCTAATATAGCAGCCGTTTCTACTTATCAAGAAGCATCGCGGGTAATGACTGCAAATTTTGTTGGTCAGGAATTTGGGACGGGAAGCAAAAAAGTAAAAGTTCAAAATGTAGCCATCTGGCACAAAGACGGCAAAATAGTAATTGCCTTAGATCTTTTGGGAGCTGTAAACGGAACTATTTATTTAAACGGAATTCCTCAATATAATGACACGACCAAGGAAATTTATTTTGATAAATTAGATTATGTATTGGATACTAAAAGCAGATTAATGAGAACTGCAAACTGGCTGGCTCAAGGAATTATTCTGAAGAAAATGCAGGAAAGCTGCCGTTATTCTATCAAACAAAATCTAGATGAAGCCAAACAAAGCATGGCAGCTTACTTAAAAAACTATTCCCCAATGCCTGGAGTTTTCGTTAATGGAAAAATGGATGACATTCAGTTTCAAAAAACAGAACTGACGAATCAGGCAATTATAGCTTTTATACAGGTTAATGGAGTAATCAACGTATCCATTGACGGACTGAAATAAAATTCACGGTTTTCAAATTAGCCGGAAGTTAAAAAGTCAGTCTCGAATAATGTTTTTTCGAGACTGACTTTTTTATTTGGAATTGCAATTAAATTTCGCAATTAATATTGTGCATTGTGACCTACTGTTTCTTCTTTTTCATTCTATAAATGTAATACCCAAGTGCCCCAACAAGAACATACGGTATTATCATCAGGTAAACGATACCATCATTTATTGCCTCGGCTTGGACTTTATTATCCTTTCCATTCAAAGCTGCACGGCACATTGCGCATTGTGCAAAAGAGTTAAATGAAAACACAAAAAAAAGAATAGCACTCAAGACTATTCGTTTTTGACTGATCCCTTTTAAATTAACTAACATAGTAAGGCGAAATCATTAAGTACACAATTACTCCAGTTACAGCAACATACAGCCAGATTGGAAAAGTAATTTTTGCAATTTTTTTATGCTTATCAAATTTACTCGCTAAAGCACGAACATACGTTATCAGAACCAGGGGAATGATTACGATTGATAAAAAAATATGCGTAATTAATATAAAGAAATATACATATTTCAATATTCCTTCTCCACCATATTTAGTAGATTCTGCTGTCATGTGATAAGCCACGTACATTGCCAAAAAAGCAACAGAGCATCCTATAGCCATTTTCATCAACAACTCATGACGCTTTCTGTTTCCGTTTTTAATGGCAATAACAGCAGACACCAGCAGTATTGCCGTTATTCCATTGATCGTAGCATAAACAGGGGGCAAAAATGACAATGGAGCCACATTAAATCCAAAATCTTTTAACTTGACTTTAAAAAGAACGGCTACTACAACAGGAATTGCAATTGATAACAGCACAATCCATTTATTATATTTTTGTTCTACAGTATTATTTTCCATTATTTATTAATCTTGTTTTATTTATTCTTTAAGCAAAGCCTGAATATCCTGCTGAATTTCTCTAACTCCTTTTTTCTCTAAACCGTCATAATATAAAATAGGATTTCCATAATCATCTTTTCTGCATCTGATATTACCATTTTTGTCAACCAAAGCAAAAAGTCCAGAATGTTCAAAACCTCCTTGAACCTTACTATTTTCACCCACATAAATATTGAACCCTTTATTCGACAAACTATAGATGTACTCTTTATCACCTGTCAGAAAATTCCAATTAGCTGATTTTGCCCCCAGCAATTTGGCATGTTCTTTTAAAACAGCTGGAGTATCATGTTCTGGATCTATGGTTATTGAAGCAATACCAAAATTTGGATTTCCAAAGAATGTATTTTGCAGCGTCACCATATTAGCATTCATCTTAGGACAAATAGAAGGGCAAGTGGCAAAGAAAAACTCTAAAACATAAACTTTTCCTTTATAAAAATCATTTGAAATTTTTACATTGTCCTGATTTATAAGTTCAAATTTTGGAGCTGGACCAACTTTAACCAACTTTTGATCTACTTCTTTAGAACCCCCAACTTTATCCAAACGATCCCCTTGAACAATACTGTTATTTTGCACTCTATCAACAATTTTCGGAATAGCGTATATCCCAAAAACCAGTATAATAAAAGAAATTCCTATATATGATTTATTTTTCAGCATACTATAATTGTTTTGTTGCGTTATGATTCTTTTTTAATGCAGCTCTATATTCATAAAGAATTACCTTAAAATCATCTAGCATTTCATTACTTAATTCTGCCGGATGAAATGTACTGTATCCTTCTTTATACCCTTTCTTTTGTTTTCTGCCTCTTAAATTTCGCTCTTTATCTACAATGTAAACATTAGGAGTTCCTAAATCAGCATCCAAAGCCCCTTTTAATTTTAGCTCACTAAAGTACAATTTAATTTCTTCAGGAGTTGTGAAAACAAAATGCCATTGGCTCACATCTGTAAAAGTACCCAAAGCGCTAAGCACGCTTTTAACTTCATCTTCAGTCCCTAAAGGAGCTACAACTACAAACTGCAGATCTTTAAAATCATGATACCGTTGATAAATTTTTTCGTTTAAATTGAAATAATTCCCTCTGTTTTTAAGAATTTCAGTACCTGAAAAACCAAGAATGGTAATTTTATTATTCAAAGTTACTTTTTCACCATTTAAAGATTTCCATTCTCCAAAATCAGGGATCTTTGGTGTTATCACAGGTAATTTTGTAAAGCTGTTAATTCCCGAAGCAAAAAAAAGATAAGCAACGATAGGCAATATAAACAGCACAAAAAGAACAATATTTTTTTTCATTAGAAATTATAAAATTTATTGTATTAAAATAAAAAAAGGCATCCGCTCAAACGGACACCTTTAATGTTGAATTAATATCTAGTTAAAAATTCCATTTAATTGTAGAATCTCTAAAAACCTCAAATACATAATCTCCTTCTGTTAACAGAATAAAAAGTAAATAACAAACTAAGAAAATTAACGGAAAAACAACTGCATTTCTTAATGCTTTTCTTTCACTTTCCATATGCATAAAAGCCCATACAATATAATAAGCTTTAACTAATGTTAATATGATAAAAAACCAATTTAACAAACTCATCGTCAAAAAATTGTGCATATATAAAACATCCGGTCTGATGATACCAAAAGCAACCTCAACAGTTGTGATTAAAGAAAGTATACCAAAAACAGTCCAAATTCTTTTTGTGTTAGAAACATGTTCGTGTGCGTGTGACATAATAATAAATCTAAAATTAAACTAAATAGAAGAATGTGAATACAAATACCCAAACTAAATCAACAAAGTGCCAATATAAACCCACTTTTTCAACCATTTCATAACTGCCTCTTTTCTCATAAGTTCCTAAAAGAACATTAAAGAAAATAATAATATTAATTACTATCCCTGAAAATACGTGGAATCCGTGGAATCCAGTGATAAAGAAAAAGAAATCAGCAAAAAGCTTACTTCCATATTCATTATGAGCCAGATTAGCACCTTCAATTACCAATTTAGCCTGATTCAAACGCACTTGAGATTCTTCTCTTGAAAGTACAATTTTATCTTTGTTCTTGTCTAAAGTTTCAATTCTAACCAAAACTTCAGGATGAGCTTTAAAACCAGCTTGAACTTCGGCTACAGTATAACTAGGAATAGAAGATTCTTCCATAAACCATTTAGCTTTGGCTCTAGATAAATGCTCTCTTTCAACAGGTAATTTAGCAGCAAAATCCTCTAAAGCAACTCGGTGTCCTTCTTTATCAACAAACTGAAGTAAACTGCCTCCTGTTGTTTCAATAGCTCCATATTCCCCTTTGATAAAATTTTTCCATTCCCAAGCTTGAGAACCAACGAAAATAAGACCTCCAATAATTGTTAAAAACATATAAAGGGCTACTTTATCCTTTTTCATCTGATGTCCTGCATCAACAGCCAAAACCATTGTTACAGACGAGAAAATCAAAATAAAAGTCATTAATGCCACATAATACATAGGTGCAGAAACACCATGTAAAAATGGAAAGTGTGTAAACACCTCATCAGCCAAAGGCCAAGTTTCAATAAATTTAAATCTAGAAAACCCGTAAGCTGCTAAAAATCCAGAGAACGTTAAGGCATCTGATAAGATAAAAAACCACATCATCAATTTACCATAACTTGCTCCCATTGGCTCATTTCCGCCTCCCCAAGTTTTTTCATTATTTGCAGTAGTAACTGTCGCTCCCATAAAAGTTATTCGTTAAAAAGTTCCCAAATTTACGTTTTTTTCTTATTTAAAGAAATATAAAAATAAAAATAAATAAACCCATAAGAAATCAAGAAAGTGCCAGTACATTGCACCTAGTTCTATTCCAAGAGTTTGTGTTGAATTATATTTTTGTTTAAAATGATTATAAATAATAATTAACAAAGATATCATACCGCCTGCCAAGTGCAATAAATGTACAATTACTACAATATATAAAAATGTTGTAGTAATAGAACTGGCACTTCCTGTAAAATAATAACCATTTTCGACTATTTGACCAAAACCAACAAACTGTAATACCACAAACAAAATTCCCAAAGCCAGCGTAGTCAAAAGCAACAAAGTGGTCTTACTTTGATTGTCTTTTTGAATTGCTTTTTTAGCCAAGTGAAAAGTAATACTGCATCCTAAAATAGCTGCTGTACTAAAATAAAAAGCAGAAGGCAATTGAAAATCCTTCAGCCAATCTGCTCTTGACTGACTCACCACATAGGCACTCGTAAGACCTGCAAACATCATTGTCATGCTCACCATAGCGAACAATAAAATCAGCTTATACGATCTTGCCGTTCTTGATTTATAATCTTCGGCTGTCATTGAAACTCCCATAATTATCTTAAAAATTTATCTACTATATATACTAATTGCAATAATGTTATATAAGAAACGCTTACTAACATCAACGTTCGAGCTGCCTTTGCTGTTTTTATCTGGTACAGACGAACTGCATAAAACAGCACCCATAATCCAAGAAACAACACTAAAACAGCCGCTATTGGCGAAATAAACAAACGTCCAGTATAGCCCAAAGCAGGTAATAATGAAGCAATTATTAACCAAACGCTGTATAAAATAATCTGCAGTGAAGTTCCTTTATCTTTCTTGCCTGTTGGCAGCATAAAAAAACCTGCTTTTTCATAATCCTCATATAAAAACCAGCCGATTGCCCAAAAATGAGGAAATTGCCAGAAAAACTGAATCAAAAACAAAGTCCCTGCTTCTATTCCAAACTCGTTAGTGGCAGCAACCCAGCCTAACATAAAAGGGATCGCTCCAGGAAAAGCCCCAACAAAAACAGAAAGAGGAGTTACGGTTTTAAGCGGTGTATAAATACTGGTATATAAAAAGATGGAAATCGCTCCAAACATAGCCGATTTTGGATTTATGGTATACAGTAAAGCTATCCCCAAAAGAGTAAGCAGACTTGCTACAACCAAAGCCAAACGTGGAGACATTCTTCCAGATGCAACAGGACGGTTTTTGGTACGATCCATCAAAGCATCTAAATCTTTTTCTATAACCTGATTGTAAGCATTGGAAGCACCAACCATACAATATCCGCCTATAGCAAGTTTTAGCAAAACGAGCAAACTAAAAGAATTGGTATCATTAAAACCAAGAACATAACCCGCGATTGAAGAAAAAACAACACTTATAGCCAAACCAGCCTTTGTAATTGCTTTAAAATCAATATAAATAGATTTGAACGAAGTAGGATTTGATGTTGTACTCAATGCAGATAAAATTGTTGTATTTTTTGAAAACTGCTGCAAATATACAAATTAGATTCAAAAACAATCTATGAATTAAACATTTGAAATGACAGTTGCTTTTTTAATCGGTTTTTACGGCACAATTAATCAATTATTGAGTTCGATTATTTATTTTAGAACCAATAAAAAACCTAATAATCAAAATACCAATTAAACACATCCGATCTAAACCCAACAGTAAACCAAGTTGTTTGATTTTTAAAAACTGTTGCAGTATTAGCTGTTGGATCAAAATTTCTAAATAAAAAATTTCCGAAAAATTTGAAATTTGTAGCTGGATTTACCAAGTACCCAACTTGAACTTCTGAAATAAAAACACTTGTTTTGTTTCCCTGCCCAACTTTGACCCCAGTGTCAGCATATCTATTATCATCATAGTCTCTATAAATATTTCCGCCATAATTAGATTTAGCCCCTAAATCCGCAAAATCAAAACCACGAGTACCAATTGTAAACTTAGCATTAGCATAAAATCGGTCTTTATTATAATATCCTAATAAAACCAATTCCTGAAAATTCCCTCCCCATTGGTGTCCCAAACTCTGATTGTTATGAGCATAATTCGTAATTGGCTCACTATGGGAGTACACGTAAGGACGTACATGATTGAACTCCAATTGCAGCGTTAAACTATCCACATTAAAAGCCTTGAAATATTTTGCCCCAAATTGATAGCCTAATTTATTTTTCCAGCTTCCTTCTCCTGCAAAAATATCTCCAGCAGAAAACTCATCAATAAGAAACTGTCCATAAAGATTTACCTGATTGTTCCATTTATACTTAGAAGTCAGCCCCAAAAGAGCATTACCGCTCTTGGAAGAAGAAGAAAACTCAACAGCACGATAAAATACAATTGGATTTATAAAATTAGCATCAAATCCTCTTCCGTTAGTATTGGTCCAAACAACCGATTCAAAGAAACCCAAGTTTAGTCTATTGGATACATTCCAGCTTAAATAATGATTTACGGCATATTTTGAAGCATAAGTTTTATCAACTGTAACTTCGGGACGCACATCCTTTAGCCATATATAATCAACAGTATATTTTATCTTCCAAAAATTGGCATTAATCTTAAAAAAAGGATAAGGACTGCTTCCATCACTTAATAATAAAGAGCGATATCCATCTCCAATAAAATTTTTGCCATACCCCAACTGCAAATCCAAAAACTTAGCTGCATTATATGAAATATTGGCATCGGCCAAAGGAAAATCATAAGAATCTGTATTGTATTGTTTGGCAATACCTATTCCTGGAACAATTGCAGGATTTCCGCCAGATGGTTTTATCGAATTAGCATAAGCATTATAATAATCGGCAAAACGCCCTTGGCTTTCATAAAAAGTTGTCGTGAAATTAAAACGAGGTCCAAGACCTCCTTTAACATTAAGAGCTCTTGTATTTACATAAGTGTAATCACTTTTACTAGGATTAGAAATTCCGCCTTGAACGTTAAATAAAAAATTCGCCGCAAACCAATACCCTTCTCCTTGAATTTCGGCTAAATTTTCATTCCACGTTTTTCGTCCCCACCAGCTCGTTTTATTCTTCATTAAACTAGCATTGACTTTTTGAAAATTATAATATTTCTCAACCTCCGAATAAGTATAAGGCTTTGAAGCTGTATGATTATTACTGCCAACTTTATTCATTTCCTCATCAAATTCAGCATAATAGCTATGAGAAAAAGGAATATTTAAATGACTTGTAAATTGAGGATTATCAAAACGCTTGTAAACAATACTGTCTAATTCTGTTAAACCAGCATTAACATTGATATTTTCATTTTTAGCTTTTGCAGCGGCAGCGATTTCTTCGGGAGACAATAATGGTATCGCTATACTTAGATTAAATTTTGAATAAGTTGGATTACCGTTATAAGTTGGCGGGTCAATAGTGGGAAAGCCGCCAAAAACTCTTTTTGTTTCAATTATTAGCTCTTCGTTATTTGAAGTCACAAATAAGACCTTAAACTTCCCTGAATCACTAACTTCAAAAAGCACTTTTACAGTCCCTTTATATTGATTTTGCTTCAATTTCTCGGGTACTTTAAAATTATTATACACTAATTGCTGCACTTCATTATAAAAACAATTTTCTAAATCCTGATGTTCTAAATTTTTACAATTTAAAAAAACAGGAAATCGTTCATCCAAAGATTCTGAAGGCTTATTATTCGGAGTTTGTGCATTTATTACAAATGCAGAAAAAATTAAAAGAAAAGTCAGTACTTTTTTAATCATTTTATTTGGTATAAAATCAATATTTAGAAGAAGTCTCTTCCCCGTTTGCAATAGCTCTAGCACCCGATGTGCCTATACGCTTCACTCCAAGTTCAATCATTTCGACTGCTTCTTTATAAGTCCTTACGCCGCCAGCCGCTTTTACCGGAAGTGGCGCAGCGTTTTGAAGCATTATTGTAATTGAAGCTACGGTAGCACCATTAGGCAAATCATTCTCTGTTTTATAAAACCCTGTTGATGATTTTACAAAAACAGAACTATACACTTCTGACTTAAAATTAGCAATAACAACATTTTTAATCAATGCAGTCAGTTCAGCAATTTGTGTTTCATTTAGTGCGGCCACTTCAATAATCCATTTTACTGTTTTATTATTATCAAGTCCTAGCTGAGTCCCTTTTAGGATTTCATCTTTAACCAAATCAACCTTACCAGCCTTAAAAGCCTCATAATTACAAACGTAATCTAATTCGTCAACACCATTTTTAATACATTCAAGAGCTTCATCCAACTTTTTGCTTATAGAAGATGCTCCTTCTGGAAAATCTATAACTGTCCCTATTAAAACTTTTGAATCAACGTCAACGATCATTTTTTTTGCCAAGGAAACCCTGTCCGGACGAATCATTATTAATTTAAATTCTTCGTCTATAGCTTCTTGAATAAAACCCTGAGCCACAGCTTCATTTTCCTTTTCACTTAAACCAGCCTGACTGTTCGTTTTTAAATAGGTCGAATCTAAATAATTTTTAATATCCATTTTTACAATTTAAGAAATTAAAAGCCAAAATTACATTATTCGAATGAAATGACATCAAACAAGTCTCAATAGAAACAAAAAACCCACCGAAGTGGGAATTAATTTTTTAGTATTGAATTTAAAATATTGAATCTATTACAAATCAGCACTGAAAAAACAGACAATACAGCACCTGTTAAATTAGCCAGGACATCCGCAACATCAGCATGCCTTGTTGTTGTAAACAATTCCTGCAATATCTCGATCAATATTCCAAATACAAACGAAAATAATAATGAAAGCATTAAAGGTTTCAAATCGTATTTAAATCTTAACTGCTTCCTAAAATATAAAAACCAAACAAAAGTAAACACGAAATGAAAAAAAGCATGAATACATTTATCAATATACAGAATATTTACAACTGGAAGGTCGCTAGATTTTACCAAGCAGAAATAAGCTATTACGCCTGCCCAAAACAAAGCAACTAAAAACAGAATATATTTAGGCACCTATAAGCTCTTTATATGCTTCATCCGAAAGCAATTCTTCTATTTCAGAAGGATTAGAAATTTTCACCTTAATCATCCATCCATCACCATAAGGATCAGCATTTACACTTTCAGGAGTACTTTCTAAAGCATCATTGAAAGCAATAATTTCTCCAGATAACGGAAGAAATAAATCAGATACAGTTTTTACAGCCTCAACCGTACCAAAAACCTCATCTTTATCTAAAGTCTGATCTAATGTTTCAACCTCAACATATACAATATCTCCTAATTCTTTTTGCGCAAAATGTGTAATTCCCACGGTTGCAATATCGCCTTCAAGACTTACCCATTCGTGATCTTTTGTGTACTTTAAATTTGCTGGTATGCTCATAAAATGATAATTGATAATTAATAATTATTTTTTGCACAAATGTAACAATCTTATGTACAATTATGGTTCAGATTTTTAAAAATTAATTCCCAAAATTATAGCGGAAAGTAAATCCTGAACTAATATTGGTTAAAGGAAATGAAGTCGAAATAACTGGTTTAGAAAAAGAATGATTGTAATAAAAGATTATCGTTAAGTTCTTACTCAATGAATAATCCGCTGTAGTATTCAATGTCCATATATTTTGACCGCCTCCCAACTGATTGTTATCGTAATCTAAGTAGCGTACAATGGTCTGGCTGTCTCTATAAGTCAAATCGGCTTTTATATTAATATCACTTTTTATAATACCTGTTGGATTGTCCGCCAACTTAGAGGAAAAAACCACATCTTTAATTCTATACCCCAACCCAACTACATACTCAACCCCGTGCACTTCGGTCAATAAATTATTATCAAAACTCATCGATAAAGCTCTGTCTCTATTTATTTGAGTTAACAATTTAAATGAGTTTTTTAATTCAAAATCAATGCGGACTAAAGGATTAAACTGTTCTACCAAAGTTACATTCGACATAATAGTAGGACTATAATAATTACCGCTGTCATCTAATCCATTAGGATTATTAGTATAATTAAAATTCGATCTAAAAGAATTAACCGTATATGATGCTCTGTAATTTTGTTTCAAGGAAAACCGTTTGAAGGTTTTCTTAAAAAATTCATACCGCATTAATCCAGTGTATGTAATTCCCCAATTGGGTACTGGAAAGTTTTTAAAAATATCAAAAGAAACTTTATCAGCACTGCTTCCAGAATAAGCCGCTAAAAACGAAGGCAATAAAACCGCTTGACTTGAGCTAGAAAACCCAAGCGGAAAGCCTTTGGAATCAAGATTGGCCGGGTTAGTAATATCTATCCCTCTTTCAACAGCGAGCCTATTAGCCACAGTAAGCCTGTTATTTCTAAACTCATCAAAAGCTGTAGATCGGACTTCATTACTGGTTGAAAAAGAAGTCCTTATTAATACCGTTGAAATAGAGAATATCCCATAATTATAAGGTGACCTAGAATTGTAATTACCATTTGTTACATCATACTGCTCCGAAAAATTTTCAGAAAAGGAACGGTCTGCCAGCAAATCAATTTTAAGATCCGGGATAATTTCCAAATTAGCTGATCCTTTAAATGTTTGATTATTTACGGTTGTATAATTTTGATTAAACTCTTGATATGTGGTTAGCCAGCCCTTTTTCGCCGCTTCAAAACGCACATCACTTTGGCTCCCGAAAACAAAACCTAAAGTTGGTTTAGAAGACCCGAAAAAACCAACACTTGGCGTATACCCAGGCAAAACAGTTCCCTGATTTTCTGTAAATGTCAGCTGGATATTTTTTATACTTGTGAGCACTCCTTTTAAACCATCAACAAACTGATTTTGATTAATTTTTTTTAGAGGGTCTGCTTTTACAATCTTTTCTCCTGGCTTTGGAGGAGCCACAGGCTTAGGCTTACTGGTTGCAACTCCTTTACCAATCCCAATATATTTGTACAGGGTCTCCATATTGAAAGCTGCATTAAAAGTACTCGATTTAGCATTTTGTACTGTATTCCCTAAATCGTAAGACTCACCTCCAATAGATATATCACTCAACGCTGTAGATGATTTTTGCCAGCTGTAATCTCCGGTATAAGAATAATTAGCTTTAATAAAACCTAAAACAGGAATTTTGTTCAGAGGAATTTCATAATTTAAAACAAATTGCTGCATATGAAAATTAGCGGTTCCCGTATCCAAATAACCATCCCAAATAGTTACATTATCAATAGGTTCATCAAACTCATCCAAATAATTCTTAACTAAATTTCTAGAAGCCGCCGTATAATTTATTTTTAAGGATTTGGTCAAATTAAAGTTAAATCCATATTGGTAATTGAATCCAAAATTTCTTCTGTATAAAGGCTCAAAACCAATACCGATATCTTCAACTTGTCTAAACTGCTGTTCATTATTCTGTCTGATCACATTGGTGTTAAAAGTGACACTGGAGGGCAAATAATTAAAATTAAGATCACTTAAAAACTTCCAATAAGTGCTTTTTTTCATAAACTTCGTTTTTTGAAAAGGCTCTACTGGTTTTGGCTGAAATGCAAAAGCATAATCTAATGTGGTTCTGGACTGCTGATCAATATTTTTTTCTATTTCAAAATCATGACGTTCTACTTCATTATAATATTGTGAAAAAGTGAAGTTCTCCACATCATAAGGCATTGGTTTTTTCTCTGCACTTCTATCTTTTCGCACTCCAATTAGGTTAATACTTTTTCTCTTAGTATAATCTATAGCCTGCGTTAGTTTAGCTTTTCTTTCAGCTTCAGTATCAGCGTCATCTAAAACTTGTTTCAGCTTAATATCTTCATAAAAAGGATCATATTCCGGCTTAATAATTTCTTCTCCTATTGAATAATTAAATGGTAAATTAATCCCCCATTTTTTAGGCAAAAATCTTCCGAGATTAATATTTGTCACTATATTGTACTGCTGGATATCTTCTCTGCTTCTTTCATTTGGGCCTTGTTCAATTGTGCCAAAACCAAAGTTCTTTATATTTCCGGTCATTGAAACTGTAGCTAAATCAGCAAAATTAGTATCAATATTTAATAAAGCGGCTATTCCTCCTTTATTATCCATATCAGCTAAACGGAGTTCATTGAACCAAACTTCTCCTTTAATATCCTGATGGGGTTCATTACTTTTAACTCCAAGCATAATATTTCTAATCAAACCTAAATTTGGATTTCCTTTTATCCCCAAACGAAGCTTACCGTCACCGTCTCCTCCTTCTACATTTGGATCATCATCCGAATAATAAATTCCATCCGCCGGTAAAGTAGTTTTATCAATTTTTAAAGACTTTAATTTTAGATCCGTCAATAATTTTAAAGATAAATCGATTTCATTATCTGTTGGCCAAACTAAATCAGCGCTAATCGGCGGACAGTTTTTATCTCCCGAAGAAGAAGCTGCAGTTACCTTTAACGGAATTTCTATTTGATAAAAATCATTAGAATAATCGGCTCCTATACGCAGGAAAGCAACCATTTGATTATCTTTTAATACTGTTTCGAACGGTAAAGATTCTGCGTGCAAAAACATTTTGAGCTTATTATACTGACGCATGTCAATATTAAAACTTTTGAAAGCGCCACGGCTATCCAAAGGCTCTAATCCTCCTCCGGAAATCCGCATTGACAAAGATTGTTCATCCTGATTGATAACCGTATTATTATTATACAATCGTTCTCTTTTAACACTAGGCGGGCTTACATAATTGATAGGACATCTATTGGAATTCTCTTCGATATTAACCGAAGCTGTTTCAAAAACAGTTGCATCATCACCAACATTTATATCATTAGAATCTAATGAATTTGCATAACGCCGCCATTCTCCGCGCATTAAATCCAAAGCTCCAAAACGCAAAGTAACCTTATCTGTAAAATTGGTCATAAACATTCTCATAAAACGAATTGACCTAAAATCTGAAATTTTCCCAATGGTATCCTGCGGTTGAGAAATAGGAATTTTAAACTGAATCCACCTTGCATCAGTAGTGGAGCCGTTTGGCAGTGTTATGATTGTATTGCGTTCATCCGAAATATAATTTTGCCCCACTTTCATATCCGGTTTCATATCAATACTATATTCATAATACGCATTAATGGTATTCATAGTATTATCCCTATTCACATCCTCAACATCTGGAATTGTCGTCGAACCTCTGTTAGGTGAATTAATATTAACAGTTGAATTATTCTCTACCCCATTATAATTTTTATACCGGTCAAGCACACTTCCTGTAGTATTGAGATAATAAGTATAATCATCAGCTGCAGGATCGGAATCAGATGCATAATTGCTGTATACTTTTGCTTCTTCTTTTGACGCAAGCCCATCAAAACCAATATCCTGATTGATCCGATTACTTTCATTATTGTCAAATGCATAAATCAGCGATTGTGATGCTGGTGCATTACCCCAAACTGGTGCTGGATTTACTAAAACCTGATCGGGTCCAAAACCGTTTTCATAAACTTTACGGCCGTCTTTCAAAACATCTTCGGAGATTTCTCCTAGATTAAAATAAATTTTACCTGAATTTGTATTTGATGTTTTCCCCGCTCCAACATAAGGGTCCATAACCCAAAACTGAATATACTCGACATTACTTTGTTCAAAATTTGTAGAACTCAAAGACCTTACAATTCCTCCATAATTTTCATTAGGCGTATCTCCTACATTCAAATTATTGTTATAAGGACCACGCTCTTTTGGATAATAACTCAAGTCTAATGTACTCACAACAAGTGATTGCCCTTGAGCGATATCTGTTAATGGGTACAGTTCTTCACTATAAACTCTCCTTGTTGCGTTCGTAGACAAATCATCATTTGTTATTCCTGATGGTTTCGAAGTGTAAAAAACAGGATCTATAGAATACCAAGATAATTTTGCTCTTTTAAAACCATAATCTAGCCCTTCTAAGTTACCATTAAAATTATAGGCGCTTCTGTTACTATTTGCCGGGGTAGAAGACAAAGTCCATGCATAAGGTGAACGCAAATCTATTGATGACTGAGAGCTTTCAAAATCATCAACATATATGGTTGATTCGCCTTCAAACTTATCTCCTTTGGATGCATTGGGCATCAGATAAGCAAACTCACCGCTCACTGCAATAGATGAAGGAGCATCTGTATCTATATTAGGCAGCTTATTAACCAAACGGGTAAAAAATGGAACCTGTGAAGAATAATTTCCATGCAACCCAAATATGCTGTTGTCAACAGATTCTTGACCATAACTGGATTTTTGGGTAAACGGCTTTTCTTTCAGATTCAAAAAAGTAGCACCGACCATAAAATTTTCTGAAATTAAATGATCTACATTGACACCAAAGAATCTTCTCGTTTGCTGTCCAAAAACAGAGTTGTTTTCTAGCGAAATTTCAATTGGAGTATTCGAAGCCTGTAACGACGGATCAAGAATCTGAACTTTTCCCAATTGATAATTAACACTATAATCTACTCCCTCTACCAGAACCCTGCCTGCCGCTGTAACTTTTACAGAACCTAAAGGAACATTGAATGCACCTATTGGAATTCCATCCCCCCCAACAGATTTATACTTTCCGCGCAAAAGAAATTTATTCAGCTCTGGGTATTGAATTGCCTTTGCCTGTGTTACTCTATACATATAAGGGTTTACATATTTTTTTTGATTATCATTATAAGTTGTTACATCATTATAATCCTCAGCAGAACCCTGAGTTTTCAGTTTAGAAAATAACAATTGCCCAAAAGGCTCTTTAGTAGTAAAAATCAATCTCCCGTTTTGAGAATCCACAGTCATACCCGGAATAAAATCAAAAAAACCATCCCCGCCTATCTGCGGATCATTATTGTAATTCAGCTTATCTAAGTTAAGCACTTTTAGCAAAGTAGTGTTTTCGACTGTATTTTCGGGAGTTGGGTTTGGCGGAAAAGAAGTGCCTGCAACAGGTGTTATATAATTTAATGCCGATGGATTTTTATATAAAATATTAAGCCTAAAATCTTCTTGAACCAACTGATAAGCTCCCTGTATTTGATAAATATTTTTCATCATCAGATTCCAAACAGGATCCTCAACATTTGTCAAACTGCTTTTTAGCATTTTCAAAATCAAAGTCTGGGAAATAACCGTTTGATTGGAGGATTGATTTCCCCCAACAACAGTAGCCTCAACACCATCATTTCCAAATTCCCCTACTTGATACACTTTGTCTCCAATAGAATACTGATAGGCAACAGCCAAAATTTCGTCATTCCCTAATCGTTGCTGTAAGGAGATATACCCCAATTGTGCATTAAAAGTATATTCATTAGGCAATAACTTTCTGGCATTTTCTAATTTAGAATAGTCTTGCCCTTCACTAACATCAATTGAAGGCGAGAATCCAGAACTAGCAGTAACAATTTCACGGATATTACTATTTAAATATCCCGTATTGTTATTGATTAAAGCTGGATTATATAAGTTATTAGCATTATCAGCAGGAGAATCTATTGGTTTAACAAACATTCCCGCAGAAGGATTTAACACTACCACTTTATTATCTGGCAGACCAGTTAATTGAGCTTCACCTAAATCCTGCAATGCAATAATATTTCTTAAATTATTGCTTGTTGTATTTACCCTATTCTGTTTATTGGTAACCCAAACTTCTATTCTTGTGATTTGAACTCTGGAATCAATAAAAGGATAATTTTTTAAAGAAGCATCATATTTCTCTCTAAAGTATTGAGACAAGAAGAAGTGCCTGTCATTATCATAATCTAAACCATACATCTCAAATTCCTGAATAGTACCGCCTCCTTGAGCCGTTACTCTTTTGGCTTGAGATTTTTGTTCAGAAAAAACGCCTGTTACCGTAGTTTTACCAAATTGCAATTCGGTTTTTACCCCAAATAAGCTTTGAGCTCCCTGAATCAAAGTACTGTTTAAAGGCATGCTTACATTTCCAACCTCAATTTTTCGGACAATATCATCATCCGCAGGAGTATATTCTAGTTTTAATAAATTTTGAAAAGCAAAAGTCGATTGAGTATCAAAATTAGCATTCACATTAAGTCTTGTACCTACTTTACCCAACAAACTCATACTTATTCGCTGATTAAAATCGAATGAGGTATTGGTTCGATTTCTAGGCGAAAAGGCTGGATTATCCTGTTTCGTATATAATAACCCTAAATCCACTTCAATGGATCCTGTAGGTTTTACATCAATAGTATTACTTCCGAAAATAGATTCAAAGAGTCCTGATTTTATGTAATATCTAGGCAATAAATCTTTTTTTGCCGCATCACTCCCTTTTTTATTTCCATCAATTGCATCCAGTTTTTTTCCAAAATACTGATTCATGGATTCTTTTAACATCAATTTTTCGTACTCAGCTGGTGTTAAAACAACAGGGTAATTAATATTAAAATCGTCTACCGAATTAGTATAAATATAAGTATTGGTAACAGGGTCATAAGTATAGGCTGACAATATGCTTTTAGGATTTGCCATTTGAATCTCGCCAACATCATATCCTTTTTTGATTGTATCCTGCACAGCATTTTGCACTTGGGCCTGAGATACGAAGCCACAAATGAACAGTAGCAAAAAAAAGTAGATTTTATGCATATCGATTAGGCTGATAAATGACCTCTTATAAATTTTTTAAAGCTTTTTTAATTATAGTTTCCACAGTAGCCTCTGGATCTTCTTTGATAATTTTTTCAATAATTTTTTCAGAAGTTTTCCTAACAAAACCAAGAACTTCTAAAGCAGATAACGCTTCATCTTTATTAGTATTGCTTTGTGACATAGAAACTTCATCCAAATCGTAAAGTTTTAACACTTTCTCCTTTAAATCGAGGATTACCCTTTGCGCTGTTTTACTTCCAATCCCTTTTATTTTCTGAATAGTTGCCACATCTCCTGAAGCAATCGCATTAATAATCTGTTTGGGCTCCAAAGAAGAAAGCATGGTACGGGCAATACTGGCACCAATACCAGATACTGACAATAACATTTTGAAAATTTCTCTTTCGGATTTTTCAACAAAACCAAACAAAGTGTGTGCATCCTCCTTTATTTGCAGATATGTAAACAGCTTAATAAAATCAGTATTAGGCAATAAAGAATAAGTATGCAAAGATATATTTACATGATAACCGACACCATTACAATCAATCACTACTTCGGTAGGGTTTTTTTCTACTAATTTTCCTTGCAAATGTGCTATCATAAAATAAATTATCTATTCAAATATAATAAAAATTTGAGATTAAAAGATAAATATACTGCAGATATTGGACTACATTTTTTAGACATAAACCAATACACGGCATTTCAATCTTAAAATCTCAAATTTTAATCTTTGGGTATTTTACTTCTATTTTCCTTTTAATCTCATACTTTTTTCTTGAGCGTCAATAACAGCAATTGCAGCCATATTTACCATTTCCTCAACACTAGCTCCCAGCTGAAAAACATGGACCGGATGTTTCATCCCCATCATAATAGGCCCGATTGATCCATTCTTATTCAGTTCTTTCATTAATTTATAAGTAATGTTAGCTGATTCAAGATTTGGAAAAACCAAAGTATTTACTTTTTTTCCTGCCAATTTCGAAAAAGGAAATTTAGCAGATAACATATCAGGATTCAAGGCAAAATCGGCCTGAACTTCTCCATCTACAATAATTTCTGGGTGATGCTCATGTAAATAGGCCACCGCTTCTTTTACTTTTGAAGCACTTGGATTTCCCGAAGAACCAAAATTAGAGTAAGAAACCATTGCTATCACAGGCTCAATGCCAAACATTTTTGCCGTAGTTGCAGTCATAACAGCAATTTTTGCCAGTTCTTCAGCTGTTGGATTTACATTTATTGCAGTATCCGATAAAAACATCGGCCCTCTAGCAGTCATCATTATATTAGTTGTTGCTGCCAACGAAACATTTGGCGCTTTACCAATTATTTGCAGCAACGGTTTAACCACAGAAGGATAACTTCTGGAATGTCCTGAAACCATCGCATCTGCTTCTCCAGTATTCACCATCATAGCGGCAAAATAATTTCGTTCTCTTATGAACTTTTCAGCATCATATAGCGAAACACCATTTCTTTTTCTTGACTCCCATAACGCAGTCGCATATCTTGTTCTTCTTTCTTGTTCTTCTTCAAGCTTTGGATCAACTATCTGAACATCAGCATCAAAACCTAATTCTGCTTTTAATTCTAATATAATTTCTTTATTCCCTAATAAAATAGGAAAACCAATACCTTCTTCATAAACAATTTGAGCAGCTTTTAAAACATCTAATTGTTCCGCTTCTGCAAAAACAATTCTTCTAGGATCCGTTTTGGCTCTATTGGTAATCAAACGGATCATTTTATTATCGTTCCCAAGACGTTCCAATAATTCCTCTTTGTACTTATCCCAATCTGTTATTGGATTCAGCGCAACCCCAGATTCCATAGCGGCTTTTGCGACAGCAGGAGCAACCTCAGAAATTAATCTTGGATCAAAAGGCTTTGGAATAATATAATCTTTGCCAAAAACCAGTTTTGTAGCTCCATAAGCTATATTCACTTGCTCCGGCACATTCTCTTTTGCAAGCGCTGCAAGAGATTTTACAGCGGCCATCTTCATTGCCTCATTTATCTTTGTAGCACGAACATCCAACGCTCCTCTAAAAATATAAGGAAATCCAAGAACGTTATTAACCTGATTAGGATGATCTGAGCGTCCTGTTGCCATAATTACATCCTTGCGGGTAGAAATAGCAAGATCATAAGCAATTTCAGGATTTGGATTGGCCATAGCAAAAACAATTGGATTGTCTGCCATTGATAATAACATTTCTGCAGACATCACATCTGCAGTTGATAATCCCAAGAAAATATCTGCTCCTTTTAATGCTTCTCCAAGACTTATAGAAGCACCATCAATAGCATAATTCAGCTGTAAATCAGACAAATTAGGTTTGTCTTTTGTTAAAAGGCCTTTGCTGTTGAACATTAAAATATTCTCTTTTTTCACACCCAATAAAACATAAAGATCGGCGCAAGCAATAGCAGCAGATCCTGCACCCGACACCACCATTTTTACATCTTCGGCTTTTTTACCAGCCAGTTCTAATGCATTAATCAAAGCAGCTGAAGATATAATAGCAGTTCCATGCTGATCATCATGCATCACAGGTATATTGAGTTCTTCCACTAACCTACGCTCAATTTCAAAAGATTCCGGCGCCTTAATGTCTTCTAAATTAATACCACCAAATGTTGGCGCAATATTTTTTACTGTCTGTATAAACTCTTCAACATCCTTCGTTCCAATCTCTATATCAAATACATCTATATCCGAAAATATTTTAAACAAAAGGCCTTTCCCTTCCATTACTGGCTTTGATGCTTCTGGTCCAATATCACCAAGCCCCAAAACAGCCGTCCCGTTTGAGATTACAGCTACCAGATTTCCTTTTGCTGTGTATTTATAAACATTATTGATATCTTTGGCGATTTCCAAACAAGGTTCTGCAACCCCTGGAGAATAAGCCAGAGACAAATCTCTTTGTGTTGCATATTTTTTGGTGGGGACTACTTGTATTTTTCCTGGAGTAGGTTTAGCGTGATACAATAACGCTTCACTTCTTTTACTATTATTGTCCATTTTTATTTTTTTTCGAGTAACAAAGATAAACCACTTGCTTCAAAACAGAAGCTTTTATCACATTCTTTTAGTCATTTTGATTAATTTATAACTAAAAAAAATAGCTACATTTAATGTAGCTATTTAATAAAAATTTCAATTAACTGTTACTGAGAAATATACGAATCCAAATGCTTAATTGTTTCTTTTTGAATTTCAATTATAGCTTTTACAACATCTCCAATAGAGACAAGTCCGATTATCACATCATTTTCAATCACCGGCAAATGTCTTATTCTTCTTCCGCTCATTAATCCCATGCAATATTCCAAATTATCAGAAGGCTTAACAGTTATTACATCTCTCTCCATAATTTCACTTACTGGCGTTTTCTTAGAAGACTTATCTTTTAAAACAATTTTTCTTGCATAATCCCTTTCCGATAAAATTCCTTTTAAAACTCCATTGTCAATTACAAGAATTGCACCTATGTTTTTTTCTCCCATAACTCTTAAAGCTTCGAATACGGTAAAAGTCGAAACAATAGAATATACCTCTGCCCCTTTTGTTCTTAGTATTTGATTTACAGTCATAATAGATAAATTTTTAGAAAGTTAAATTTAAAAAAAAAAGACATACAAAAACCAAAAAATTGAAATTTAATCATCAAAAACAAAATTTTCATTTGCAATAAAACGCAAATTCGCAATTAAAAAAATCACCAACCTGAGTTCGATTTTAATCTTTTAATAGGCTATCAGCAATAAATCAATTATTCAAGAAAAAGGATATTCCGCTTTAAGCCATGGAATTTTGATCTTTTAAGAGGAGAATCTTTAAACACCTTTTTAAAAGTTTCTTCTGTAATTTCTATCCAATCTTTTTTGGACATCGAAAGTAATTCGGAGTTAGCGTTTAATAAAGGTTCATTATGCGGTTTTGAAAAACGGTTCCAAGGGCAAACATCCTGGCAAACATCACATCCAAAAGCCCAATCATCAAACTTACCCTTCATCTCTAATGGAATACTGTCTTTTAGTTCAATCGTAAAATAAGAAATGCATTTACTGCCGTCAACCACATACGGAGCAACAATTGCCTGTGTAGGACAGGCATCAAGACATGCGGTGCAAGAACCGCAATGATCTGTAACGGCATGATCATACTCTAAATCAAGATCAATAATAAGCTCAGCGATGAAATAAAAAGAACCCACTTTTTGAGTTAGTAAATTGCTGTTTTTTCCAATCCATCCTAAACCGCTTTTGGCAGCCCAAGCTTTATCCAAAACCGGTGCCGAATCCACAAAAGCACGGCCTGAGATTTCCCCAATATTCTGTTGGATTGAAAACAGGAATTCATTAAGTTTTTCTTTGATGACAAAATGATAATCCTGTCCATACGCATACTTGGAAACTTTATAGGAATCAGGATTTTGAGTTTCCGAAGGATAATAATTCAGCAAAAGTGAAACCACACTTTTAGCATCATCTACTAATAAAGTGGGATCTAAACGCTTGTCAAAATGGTTCGCCATATAGGCCATCTGACCATTATAGTTATTATTCAGCCAATTTTCTAAACGGGGAGCTTCCTGCTCAAGAAAGCCAGCTTTAGAAATGCCGCAAGATAAAAAACCGAGGCGCTTGGCTTCGGACTTTATAAATTTTGAATATGTTTCTTTTGAATTGATTGTCATCTTTTAGTAAATAAAACTTCTACCCCGACAGGCTTTAAAGTAACCAGCGGATTAAACTGAACCTCTCCGCTGATGGATTTTATCTCGTATTTTTTCACAATTTTAAAAAGCGTCAAACACATTTCATAAATAGCAAAACCAGTACCTATACACATTCTTGGACCAGCACCGAAAGGATAAAAATACTGCATAGAATGCTTTTTTTGTTCTCCTAAAAACCGTTCTGGATTAAATGCTGAAGGATTATTCCAATATTTAGGATTGCGGTGCAATTCATATAATGAAATACCAATTAGCGTTCCTTTTTTTACATGATAAGAAGCAATAGTATCATCTGTAACATTCTGTCTGTCTACAATCCATGCTGGAGGATATAAACGCATTGATTCATTCAAAACAGCATTGATATAGGTCATTTTCTGCAGCTGATCTACAGTATCACTTTCTTGAGATTCAATTTCTATAATCTCCTGCCAAACTTTTTGCTGCACATCAGGATGCTTTGCTAAAAGGTAAAGGGTAAAAGTCAAAGCATTTGCGGTTGTTTCATAACCCGCAACAAAAAAAATTTTTATTTCATCAATTAATTGAGTCACCGGCATTGCTTCTCCTGTGTCTTCATATCGTGTTTCAAGGAGCATATTCAACAAATCATTAGTATGCACTTTTGAAGTAATTCTTTCTTCTACGATTTCTTGAATAATATTGTTGTTTTCTAAAGACAGCCGAAAATGTTTTTTAGCTTGTCCGCTTAATAAAAACCACCATCCTTTATGGGGAAGTCTTACTTCTTTGATTAAGAATTTCTGAACTTCATCAATAATAAACTTTATTCTGTCTAATTTTTCTTTGGAGGTAGAAAGATGAAATAATGATTTGGCAACAACATTATATGCTAACTGACTCATTACAGGAAAAATATCGACAGGCTTTACTTCAGCTAATTCATTCAGTTCCGAATCAATAATCCTTTCCATGTTGACAACCAATTGATTCATTTTTTGCTTATGAAATGCAGGCTGAATCAATCTTCTTTGCTTTAGCCAAAAATCACCATCCGATGTCAAAAGTCCTTTTCCCAGATATTTCGACAGATATACGGTTTGGATATTAGACTTATAATAGTTTTTATGATTTTTTTGTAAAATATACTGAGCAATATCATTATCTCTTGACAATATCAAATGCTTCGTCCTTCCAATCTTAACAGAAAAAGTATCACCTAATTTATCAAAATATTTTTTATGAAACGGAATCGGATTTTTACGGATTCCTTCAGCATCTAAAAAGAAATTAAATATTGAAAGTCTTTTTGGATAATTATATTTCTGATGCCCTGTCATTACTAAATTTTAAAAAAGTCCGCCTTGTATATTTGCTTTTATTTTCCCTAAATGCTTATATGCTTTCTCAGTTACTTCACGTCCTCTCGGTGTCCGCATAATAAAACCCTCCTGAATCAAAAACGGCTCATAGACTTCCTCGATTGTTTCACTGCTTTCTGAAACAGCAGTTGCCAAAGTTGACAGACCAACAGGCCCGCCTTTAAACTTATCAATGATTGTATTTAGAATTTTATTATCCATCTCGTCCAAACCATGTGCATCTACATTAAGTGCCTTTAAGGCATAACGGGCGATTTCAATATCGATAGTTCCATTTCCTTTAATTTGGGCAAAATCTCGTACGCGGCGCAACAGAGCATTAGCAATACGAGGAGTTCCTCTGCTCCTGCCTGCAATTTCGATTGCCGCTTCCATCGTAATAGGCATTTTGAATATCATAGCACTCCGTTCCACAATAGTTGTCAAAAGTTCAGTTGTGTAATATTGCAATCTGGAAGATATCCCAAAACGGGCTCGCATTGGAGCGGTCAAAAGACCAGATCGCGTTGTTGCACCAATAAGTGTAAAAGGATTCAAATTAATTTGCACTGTTCTGGCATTTGGCCCCGACTCAATCATAATATCTATCTTGAAATCCTCCATAGCAGAATATAAATACTCCTCAACTATAGGACTTAAACGATGAATCTCATCAATAAACAAAACATCACGTTCCTCAAGATTAGTAAGTAATCCAGCTAAATCACCCGGCTTATCCAAAACTGGGCCAGAAGTAATTTTGATTCCAACCCCAAGTTCATTTGCCAAAATATTAGCCAAAGTAGTTTTACCTAAACCTGGAGGGCCGTGAAAAAGCGTATGATCCAAAGCCTCATTACGCTGATTAGCCGCGGCGACAAAAACTTTAAGATTGTCCAATACTTGATCTTGACCCGAAAAATCATCAAAAGACAAAGGCCTTAATCTTTTTTCAATATCAAGCTCTTCTGGACTAAAATTATTATTTGTAGGATCTAAATTCTCATTCATTCGATAAAGATAAAAAAAGTAATCATTGCAATAAAAAAAATGCCTCTCAATAATGAAAGGCATTTATATAATTTTTGAAATTCTAGTGATGTAAAACTACTTCTCCTTCTTTCATTGGAACTGTTTGAGGCACAAAATCCTCTTCATGTCCAGGATTACTGTAATCATAAGGCCAACGGTGTACATGAGGAATCTCTCCAGGCCAGTTTCCGTGCATATGCTCTACAGGTGTAGTCCATTCTAAAGTATTAGATTTCCATGGATTTTGAACCGCTTTTTTACCGTAAAAAATACTAATAAAGAAATTGTATAAGAAAACTAATTGAAAAGCTCCGCCGATCAAAGCAAATGTTGTAATCAAAACGTTAACATTTTGCAGATCATCAAAAAGTGGGAAGTTTGTATTAGTATAATAACGTCTTGGCAAACCTGCTAATCCAATAAAGTGCATTGGGAAAAATACTCCATAAGCACAAACTGCAGTTACCCAGAAGTGAACATAACCTAAGTTCTTGTTCAGCATTCTTCCGAACATTTTTGGATACCAGTGGTAAATTCCAGCAAACATTCCGTAAAGAGCAGAAATACCCATTACTAAGTGAAAGTGTGCTACAACAAAATAAGTATCGTGAACATTAATATCCAATGTACTATCTCCAAGAATGATTCCTGTTAAACCTCCAGTAATGAAAGTAGAAACCAAACCAATTGAAAATAACATAGCAGGATTCATTTGAAGATTACCTTTCCAAAGCGTAGTAATATAGTTAAATGCTTTTACAGCAGATGGAATTGCAATCAATAATGTTGTAAAGGTAAACACAGATCCTAAGAAAGGATTCATACCCGAAATAAACATGTGGTGACCCCAAACAATCGTTGATAAAAATGCAATTGCAATAATTGACATAATCATCGCTCTATAACCAAAGATTGGCTTACGGGAGTTTGTAGCAATAATTTCAGATGTAATACCTAAAGCAGGCAAGATTACAATATAAACCTCAGGGTGTCCCAAGAACCAAAACAAATGTTCAAAAAGTACTGGAGAACCACCTTGATAATGTAAAACTTCACCAGCAATATAAATATCTGACAAGAAGAATGACGTTCCAAAACTTCTATCAAAAATCAATAACAAAGCAGCTGATAATAATACTGGAAATGATACAATACCAATAATAGCAGTTACAAAGAAAGCCCAAATAGTAAGAGGCAATCTTGTCATAGACATACCTTTTGTTCTTAAGTTAATAACAGTAACAACATAATTCAGAGAACCCATTAAAGAAGAAGCAATGAAAATAGCCATAGAAACCAACCACAAAGTCATTCCCAATCCTGATCCAGGTATAGCTTGAGGCAAGGCACTTAATGGAGGATAAATTGTCCATCCAGCAGAGGCCGGTCCTGCTTCAACAAAAAGCGAGCAGATCATGATTACGCTTGACAAAAAGAATAACCAATAAGATATCATATTCATAAAACCTGAAGCCATATCTCTAGCACCAATTTGAAGCGGTATCAGTAAATTACTAAAAGTTCCGCTTAATCCGGCAGTCAATACAAAGAATACCATAATGGTTCCATGTATAGTAACCAAGGCCAAGTAAATATCATTAGCCATAACACCATTAGGTGCAAATTTATCACCTAACAAAACATTAAAAATCTTAAAAGACTCTTCTGGCCAAGCCAATTGCATTCTAAATAGCAAAGACATACTTACACCGATAACACCCATTATGATACCAGTTAACAAATATTGCTTAGCAATCATTTTGTGGTCAATACTAAAAATATATTTAGTAATGAAAGTGTCTTTATGGTGGTGTTCGTGTTCGTGATCGTGTCCGTGATCGTGACCTTCTGCTGACATATATTTATACTTTAAATTTTCTTAATAATTATTTCATAGCTATTTTAACAACAGCTGCAGTATCTTTTGAAACAGCTGAATCTTTTCCTAAAGAAGCATCAGGCGCTGCTGGCTCAGCTTTAGAAGCTTTTACTTCTGCAACTAGAGCTGTTTTTTCACTCAGCCATTTTTTATAATCTTCAGGAGTATCAACTACAACTTTCATTTGCATATTATAGTGAGAAGCTCCACAAATTTTATTACACAATAATAAATATTCAAAAGTGTAAGGATCTAACGCTGGCTCTCCTTTTGCAACTAATTCTATACTTTTCTTAGCTCTGATTGCATTAATATTAGCAACTTTTTCAACCATATAAGGTAAAGCTTGATATTCAGCAGTCGTATAAATTGGAGTAAAAGCAAACTCAGTAACCATACCTGGCACACAGTTCATCTGCGCTCTAAAATAAGGGAAATAAGCTGAATGCAGCACATCTTGTGATCTCATTTTGAAGTGAATCTTTTTTCCTTTAGGGATATGCAATTCTGAAACCACAATATCGTCTTGAGAATAAGGATCTGATAAATCAACTCCAAGAGTATTAACTCCTTCAATCAATCTAACATTAGCTTTTCCTAATACATTATCGGCACCGGCATATCTTGCAGTCCATTTAAATTGCTGAGCATATAACTCGATAACCACCGTGTCCTCATCTTCGTCAACAAACATAATATTTGTCCAAGCATACAGACCATAAAGAATTAAACCAGCCAAAACTACAGCAGGAATTACACTCCAAATAGCTTCTAATTTGTTATTGTCAGCAAAATACAAGGCTCTTTTATCCTTATTACCTCTGTATTTGAATGCGAAATAATGCAATAAAACTTGAGTAATTGCCTGAACAGTAAAAATTAAAACCCAAGTAATATTCATTAAGCGGTCTATCAATGCACCATGCTCAGAAGCTGGAGTATGAAGTACTAAATGACCCCATGTATAAACGCCATATATTGTAAAGATATAAATGAATGCTAAAAACCCAAACATTAAATATCCCTGCACATTATTATCATCATCGGTTGCAACCTGCGAATTGTCCGAAGTCGAAGCAACTTGAGTTAAATCGAATATTTTCGTCAATTGCCATATTGCAACAGCTAATAAAACTAAAACTATAATTACCAACAAACTTGTCATCTGTTTATCTCTTTAAATATTAATAATGAAAATGTTTACTCTCTTCTATATATGGATTTCTTTTTGGTAACAAAGGAGCTTTAGTTAATGCTGAGAAGACAACAAAAATAAATAATCCAAGAAAGAATAAAACGGATGCAATTTCTGAAACACCAATAAACCAACTACCACCTACAGTACCAGGCATAATCATATTAAAGAAGTCAACATAATGACCTAACAATATTACAGTTCCGGCCATAACTAAAATCCAAGTGATACGTTTAAAATCAGTATTAATCAAAATTAAAACTGGGAATAGGAAATTCATAACAACAGCTCCAAAGAATGGTAGATTGTAAACTTGAATTCTCATTACAAAATAAGTAATCTCCTCAGGAATGTTAGCATACCAAATCAGCATAAATTGTGAAAACCATAAGTAAGTCCAAAAAACGCTAATACCAAACATAAATTTAGCTAAATCATGAATATGGCTAGAATTTACGTTCTCTAAATATCCTTTTGATTTCAAATAAATAGTAACCATAGCAATCATCGTAATACCGCTAACGAAGAAGCTAGCAAATACATACCAACCAAATAATGTACTAGACCAATGTGGATCCAAAGACATAATCCAGTCCCATGACATAATAGATTCTGAAACAATAAAGAACACTAAAAATCCAGCTGAAATATTGAAATTCTTTTTGTAGAAAGAATTATCATCTGATTCATCTTGAGCCAAACAATTTTTTCTGGAAAAATAACGATAAGCATTCCATCCTAGCAAAAATACAGCAGCTCTAACAATCCAAAAAGGGAAATTTAAATACCCAGATTTATTAGCTATAATTTTATCATGAGCAACAACTTCAGGATCCAACCATATAAACAAATGGTTGAAATGTAATCCACATAATATTAAGAATATGAAAAAAATCACAGAACCAACAGGTAAATAAGCCGTAATTCCCTGCATAACTCTAAAAAGAACTGGAGACCAACCCGCTTGTGCAACTTGTTGAATACCATAAAAAACTAATGTTCCTAAAGAAAGCAACATAAAGAAAATGCATGCTACATATAATGCAGACCAAGGCTTATTTTCTAATTGGTGTAAAACATGAGTTAAATGTTCTGTGTGCTCCGCTTCAGCTTTCACTTTTGCTTCAGCAGAAACAGCATGTGCTCCTTCAGATTCATTACTTACTTCATGATGACTACCATGAGCATCAGCAGCAAGTATTTTTTCAACATCTTGAATGTCTTTAGGCGCAGTTAAAAAACCATATCCAATTCCCAAAAGACCAATAGCCATTAAGACGAAAGAAAAAGTTTTTAATTTACTTGAAAATGTATACATATCTATTACGATCAGTTTGTTCAACAATTATTATTGTGCTTTTAGTTTAAGAACATAGTCAGCAACTAACCAACGTTCGTGAGCACTCATTTGATTTGCATGAGAACCCATAGCATTTAAACCATAAGTTTCCACATAAAAAATACTTCCTTCAGTAATATCCCTGTCTTTATAATTAGGTACACCAAGAAATTTTTCTCTTTCCACTAATTTTCCTTTACCATCTCCAGCTGCACCATGACAACTAATGCAATAAATTTCAAAAAGTGCTTTTCCTTTATCAGAATTTCTATCTAATGAATCTAATGGAGATTTTAAATTAGCCTTCGCTAATGCATATCCTTCTGGAGTATTTTCATATTCAAAAGGTTCAAAACCTCTATTTATTGAACCTACCGCAGGAAGCTGACCTTCTTTACCATTTTTAAATACATCAACCGGAGCCGGAGCATACGTTTCAGCACTCACTGCCTCATACATATTTGGAAAATACTGATAATTCGGCTTGTCTTTATTAAAACAAGATGAAACCGTTATCATTAAACCCAATACAAGTGTTATTTTATATAAACTTTTCATATCTACAATTAATGCTTTTCAATTACTTTAACTTCTACCGCACCTGTACCTTCGAAAAAAGAAACTAATTCTTCTTCATTATTGTTAACAGCCACTTCCATCAAAAAGTGATCATCAGTAGTTCTTACATCTGGATTTTCTGCTTCTTTAAATGGCCACAATCTACTTCTCATATAAAATGTAATAACCATTAAGTGAGCTGCAAAAAATACAGTTTCTTCAAACATAATAGGCACGAAAGCCGGCATATTATCAATATAGCTAAAACTTGGTTTACCACCAATATCCTGAGGCCAGTCTTGAATCATTACAAAATCCATCAAGAAAGTTCCAAAAGACAAACCACACAATCCATAAATAAAAGCACATATTGCTAAACGCGTAGGTGCAAGTCCCATAGCTTTATCCAATCCGTGAACTGGAAATGGTGTAAATACTTCTTCAATATGATGATGAGCTGCACGTGTCTTTTTTACAGCATCCATCAAAATATCATCGTCATTATAAATGGCGTATATAACTTTATTACTCATGATGTGAATGTTTATTAGCTTCTCTTTCTTTAATATAATGTTCTCCTGTAGCTTTCAATATTGTTTTAACCTCGGCTTGCGCAATAACAGGGAATGTTCTTGCATACAATAAGAATAACACAAAAAAGAAACCTATTGTTCCGATAAAAATTCCAATATCAACAAATGTTGGAGAGAACATAGTCCATGAAGATGGTAAATAATCTCTATGTAATGAAGTTACGATAATTACAAATCTTTCAAACCACATTCCGATGTTTACCACAATTGAAATTATGAAAGAAAACATAATACTTGTTCTTAATTTTTTGAACCACATAAACTGCGGAGAAAACACATTACAAGTCATCATAGCCCAATATGCCCAAGCATAAGGTCCAGTTGCTCTATTCAAGAAAGCGTATTGTTCGTATTCTACTCCAGAATACCAAGCAATAAACAATTCAGTAATATAAGCTACCCCAACAATAGAACCTGTAATCATGATTACAATGTTCATCAATTCGATATGCTGAATAGTAATGTAAGCTTCTAAGTTAGATACTTTTCTCATAATGATAAGCAGGGTGTTTACCATCGCAAATCCTGAGAAAACAGCTCCGGCAACGAAATATGGAGGGAAAATCGTAGTATGCCATCCTGGAATAACAGAAGTAGCAAAGTCCATCGATACGATAGTATGCACAGAAAGTACAAGAGGAGTCGCTAAACCTGCAAGAACTAATGAAACTTCTTCAAAACGCTGCCAATCTTTAGCTCTACCGCTCCATCCAAAACTTAGTATAGAATACACTCTTTTGTTGAAAGGCGTTATAGCTCTATCACGCAACATAGCAAAATCAGGCAATAAACCAGTCCACCAAAAAACTAATGATACTGAAAGATATGTTGAAATTGCAAATACGTCCCAAAGTAATGGTGAGTTAAAATTCACCCAAAGAGATCCAAACTGATTTGGAATTGGTAATACCCAATAAGCCAACCAAGGACGCCCCATGTGTATAATTGGAAATAAACCAGCTTGGATTACAGAGAAGATAGTCATCGCCTCAGCAGAACGGTTAATTGCCATTCTCCATCGTTGACGAAATAATAAAAGTACAGCAGAAATAAGAGTTCCTGCGTGACCAATACCAACCCACCAAACGAAGTTAGTAATATCCCAAGCCCAACCAACTGTTTTATTTAATCCCCAAGTACCAATACCTGTAGACACTGTGTATATAATACAGCCTAATCCCCAAAGGAAAGCTGTTAATGCAATTGTAAATACAATCCACCATTGTTTATTTGCTTTACCTTCGATAGGTGCGGCTACATCAACAGTTATATCGTGATAAGATTTATCACCTATAACTAAGGGTTTTCTAATGGCTGCTTCGTAGTGAGACGACATAATCCTTTATTTGATTCTTAATTAATAATTTTTGTACTAGGTATTTCTAACTTTAACGTGGTATACAACATTTGGTTTTGTTCCAACATGCTCTAATAAATGATAACTTCTATCGTCTTCTGCTAGTTTTGTAACTACAGCTTCTTTATCATTTACATCTCCAAATATCATTGCTCCAGTAGAACAAGCATTTGAACAAGCAGTTTGGAATTCACCGTCTTTTATTGCTCTTCCTTCGTTTTTAGCTTTCAAAATTGTTGCTTGTGTCATTTGAATACACATAGAACATTTTTCCATTACTCCACGAGAACGAACATTAACATCCGGATTTAAAACCATACGTCCTAAATCATCATTCATATGATAATCAAATTCACTGTTTTTGTTGTATAAGAACCAGTTGAAACGACGTACTTTATAAGGACAGTTGTTAGCACAGTAACGAGTACCAACACATCTGTTATAAGCCATTTGATTTTGACCTTGGCGGCCATGTGAAGTTGCCGCAACAGGACAAACAGTCTCACAAGGAGCGTGATTACAATGCTGGCACATTACGGGTTGGAAAGCAACCTGTGGGTTATCTCCAGCTTTTTCCATTTCATTAAATGTAGACAATGAACTAGACAAACCAGCTATATTGTCTTTTCTTTCATTATCCCCTTCGAAAGTACTTTCAGAAGAATAATATCTATCAATACGCAACCAATGCATATCTCTACTTCTTCTTACTTCAGCTTTACCTACAACAGGTACGTTGTTTTCAGCATGACATGCAATAACACATGCACCACAACCTGTACAAGCATTTAAATCAATAGAAAGATTAAAGTGATGACCGGTAGAACGGTCAAATGAACCCCATAAATCTACAGAAGTAGCTGCTACTTCTTGGTGATCTAAAGAAACCATTGGTTTTTCATTCCAAAATTCAGCATCTTTAGAATTAAAAATTTCTAGAGTTGTTTCTTTAATAATATCACCTCTACCCATAAGCGTTTTCTGACCTTGAACACAAGCAAACTCATGTTCTCCATCAGCTTTAGCAATTGTAGCTGTTTGTATATTATTGAAACCTCCGTATAAAGCATAGGCATTAATACCTACTTGCATTTCTTCTTTCAAAGCTGCTTTACGGCCATAACCTAAAGCCATTCCCACAGTTCCAACAGCTTGACCTGGTTGAACAATTACAGGAACATTTTCAAGTTTTACACCATTAGCAGTCAAAGTAACATAGCTGCCATTTAATCCACCGTTAGCAACGATTTCATTAGTTAAACCCCATTTCTTAGCATCGGCATTAGAAACAGTAACATAGTTATCCCATGAAACTCTAGTTAATGGATCTGGAAACTCTTGTAACCAAGGGTTATTAGCCTGTTGCCCGTCTCCCATTCCTGTTTTAGTATACAATACTAATTCAAGACCGGCAGATTTAGCTTGAGCTAATGCATTTGCAGCACTAGTATAATCTGCAGTACCACCAGCAGATGCAGGTATAACTCCAACATAAACACCGTCATGCAAAACTTTATTCCAAGAAACCCCTCCAGTTACTGATGCTGAAAAAGCTTTCAAATAATCATAATACGTTCCAGGAATTCCATTTATAGACAATAATATATCTTGAAATTGTTTTGTATTAAATAATGGGCGAATAGTTGGCTGAGTAAGACTATAAGTCCCTTTTGTTAACGTTAAATCTCCCCAAGCCTCTAAGTAATGAGGAACTGGAGCAGCAATTGTAGCCAAAGAAGCAGTTTCATCTTCTTTTAATGACAATGCTACTGAAGTTTTTACTTTCTTCAAACCTTCAACAAACGATTTGCTGTCTGCCAAAGTATAAACTGGATTAACACCACTCATGATTAAAGTATGAACACTTCCAGCATTCATATCTTTTAACAATTGTGCCACATTCTCATTAGATCCTTTACGAATTTGTCTGGTTCCAGAAGTAGTAAAAGCTTCACTAGCTAAAACTTGATTGATAGCAAGAACTAATAATTGAGCATTTTTATCTTGAATACCAGACACCAAAACTCCTTTAGAACCTACAGCTTTTAATTGCTGAGCCACTTTAGTAACATCTGCTTTGAAAGCAGCATCTAATGAAGTAGAAACAGATGATCCAGTAATAACATTATATATGTGAACTAATGCTTGTTTTTGATTGGCTGTAGACATGGCAACACGCTTATCAGCTGCAGCTCCAGACAAAGTCATATTAGACTCTAACTGTATGTGTTTTGATATTATTTTCTTTCCAACAGCACCTGAAGGAATTCTTCCTTTAGCATAACCTGCATCATATCCTCCACCTTGCCAATCTCCTAGAAAATCAGCACCAACAGAAACAATCACTGACGCTTTTGAAAAATCATAATCAACTAAAGCTCTTTCTCCATAAACAGTTTCAAAAGCATCCAAAGCTTCTGAAGAAGAAACAGCATCATATATTACATGTTTTGCATTTGGATTTTTGCCAATAAAATCAGCAATCAACTTTTCAGTAGATGGACTAGCCAAAGTATTTGTTAAAAACACTACTTGTCCTCCTTTTGCTTTAGCATCAACAATACTAGATTTTATTTTTGAATCAACCGCTGACCAAGAAACATTTTTAGCATCTAACTTAGGCTCTTTCAAACGCATATTGTCGTACAATGACAATATGGAAGCATGAATTCTAGCATTAGCAGAAAATTTAGCCCCAGCAATAGTGTTATTATCTATTTTGATTGGACGCCCTTCACGTGTTTTTACCAAAAGGTTTGCAAAATCAAAACCATCAAAAACCGAAGTAGCATAATAATCAGCTACTCCAGGAACGATTTGTTCTGGCTGCAACACATAAGGAATTGATAAATGCACAGGACCTTCGCATGCAGCAAGAGAAGCTGCAGCTGTACTAAAACCAACGTACTTTAAAAAGTCACGACGTGTAGTTGAAGAAGAAGACAAAGCCGCTTCATTTCCTAAAAACTCATCCGTAGGAATCTCTTCAACAAATTCGTTATTTCTAAGCGCCTCAACAATAGAACTATTTCCGTCTAGTTCTTCAACACTTTTCCAGTATTTTTTGTTTGATGACATATTATATATAAATATTAATCTTAATAATTTTTTTTTGTTCTATCCTTTAATTTCAATCACTTAACAAGTGATAACATTAAATTCCTAATAGTGACATTTACCACACTCCAAACCGCCCATCTGAGCAGCTGTAAGCTTATCTACACCATATTTTTTAGAAAGTTCTTCGTGTATTTTTGTATAATACTCATTCCCTTCCATTTTCACATCAGTTTTTCTGTGGCAATTAATACACCATCCCATAGTCAAAGGAGAGAACTGTTTCATGATTTCGAATTCTTGAACCGGACCGTGACATGTTTGGCATTCTACACCTGCAACAGTAACGTGCTGAGAGTGATTAAAATAAACAAAATCAGGTAAATTATGAATACGAATCCATTTTACAGGTTCCGTTTTTCCAGTGTAAGACTGTGTTGAAGCATCCCAGCCCACTGCTTTATATAATTTTTGAATTTCTCCATCATAGTAAGCTTTGCTGTATTCCGGAGTAGCTGTAGATTCAGCAACTTCACTAATGCTTTTGTGACAGTTCATACAAACATTTAAAGATGGAATCCCAGCAGTTTTACTTACACGAGAAGCAGAGTGACAATATTTACAATTGATTTCATTATCACCAGCATGAATTCTGTGGGAGTAATGTATTGGCTGAATTGGCTCATAATTTTGATCCACACCTACCTGCATCAAAAAACCATATACTAAATAGGCACCCGCAAGCAACATGAATATAGCCGATACCAATACTAAAAATTGATTTTTAACAAATGCTTTCCAAATTGGCAATGTTGACTCTTTCTTGACAACTTCAATGCCATTTGCAGCAGCCACTTTTCTCAACACATTATTTACTAAAACCAACATCACAATAAGTATTGCCATTACTAATGACAAAGCACCTAAAATAACATTATTAGAAATACCTGCTTCTTGCGAACCATCTTTTGCAGTAGCCGCTGGACCAGCAGCAGTAACCGGAGCTTCAGCCTTTGGCTCAGAAGTATAAGCTATAATATTATCAATATCTCCTTCAGCTAACTGAGGAAACGGAGTCATCGGAACTTTATTATTATCTTCAAAAAGCTTAACAGCGACAGCATCGCCAGATTTAATCAAATCACCGCTATTGTGAACCCACTTATAAATCCACGCCATATCATGCTTAGCAGATACACCTCTCAATGCAGGTCCAGTTGATTTAGCATCAAGTTTATGACATGCAGCGCAATTGGCGTTAAAAAGCTCTTTACCTTTTGCCGCATCACCTCCAGAACTCGCCGCTGGAGCCGCTGTAGCTGCAACCGGAGCTGCATCCTGAGCAAATGAAGCTACGGAAATACTCAACATTAATGCTAAGCTTAAAAATAATTTCCTTGAATTCGAATTATGGTTACCCACCTTTTTCATATTAATATATTGATTATCTACTAAAAATTGTTCGCTTATCATCCTAATAAATTAGAAGATGAAACCCTCCTTATTTAAAAATTTGGACAAAAATACGACTTAAGAACTATTCTCAAAACCTTAAAATAATCTTAATTATAATTTATATTAAATCTAAATAATAAATCCAATTTCAATTTCCTGTTAAAATGTTACTTTTGCAAATAAATAATCAGATTATGAGATTTTTAAGATCCGCACACCCTTTATTGGCAGTTCTAATATTTTGTTGCATTTCAACAAAATCAGGAGCTCAAAATTCGAATTTGACCCTAAATCAAGACCAAAAATTCGAACAATTACTGACAGAGAAAAGAAAATCAAACCAAAATTTGTCTTATAATGACAGATACAAAATTCAAATCTTCAACGGTATAAGCGAAACTGCCAAAAAAACCCTATCCGAATTTAAGCAGGAATTCAAAGACCTGGACGGAACTATCATTTTTAACACGCCAAATTATAAAGTTTGGGTTGGAAATTTCAGAACCAGAATGGAAGCAGAACGCAACCTTGTAGAGATCAAAAAAAGATATAAAAACGTATTTTTAATAAAACCCAATAAATAATTTCAAGCGTTGAAAAAATCTGAATTTTTATCATTTAATAAGTTTTTGAATTATTTCAACGCTAAATTTAGATGCAACTTGCGCAATAAACTCATTGAAATCTACTACAGAATTTTCATTTGCAGCATCAGAAATAATACGGATAATTATATAAGGAATATCATATTCAAAACAGACCTGAGCCACTGCAGCGCCTTCCATTTCTACACATAAAACATCTGGAAGAACAGCTAAAAGATTCTCTTTTTCAAGAGTGCTGGAAAAAAATTTATCCCCGCTGGCTATCTGTCCAATAACAGCTTTTTGGGCAGTCAATGAAAATAATTCCTGCTGTTTTGGAGAAAGCAAATGAATTAAACTCCCCTTTTCCACTAATTCATTTATCTGCTCAATTACATTATCTAGAATATATTTTGGCAAAAAGATTTCTGTTATTCCCAAAAGAGGAATTTCAAACCGCTTCATTATGGGCCGGGCATCCAAATCATGCTGTACCAAACTATTTGCAATAACAATATCACCTATATTCAAATCATGTCTAATTGCACCAGCAACTCCTGTGAATATTAATTCTGTTATTCCAAATTCAATAATTAAATGAGTTACCGTTGTGGCGGAAGCTACTTTCCCCCAACGAGAAAAAACCACTACAGCTTCAACATTATTTATTGTACCTGTATAATAGCTCCGCATTCCCTTTACTACTTCTTTTTTATCTTTAAGCAGGGAAACAACTCCATTAATTTCCTCGGGCATTGCACCCAGTATTCCAATTCGCTTTTCTTTCATTATAAAAGTTCATTTTAAACTATTCAGACCTTTGACCAGAGTTTAACTCCATTGCAAATAATCACAAAGAAGCAATATATTTATCCTTAGCCCCGATTGCTTCGCCAGTTCGCTTCGCTTGAGTGAAGTAAAAATCCTCGCAGTTTTTACGAAGAGATTGTAACAGATAGCGAGAAACCCTATTTCCTGAAAATGTCTTATCATTCCGCTCCAAAAATTAATAATCGACTTGAGGTTACAAACAAAAAAATCCCAACGAATTGGGATTTTAAAATTATATAAATTGATTATTATTTCAATTTCTTTTTGATAGCTACTTCGTGGTAAGCTTCAATTACATCTCTTTCTTCGATGTCGTTGTAACCTTTTATCTGAATACCACAATCATATCCTTTTGCAACTTCTTTAACATCGTCTTTGAAACGTTTCAATGCAAGAAGCTCTCCAGTAAATACTACCACACCATCTCTAATAATTCTGATTTTCGCATTTTTGGCAATTTTACCATCCATAACCATACAACCAGCAATAGATCCAACTTTAGAAATTTTGAATATTTCTCTAATTTCAGCAGTTCCTAAAACTTCTTCTTTCATTTCTGGAGCTAACATTCCTTCCATTGCATCTTTCAAGTCATCAATGGCTGCATAAATGATAGAGTAGTAACGGATATCTATTTCTTCTTTATCTGCTAACTGTCTTGCATTACCTGCTGGACGAACATTAAATCCGATAATAATTGCATCTGAAGCAGAAGCCAACATAACATCAGATTCTGTAATTGCTCCAACACCTTTATGAATAATATTGATTTGAATTTCTTCGGTAGACAATTTAGAGAACGAATCAGACAACGCTTCAACAGAACCATCAACGTCTCCTTTAAGGATAATATTTAATTCTTTAAATTGACCTAAAGCAATTCTTCGTCCAATTTCGTCTAATGTAATATGTCGCTGTGTACGTACAGATTGTTCACGCATTAATTGAGAACGTTTAGCAGCAATTTGTTTTGCTTCTTTTTCATCTTCAAAAATATTGAACTTATCACCTGCAGTTGGAGCTCCGTCAAGACCTAAAACTGAAACAGGCGTCGAAGGTCCTGCTATAGTTACAGTATTACCTCTTTCATCATGCATAGCTTTAATTTTACCATGATGTTTTCCTGCCAGCATATAATCTCCAATTTTTAGAGTACCATGCTGTACTAATATTGTAGAAACATATCCTTTTCCTTTATCTAAGAAAGCCTCTACAACAGTACCTTGAGCTGCTTTATTTGGATTTGCTTTCAAATCTAAAATTTCAGCCTCTAGTAACACTTTTTCTAATAAATCTTTAACTCCAGTACCCACTTTTGCAGAAATATCATGAGATTGAATTTTTCCGCCCCAATCTTCTACCAAAAGATTCATGCCTGCTAAACGCTCTTTAATTTTTTCAACGTTAGCATTTGGTTTATCAATTTTATTAATTGCAAATATAATTGGCACTCCTGCTGCTTGAGCATGAGAAATAGCCTCTTTAGTTTGCGGCATGATATCATCATCCGCAGCCACAACAATAATAGCAATATCGGTTACTTGAGCTCCACGTGCACGCATTGCGGTAAACGCTTCGTGACCAGGTGTATCAAGGAAAGCTATTTTTTGACCATTATCCAATGTTACTCCATAAGCTCCAATGTGCTGTGTAATTCCACCTGACTCACCAGCGATAACATTTTCTTTACGAATATAATCCAGTAAAGATGTTTTACCGTGATCGACGTGTCCCATTACAGTAACAATAGGCGCTCTAGAAACCAGATCTTCTTCTTTATCCTCAACTACTTCAATTGCTTCTTCGATATCAACAGTTATAAACTCAACCTCATATCCAAACTCATCAGCAACAATTGTCAATGTTTCAGCATCTAGACGCTGGTTCATGGTAACCATGATTCCAAGAGACATACATGTTCCAATCACTTTTGTAATTGGCACATCCATCATGATTGCAATTTCACCTACAGTAACAAACTCAGTAACTTTAATAGTTTTGCTTCCTTCGTCTAAAGCTCTTTGCTCATCATCAGATTTTTGACGGTGCGTATCTCTTTTATCTCTTCTGTATTTTGCAGCTTTAGATTTGCCTCCTTTACCTTGAAGTTTTTCTAAAGTTTCACGAATTTGATTTTTAACTTCTTCCTCTGTTGGCTCAACCTTTGCAACAATTGCAGGACGGTTACCTTTTACAAATCCAGGTCTTGCGCTTCTGTTAGCGTTAAAACCGCCTCCACCGGTATTTGGAGTAATTTTGTTTGGATTTGGCGCTCCAGGAACACCAGGAGTTGCAGGAGGCTTAGGAGCCCCTGGTTTAGGAGCAATTCTCTTGCGCTTATTTTTATTAGCATTACCAGCACCAGCCGCTCCAGGAGTACCAGGCTTGTTAGGCGTAATTTTCGGATCTTCTTTTTTCTTTTTCGGCTTATTGAATTGAGACAAATCAATCACTTGACCAGTTAGAGTTGCTCCCGAAAGTTTTTGATATTGTGTCGTAATCGATTCCTCAACCGGAGTTTCATTAACAACACTTTCAGCCTTTTTCTCTATAACAGCTTCTGGTTGTTTTTCAACATTTTTAACTTCCTTGAATTTAGGTCTGTTGCTTATCTCTTTTTCTTGAACAGCAGAAACTTCTTTTATATCTTTTTCAACTGGTGCCTCTTTTTTCTCTACAGGCTCAACAACAGTATCTTTTTTTACATCTTCTTTAGAAACAGGCACTTCATTTGAAGTTACATCTATAGGAGCAATTACTTTTTCAGCAACAACAGGAGCTGGAGCAGGAACAGGCTTTTTCGGATTAAGATCAATTTTACCAACTTGAACAGGTCCCGACAATACAGCTCTAGCTTTAATAATTTCTTGCTGTTTTAAACGATCTTCTTCTGTTTTGCGTTTGTCTTCGACTTCTTTTTCTCGTTCTATACGTAAAGCTTCTTTTTCTTTCCTTTTCTCTTCACTAACTTCCTTAGAAGCTTCTTTATTCCCCTTGTCGCCTGCAAACTGACTTTGTAGGATATTAAATTCTTGTTCAGAAATTTTTGTGTTTGGGTTTGATTCAATAGCAATCCCCTTATCTTTTAGATAATCCACAGCTCTTTCCAACGAAATATTTAATTCCCTTAAAACCTTGTTTATTCTAATAATTCTCTCTTCAGACATAAAATCTTTTTATTTTTACCTTATTCGTTGTTCCACTTTTATCATACTATAAAAATAGAAATTTATTTTATATGAGGAATTAATAGTCGGTTAACTATCAAATTCTTCATTTAATATTCTCATTACATCTAAAATTGTTTCCTCTTCCAGATCTGTTCTTCTAACTAAATCTTCAACATCATGCTTCAAAATACTCTTAGCAGTATCCAAGCCAATTTTTGCAAATTCCTCTATAACCCACTCCTCGATTTCGTCTGAAAACTCAGTTAATTCAACATCATCATCATCAGCAGTAGTTCCGGCAACATCACCTTCACGGATTACATCCAGCTCATAGCCTGTTAACTGACCTGCCAAACGTATATTATGACCCCCTCTACCAATTGCTTTAGAAACTTCTTCCAATTTCAAAAACACTTCAGCTCTTTTTGCTTCTTCATTGATTTTGATTGAAGAAACTTTAGCAGGGCTTAATGCTCTGGTAATATACAATTGAATATTGCTGGTATAATTAATCACGTCAATATTTTCATTTCCTAATTCACGGACGATTCCATGAATTCTGGATCCTTTCATACCAACACAAGCGCCTACAGGATCAATACGGTCATCATAAGAATCAACAGCTACTTTTGCTTTTTCACCAGGAATTCTCACAACATTTTTAACCATAATCAAACCGTCAAAAACTTCAGGAATTTCTTGTTCAAATAATTTTTCCAAGAACTTATCTGAAGTTCTGGACATAATAATCTGAGGTTTATTTCCTTTCAGTTCAACACTTTCAATTATACCTCTAACATTATCTCCTTTACGGAAAAAATCAGAAGGAATTTGTTTTTCTTTTGGCAAAATAATTTCATTTCCGTCATCATCCACCAAAATTACAACTCTTGGACGCACATGGTGCACTTCAGCAGTATAAATATCGCCAATAATATCTTTAAATTGTTTATAAAGATTAGTATTATCGTGTTCGTGTATTTTTGAAATTAAATTTTGTCTTAAAGCTAATATTGCTCTTCTACCCAAATCTATCAGTTTAACTTCTTCTGAAACTTCTTCACCAATTTCGAAATCGGCTTCGATTTTTCTAGCTTCAGTTAATGTAATTTCCTCATTTTCAAAATCCAAATCCTCGTCAGCAACGATTACCCTTCTTCTCCAAATCTCCATATCTCCCTTATCAGGATTTATGATGATGTCAAAATTATCATCTGAACCGTATTTTTTCTTCAATGCATTTCTAAATACATCTTCCAAAATTGCCATAAGCGTTACACGATCAATAAGTTTATCATCTTTAAACTCTGAAAATGAATCGATTAATGCTAAATTTTCCATGCGAATTCTTTAATTAAAATGTTACTGTAACAACTGCTTCTTTAATATCTGTGTAAGGAATCTGTAATTCTTTTTGAACGGTCTCTTTTCCCTTACCCACTTTTTTGGCTTCTCTAGCTTTCCAAGACAAAATTATAAAAAGATCATTAGCTTCAACTAATTCTGCTTCAATATTTTCGGCATTCGTTTTAACAATTAGTGTTCTGCCAATATTTTTTTTATACTGTCTCACTAATTTCAAAGGAGATCCAACTCCTACTGAGGCTACTTCTAAAGAGAAATCTTGTTCTTCTCTGTCTAAGCTACCCTCAACAGCACGGCTTATATCAATACAGTCCTGCAAAACCACTCCATTATCCCCATCAATCCCAATAATAATTTTAAAACTGTCCGTTATAGTCAAGTCAATTAAAAAAATAGATGGTTTTTCCTGAAGAGCTTCTTCTACTACTTGCTTTACTTTGTCTTTAAATGTCATAATCTTTATAAAAAGAGGCACGCTATGCGTGCCTCATTATCTAGTATATTAATAAATAACGGTGCAAATATAGTGTTTTTTTATAAATCAAAAAAATTGATTAGTATTAAAAAAAAATATATCTTTATTTTGTCAATAAAAAAACAATTAGACTTAAATAAACCCCAATTACCATGAAAAAAATTCTAATCCCAACTGATTTTTCTAAATATGCTGATGAAGCAATAGAAGTTGGAGCACAAATTGCAAAAAAGAATGATAGCGAAATTGTCTTAATTCATATGCTGGAATTACCTACTCACATGAATGATGCCATATCAGGCGAAACAAGCATACCAGAGATCATGCTTTTTAAACGCAAAGCAGAAGAAACTTTAAAAAGCATAAAATCCCGCCCATATTTAGAAGGAATCAAAGTATCGGAAGTAGTGAGACTGGACGGTGCTTATAAAGGAATTAACAATTACATCAAACAAAACAGCGACTTTGACTTAATAGTAATGGGATCTCACGGAGCTACAGGCATTAATGAAATTTTAGTTGGCTCTAATACCGAAAAAGTAGTTAGACAATCAGAAATCCCAGTTTTAGTAATCAAAAACAAATTAGAAAACTTCAAAACAACAAATATCATTTTTGCCTCGGACTTCTCTAATGAAATTAAAAAACCCTTTAAGAAAGTCATTGAATTTGCTAAAATATTTGGATCAAAATTAAATTTAGTAATGATCTGCACACCAAATAGTTTTAAAAGCACTTCAGCAGCACATAAAATTATAAATGAATTCGTTTCTGGATTTGACATGCCTGAATACTCTTTTGAAACATACAATGAAAGCAATATTGAAAAAGGAATCATCAATTATTCAAATGAGAACAATGGAGATATAATTGCTTTTTGCACACATGGAAGAACTGCATTAAATCATTTCTTCACCGGAAGCATTTCTGAGGATTTAGTAAATCACTCTTCCAAACCAGTATTAACTTTTAGAGTATAAATTTTAAAAAATAAAGCCTCTCCAAAACGGAGAGGCTTTACTTCAAATACGTACAGCTTAAATTTATTCCATAAAAAAAGCCTCTCAATTGAGAGGCTTTTTTTGTTGGTCTACTAGGACTCGAACCTAGAAAGACTGCACCAAAAACAGTTGTGTTACCATTACACCATAGACCAATATTCTTACCAGCTTTCCTGCTTAGCGAGTGCAAATTTAAAACAAATTCCTAGTTGTGCAAACTTTTTTTAGCTTTTTCTTCAAAAAAAATAAAAGAAATTTCAATTTTAAAATCAAAATCTGATTAAAATACTGAAACACAAAGCATTTAAGAAAACGATTATTTTCAATAAAATTATAATAATGCGACTTAAGTTTAAAAAAAAAAACATTTTCTTTGTAACACTTTTAAAATAGATAAAAAAAACAGAAGATACAGTATATGACATCATTCAATTTCAACAAATGGAATACCATTACAGGTTGGTTTGCCTTTTCAATCGCATTAATAACTTATACACTTACTGTTGAACCCACCATGAGCTTTTGGGATTGTGGAGAATATATAGCGACCGCCGCAAAACTGGAGGTTGGACATCCGCCAGGAGCTCCATTATTCCAAATGATCGGTGCTTTCTTTGCAATGTTTGCAATAAACAAAGAGCATATCGCATTGATGGTAAACATGACTTCAGTATTTTCGAGTGCTTTTACTATATTATTTATGTTTTGGTCATCGAGTATCATTTTAAAAAAAATCATAAGCCAGTATTCTGAAATCAACAGCAATAATTCCGTTGTAATACTTGGAAGTTCTTTAGTAGGATCGCTTGCTTATACATTTTCGGACAGTTTTTGGTTTAATGCAGTAGAAGCCGAAGTGTATGCAATGGCCAGCTTATTAATTTCTCTGCTTTTATGGCTAGGTTTGCGTTGGGAGCAAGACATGGACACTCCCAGAGGTCATAAATGGTTATTATTAATCTCACTTGTAGTTGGATTGTCATTTGGAGTACACTTTATGGCCTTATTAACTATTCCAGCAATTGGGTTTTTATATTTTTTCAAAAATTACAAAGTAGTAACCGTTAAAAACTTCATTGTTGCAAACATTGTAGTTGTTTCTGTTTTACTTTTCATATTCAAATTATTACTGCCGTTAACCATGGCATTCTTTGGTAAAACCGAAGTTTTCATGGTCAATTCAATGGGACTGCCTTTTAATTCAGGAACCATTTTTGTAACGCTTCTTCTAATCGCCTTCTTCTATTTTGGACTGAATTACACTCGTAAAAAAGGATTAGTACACTATAACACGCTTATTCTTTGCATACTTTTTATTCTTATTGGATTCTCAACATGGCTGATGCTGCCAATTCGTGCCAATTCTGACACTGTTATCAATGAAAACAAACCATCTGATGCTGCAGAAGTTTTAGCCTACTACAATAGAGAGCAATATGGAGTAAATCCATTATTTTACGGCCCTCAGTACACGGAAGCTTTTGTAGGTTTGGATTCAAAAACTCCTTATTTAGACAAAGCTCCCAATTACGAGAGAAATTACAAAACCGGCAAATATGTAATTGTAAATAATTATAAAAATGCAGAGCAAAACTCGGATGATAGCCAGAAAACTATTTTACCAAGAATGTGGAGCACAGAGCATATTGAAAACTACATAAACTTCACCCATCCGCCAGCATTTAGAATAAATCCCGACTATCCTTATGAAGAGGATTTAGTAAAATACGGATTAGATCCAAATAAATTAAGCGAGGAAGATTATAATAAAGCAATAGCACAGCTAAGAAACGAAACTGAAAAAACTGTAAGTGAGTTCAGGCAAGCTTATGCTCAAAAACAAATCGACAACGAAGGTTATGTTTCCTTCTTAAGCCACTATAAAGACTATTTAATCATAGACAAACCTACTACTGCCGATAATTTCAGCTTTATGTTTGAATACCAATTTGGCTATATGTACTGGAGGTATTTAATGTGGAATTTTGTTGGAAGACAAAACGACGAACAGGGAAGATATGATTATCTTGACGGAAACTGGATAAGCGGTATCCCGTTTATCGATAATTTACACTTGATTTCTCAAGACAATCTCCCTGCTGATGCCATAAACAACAAAGGACGAAATGTTTATTTCTTCTTGCCGTTTATACTTGGCTTAATTGGAATTATGTATCATGCAAGCAAAGACAGAAAAAGCTTTTACGTACTAGTAGCACTTTTCCTTTTTATGGGAATTGCATTAAAGATTTACTTAAACGAAAGACCGTTTGAACCGCGCGAAAGGGATTATGCCTTAGTAGGATCATTTTATGTATTTGCCATTTGGATTGGTTTTGGCGTATATTCATTATACGAAAGTTTTCAAAAATATCTTTCTCCAAGAATTGCAGGTCCAGTATTTATAGGAGCCTCATTATTGGCGGCACCTGTATTAATGGCTTATCAAAACTGGGATGATCACGACCGTTCAGGTAAATACACAGCGACTGCAATGGCAAAAGCCTATTTAGAGTCTTGTGATCCAAATGCTATTTTATTTACTATTGGAGATAACGACACCTTCCCTCTTTGGTACGCTCAAGAGATAGAAGGTATCCGTACTGATATTAAAATTGTCAATACCAGCCTATTCATGACCGATTGGTATATTGACCAAATGAAGAGAAAAGCATATCAGTCTAATGCTTTACCAATTTCATTTACTCATAATGAATATGTGGGAGACAAACTTGATTATGTAGCACATATCGAAAAAACAAAAAGCCGTTGGGATTTAAATGCTTTTATAAAATTCATAAAAGACCCAAGATCTACTGTAGAAATGCAAAACGGACAAACCATACATTTTTACCCGACCAATAAAATCAAAATCCCTATAAACAAAGACAACATTATAAAAAATAAGGTTGTTAATCCAAAATTATACGATTCTATTGTTCCTTATATTGAAATTGACATCAAAGGAAGCGCTATCTACAAAAACAGGCTGATGATGCTAGACCTTATTAACAATAACAACTGGAAAAGACCAGTATATTTTAGCGGAGGTGCATTTGACGCTGAAGATTATTTATGGATGAAAGATTACCTCCAATTAGAAGGTATGGTTTATAAATTAGTTCCAATAAAAACTGCATTCGATAAAGATTCTGGTCAAATGGACATGGGACGAATTGATACTGACAATATGTATGCCAAAGTAATGGCATGGGATTGGGGCAACAGCGACAGTAACAAAATATATCATGACCCTGAAACCCGCAGAGAGAGTCTTACTTACAGAATGAATTTAGCCCGACTAATGAAACAGCTCACCGTTGAAGAAAAAACTGATAGAGCAAAAAAAATCATTGAATTGGCAATGACAAAAATGCCTTTGGAAAAATTTGGATATTACTCCTTAGTTGAACCATTTGCTAAAGGATATTATGATGTTGGCGAAAAAGCAAAAGCTCATGATTTACTGGAAAAACTAATGGGCAAATACAAAGAAGAACTTAATTATTATGCGAAATTAATTCCTTCTGAGCAGTCTGATGTAAGTATTGAAATCATTACCGCTATTGAAAGATACAGAAGCCTATTAACGGTAATACAAGAAAGCAACGACATTGAATATTACAATTCCAGCAAAAAAACATTCAATACTTATATTGAAATTTTTGCCAGATTTGGGCGCAAAAAAGAATAAAAATCTGATATAAATCAAATCAATAATAATGTAGTGCACTAAAATGCACTACATTTTTTTTGCTTAAAACTGAATTTAATTGTAGTATTGAATTATGAAATTCTATTGGATTAAGACAAATACATTTATAAAAAAAATATTCTCCAATTATGTATGGGACATTCCCAATACAGAGAATAAAATCTATCTCACTTTTGACGATGGACCAACTCCAGATGTAACAGAATGGGTGCTGGAAGAACTAAAAAAGCATCAGGCAAAAGCAACATTTTTTTGCATTGGGAAGAATATAAAAAACAATCCTGATTTATTTAATAAAGTAATCAATGATGGACATGCGATAGGGAATCACACTTTTAATCATCTTAACGGATGGAAAACAAATACAGATGATTATTTAAAAAACACCTTTCTGTGTCAAGCTGAAATCAGCAAATCAAACACAATAAACAACAAGCTGTTTCGACCGCCATATGGCAAAATAAAAACATCACAAACCAAAAAAATGCGGGAGCTAGGATATAAAATAATTATGTGGGACGTTCTCAGTGCTGATTTTGACCAAACCATAACGCCTGAAAAATGTCTGGAAAATGTACTTCAAAATGCAGTTTCGGGAAGTATTATCATTTTTCATGACAGTGTAAAAGGATACAGAAACTTAGAATACGTTCTTCCTCAATCATTAAAAGTTCTAAAGGAAAGAGGTTTTATATTTGATACAATCCATTAAAAAACAAGGAATTATCATTCCAAATTATAATTGTTCCTGTACAATTCCAATTAAGGTATTCGCATCAAGCTCTCCAGATTGTCTCCAGATCATCATGCCTTCTTTGTAAATCATCAAAGTTGGCAGTCCTTTTATACGCAAAGCGCTAGCTAATTCCTGATTTTTATCAACATCAATCATAATTACTTTTACTTTATCTCCAAGCGCCGCAGCAACATCTTTTATAACAGGATGCATCGATAATGACGGTTCGTTCCAATCTGTGTAAAAATCTATTAACACAGGAACTTGAGCATTTATAAGTTCTCCAAATTTTGACATAAAACCAAAATATTAAATTTTTATTACTTTCAAAATGAGATATTAGGTTACAAATTTAGCATTTTAAACCAATTATGCTAATTTTTCACCCTTTATTAGTTGAATTACTGTAATCTCAGGCATAATTCCAACTCTGCCAGGATAGGCATGAAATCCGAAACCTCTATTTACATAAACGTATCTCCCTAAGTTTTCATATAATCCAGCCCATTGTTTATACACATATTGTGCCAAACTCCATTTGAAAAAACCTGGGATTTCAATCCCAAACTGCATTCCGTGAGTATGTCCGGAAAGTGTTAGCTGAAAGTGCTTTTCGTCATGCTGCACCACTTCATTCCAATGGCTTGGGTCATGGCTCATTAAGATTTTAAAATCATCTTTTGTCAAATTCTGAGAAGCTTTCTTTAAATCACCAGCCTGCTTGAAATTTTTACCCCAATTTTCAACGCCGACCAATGCAATTTTATGACCCTCTTTTTCGATAAAAGTATGCTCATTCAACAATAAAGTAAATCCAATTTGACCATATAATTTTTTTATATCTTCAAAATTTTTATCCTTGTCTGATTGGGAAGGCCAAGTCACATATTCTCCATAATCATGATTCCCGAGAACCGAATACTTTCCGTACTCATGTTTTTTGATTCTGTTAAAAGTTTCGATCCACGGATGCATTTCTTTAGCATGCGTATTGACAATATCGCCAGTAAATAAAATCAAATCCGAATTTTGTTCATTAACCAAGTCAATCGCATAATTGATTTTTTCAGGATTATCGAAACTCCCGCTATGCACATCCGAAATTTGAGTAATCGTAAAACCATCAAAAACATCAGGTAAATCTGAAAAATGCACTGCTTGTTTTATGACTTTGAAATTATATTTCCCTTCAAATATCCCATAAATTAAAGACAAAAAAGGAATAGCAGCCAACCCTAAACCTATTTGGCTAACGAATTTACGTCTAGAAGGCAAAAAATCGGCATTGCTGTTATTATCAATAAAATAATTGATTGATCCTGCCGTCAATCGAAATACATCCTCTCCCAAAAGAATAACCGTCATTACAATTTTCGGAAGATAAACTACGAGCAACAATCCCATGGTAAACATAGTCTGCTTAGTTTGTCCGACCGAACGGTCAAATTGTGTGAAAGAATAAAGAATAAACGTAAAAAGCAAAAAGCTTATTATTTGATAAGAAATCAGCATCCATTTCAATTTAATCAAAGTTTTGACAGCCTGAAATGCATAAAGCTCAATAATAAAAAGAACAGCCCCTAAAAAAAATAAACGTAAAATCATTATTTGAAAATTTTACACAAAGTAACAACTAATGAAAACGTTAAGGTTTTATATTATCATAATTTTAACGCAAAAAAGGGGAGTAAATTTCTTTATCTCCCCTTTTCCATCTATTAAAACCAATTTTTAATGTTTTTTTAGTAAACAATCCAATGAATCATTTACTAAAAACACATTATTTTTTTGGAGTTGCTGTCTCTGCAGTTTTGCCGGCTTCTGCTTTGTGCGCTTTTTTAGTCTCTTTTTTTACTTCTTTTTTAGTAGTTTTTACTTCTTTAGCCGGTGCAGTTTGAGTTGGTGCAGTTTGTGCACTTACCATAACGGTTGTTCCTAAAGCTACTGCCAATACCATCAATAATTTTTTCATGATTTTTAAATTTAAATTTAATAATTCGTTTATTAATTAGGTCAAAGCTATGCATGGCAGATGAAGATTAAATGAAGTTTTGCTCTCTCTGAAAAAATTAACTTTTAATTATGTTTTTGCTCACTCGGAAACAATAACATAAAGGTGGTTCCAATGTTCATTTCTGATGTTATCTCAATAGTTATATGGTGAAATTGAACAATACTTTCAACAATGGCTAACCCCAGTCCCTGCCCTTCCTGATCTGAACTTACTCTGGTGAATCGCTTGAAAACATTCTGCTGCTGTTTTTTATTCATTCCGATACCCGAATCTGAAATGGACAAAAAATAATTACCGTTCAAAAAACCGTCATTAATCTCAATTGTACCAAATGGTTTATTGTATTTAATCGCATTGACAATTAAATTATAAAAGAGAATATGCATCAGCGTTTTATTTCCTCTAAAACTAAAATGATGCTCCAGATTTTTATGAAAAGTCAATTCCTTGTCTTCAATTCTATCCTGTAAATCCGCCACCAAATCGGTAATTACGGCATCAAAATCGATAGTTTCATTAGCTTCATACTGATTGTTTTCGATTTTAGAAATCAGTAATAGATTAGCAATTACTTTTTTTAACAAATCTAAAGTACTCAGCGAGCTCACAATTTTATCTACAGCATTATCATCTAAAGACTCGTTTTGAAGTAAGTTTTCAAATTTGTTTTTCAACAAAGCGATTGGAGTCAAAAGCTCATGAGAAACGTTGGCTATAAATTGTTTTTCCTTTTTAAACAATTCACTAATTCTATCCATCATCTGATTCAGAACCGTATCCAGTTCCTGAAAATCTTTAGAATGTGATTGTATTGGCGTATGGTCAAAAGCTTCGGGTTCATTGACATGACGGATTTTAGTATCAATGATTTTATAAAATGGTTTCAATAAATATTCGATATAAAAAGTATCGGCCACAAAAGTAATCACAACAATTATAATTAAAACCATTATGAAGAAAAGCCGAATTACAAAAGTAAGATCGTTAATTTCACTTAAACTGTTTCCTATTTCCAGAAGGTAATTTGTGTTTTCATACTTAAAATAATATTGAAGAATCCTATAATCATTGCTTTCTTCTTCAATTATTCTTGGTTCGGTGATAAAAAGAGTTTGATTTACTTTGCTATTCGAAGGAACTCTGGAAAGCAGGAGGAATTCACTATGCAGAGTTGAAAAACTCGCATAAGTCTCGGAAGTGTCATTTCGAACAATGAAATCATTTATTTCTTCCTTATCTAAATGCTCAATAAATTTTTGCTTTTTCTCCAGCAAACTTTTATTGATGTGATTATAAACCACTTTTTCGACCAAAACAGGAAGCATTAGCCATAAAACTAAAATCAGCAACAAACGTGTTAATGCATTAAATATAGCTAGCTGATGCTTAATTTTCATAGTAGAAGTTTATCGTTTTAAATTTAAGCATTTATTCTGTACCCAACATTTCTAACGGTTTCAAACCATTCAATTTTGGAATGCTTATCTAATTTTTTTCTAAGATTCCGAACATGAACATCTATAAAATTCGAATCGGAATTAACTTCAAGAATATCTCCCCAAATATGTTCCGTTAATTGCAGACGCGTAATTACGCGATTTTTATTTAAGACTAAATATTGGAAAATATCAAATTCCTTTTTGGTAAGATTGATTGGGATTTCATCATAACTCACTTTATAATCCTGCAATTTCAAACTAAAGCCATGAACATCCAACTGATTGACTGTAAATCCGTGCATTCTGCGGATAATAGCAAATAAACGGGCACCCAACTCCGTTAACGCAAATGGTTTTGTCAAATAATCATCAGCGCCAAGCTGAAGTCCGTTTATCCTGTCTTCCAGCTCTCCTTGTGCCGTAATGATGATTACAGCAACTTTAGAAACCGTTTTTCGAATCTCTTTTAAAACATCAAAACCGCTTCCGTCAGGAAGACCTAAATCCAGAAGCATAATATCATAGTCATTACTGCTGATTTCCTCCAAAGCATCTTCACAGTTTTTGGAAATTTTACAGATATAGCCACTGCCCAAAAGATATTCTTTCACTTCAAAAGCCAATTCAGGATTATCTTCAACAATAAGAATTTTCATATTCAATTATAATTTAAAAACAATTCAAAGCAACAACTAATAAAAGGAAATATGTTGTGTTCCAGCATTGAAATTTTAACGTACCTAAAATACAAAAAAAGCCAGTAAATTTCTCAACTGGCTTTTAAAAACGATTAACCTTTTTGTTTTCCTCTTATCCACATATAAAAACAAAAACATTAATTATTTTTTTGCACTGGAACTTGCTGTTTCTGCTGAGGCAGATTTTTTCTCAGTTTTAGCTTTTCTGTGTTTTGGATGTTTAGTCATTTTGACCTCTTTTACTGCAGCAGTTTTTGCAGGCAGCGTTTTAGCATTTACCATTACAGCAGTTCCAAATAATACAGCGATTAACATTAATACTTTTTTCATGATTTCTAAAATTTTGAATTAATAATTTATTTTTATAGGTCAAATGTATAACCGACAGATGAAGACAAAATGAAGATATATCGTTCCGCAAAAGTTTAACGCCACCTTAACATACTCATCTTTACTGCCTAAAAATGGGATAAAAAAAACCTTACCAAACTGAATTTATAATTTTTGGCAACAAATTCATTTTTAAAATGCAATTGTCTATTTTTACAGACTAAATTTTTTATATGTCTGCTCAAAAACGCCTTTACCTTCTCGATGCTTACGCATTAATATTTCGTGGTTATTTTGCCTTTATAAAAAACCCAAGAATCAATTCAAAAGGAATGGATACTTCGGCAATTATGGGATTTATGAATGCCCTGATGGATGTTATTAAAAGGGAAAAACCAGACCATTTGGCTGTCGCTTTTGACAAAGGCGGAAGCACGTACCGATATGAAATGTACCAAGAATACAAAGCAAATCGCGACGAAACTCCCGAAGCCATTAAAATCGCCGTTCCATATATTCAGGAATTATTGAAAGCGATGCACATTCCAATTATTGAAGTTGCCGGTTTTGAAGCCGATGATTTAATAGGAACTATAGCAAAACAGGCCGAAAAGGAAAATTATCAGGTTTATATGGTAACGCCAGATAAGGATTTTGCCCAGTTAGTTTCCGAAAATATTTTCATGTACAAGCCAGCAAGAATGGGTAACGATATAGAAATTTGGGGAATACCGGAAGTTTTAGCCAAATTCGAAATTGAACGCCCCGAACAAGTCATTGATTATCTGGGAATGATGGGCGATGCTGCCGATAATATACCAGGATTGCCAGGCGTTGGAGAAAAAACAGCCAAGAAATTTTTAGCAGAATACGGTTCAATGGAAAATCTATTGGCCAATACACATCAATTGAAAGGTGCGATAAAAGACAAAATTGAAGCCAATGCCGAGTTGGGAATTTTGTCAAAAAAATTAGCGACTATTCTGCTCGATTGTCCTGTGACATTCAACGAAACTGATTACGAATTATCCAAACCCGATGTTGAAAAAACAGACGAATTATTTCAGGAATTGGAATTTCGCCAAATGAAAGCCCAGTTTGACAAATATTTTGGAACAGGAAAAGAATATGATGAAATCGACACTAATGGCAATGGCAACTCCAATGACAATGCCAATGGCAATGGCAATGAAAAAATAGTCAAAAAAGCTCCTGCCAAAAAATCCAATGAAGACCAATTTGATTTATTTGGTTTTTCAGATGAAGAAAGCGGCGAAACAAAACACAATTCATTTTACGCAACTTTAGAAAACACCGAGCATTTTTACCAAATCATTCAGGGCGATTTTGCTGTAAAATTGCTTTTGCAAAATTTACTTCAGCAAACTTCCGTTTGTTTTGACACCGAAACTACAGGAATTGATGCTTTGAATGCCGAATTAGTCGGAATGTCATTTTCTTTTGAAAAAGGAAAAGCATTTTATGTTCCGTTTCCGGAAAACCAGGAAGAAACACAAATTTTAATCGATAAATTCAAACCATTTTTTGAAAGCGAAACTATCGAAAAAATTGGCCAGAACGTCAAATACGATTTAAAGATCCTTTCGAATTATGGCGTTGAAATTAAAGGAAAGTTATTCGATACAATGATTGCGCATTATCTGATCAATCCCGATATGCGTCATAATATGGATGTTTTAAGTGAAACTTACTTAAAATATTCTCCAAAATCCATTGAAGATTTAATTGGTAAAAAAGGAAAAGGGCAAAAAACAATGCGTGAAGTTCCTTTGGAAGATATAAAAGAATACGCTGCCGAAGATGCCGATGTTACCTATCAATTAAAGCAGAATTTCAGTCCGATTCTCGATAAAGCCGAAACAAAAAAACTATTTGATGAAATCGAAATTCCGTTAATACCAGTTTTAGCAGCGATGGAATTGGAAGGAATTAATCTGGATGTTCCTTTTTTAAAATCGATGTCTGTTGAAATGGCAGTCGAAAGCAATGCATTGGAACAAAAAATCTATGAAACTGCTGGCGAAAAATTCAATTTGGCTTCCCCAAAACAATTAGGCGATATTTTATTCGAAAAATTAAAAATTGGCGGAGCCAAACAAAAGAAAACCAAAACGGGTCAATACGCTACTGGCGAAGAAATTTTGTCTTATTTAGCCAATGACAACGAAATTGTACGAGACATTCTCGAATGGCGCCAGATGGTGAAACTGCAAAGCACTTATATTGATGCACTTCCGAATCAGGTTGACAAAAAAACAGGACGCGTTCACACCGATTATATGCAGACTGTTGCAGCAACGGGCCGTTTGAGTTCCAACAATCCGAACCTGCAAAACATACCAATCCGTACCGAAAGAGGACGATTGATCCGTAAAGCATTTATCGCCCGTGATGAAAATTACACTTTAGTTTCTGCGGATTATTCTCAGATAGAACTGCGTATCATTGCTGCTTTATCCGGCGAAGAAAATATGATTAAAGCTTTTCAAAACAACGAAGATATTCACAGAAGTACGGCTGCAAAAGTATTCAACGTTCCATTGGAAGAAGTGACAAAAGAGCAGCGAAGCAATGCCAAAACAGTAAACTTCGGAATTATCTATGGTGTTTCAGCTTTTGGATTATCAAATCAAACATCGCTTTCGCGAAAAGAAAGCGCCGAACTGATTGATGCGTATTATTCGACTTATCCAAAACTGAAATCGTACATGTCCAATCAGGTAGATTTTGCAAGAGAGCATGGCTATGTACAAACAGTTCTAGGAAGAAGACGATATTTGAAAGATATTAATTCTGCCAATATGATGGTGAAAAGCGGTGCCGAACGAAATGCCGTAAACGCTCCTATTCAAGGTTCTGCTGCTGATATCATCAAAATCGCGATGATTAATATTCATAAAAAATTAGTTTCAGAAAACTGGAAATCGAAGATGTTACTGCAGGTACATGATGAGCTTGTGTTCGATGTTCACAACGATGAACTTGAAAAAATTCAGCCGATGATTAAGTATGAAATGGAAAACGCCTTTAAAATGGACGTTCCGCTGGATGTTGAAATAGGTTTGGGAAAAAACTGGCTGGAAGCGCATTAAGCATAGTTCCTTTATATTTGAATTTTTGAGAACTTTAATAAAAATACAGATTTTTAAAAATGACTGACGATTTCAACCCACCAATTAAAAGTAGAACAACTAATGAATTGCTAGAAATAGCTGGAGCTCCAAAAAAATGGAATCCAAGAGCATTAAAATTTGCTATTGACGAACTGCACTATAGAAAAGTTGATACCTCACTAATTGAAGAAGCACAAAAAGCTGAAAAGCAAAAAATAGAATTGGAAATTTTAAAAAAAGCTACTAAAAGTTATCAAATTTCAGATTTCATTCTCAGACCAAAAAGTACTCTTTTTGAACTTTTATTTACATGGGAATTGAAAAAGGACGGATACATTCTAAAAGCAAAACAACAAAAAACATTCAAAATTGCTCTTTGTATTATTATTCTTTTTGTCTATCTCATAAAAGGATTAACTGACCCTAGTTAATTCTCAAAAAGAATAGCTGGAAGGACTTTATTTTGATTGGCAATATTAAATTTTAGTATTCAGGCGCGATAGATAAAAAAACTAATAGATACATAAATATTGGATCAATTTTAAAATAGAATTACTATTACTTATTCAACAACAAAACCCGAAGGCAATGCCAGCAATTTATATTGAATAGTTTTTGCCAAGCGGTAATCACCGAGAGCATTAGGATGCAGTCTATCGGTATCTTTTTTAGCAAAGTATTGCGATTGTGAATCAGCCATTGGAAAAAGACCACTTGTAGAATAGAGGTCAATCAGTGGAACCGCCCAATACGAAGCTGCTTGTTTCAATATATCAACATAGGAATCAATATACAATCCCTGCCCGTTAGCATAATTTTCGTCAGGCTGTACATTCTTGTCGTTAAACTTAGCATAACCCCTGTGAATAGGCGTCATAATAACAATTTGCTGCTGAGGGAAATTATTCTTGAGGTACGACATGGCTTTGTTAATCCGTCCGCAAAAGGTTGAATCATTCAGGTTTGGAGTCCTGTATTTCCGCGTCACCTCTTTTCCATTAAAATTGGTTTGCTTTGTTGTTTCACTGAAAAATTCACCCAACGAAATATTGTGGTTATAATCATTCGTGCCCGCAAAAATCAGTATTGCATCAAGCTTTGTTCCCTTTTCTTCCTGCAGTTTTACAGATTGTTTATAAATATCATTCCATTGATTTCCGCTAATGCCATATACAAAAGGTTCTATCCCCAGCAATTCATTTAGATACTCCCAGTAAACGCAAGTAGTTCCAACACGGCGTTTATCTGTCATCGAATCACCCAGAAAAGCCACCCGCTTGCCCTGCCATTGTGAGCTGGGTGTTTTTTCATTGTCTGTTACTTTTACTTTTGGAACGGCTTGTTGTGCAAATCCATTATAAACAACTGTCAATAAAAGTATGGAGACAAGGGCAATTATATTTTTCATATGTATTAATTTTATTTTTAAGAGAGTTTGGGATTAAATTAAGCCCTATTTTCGGATTTACCACACAAGTGATAGCGAACTGGCGAAGCAAACCATTCCAAATACAAAACCATCTTTCCATTAAGCCAATTGCCTAAATCCGTTGTAGCTGTTAGTGGTTGCCTTTCTCTGTCATTTTTTTGGTTTGTCTAAATATTTTTTCATTATCCAACCTGTCTGCGGTAAGTTGTCGGTTGGACTAAAGTAGCTTACATAAATCCACTTATGATTAACTTGTAAAACAGTTACTTCAAAGTTAACAGGCAGTTTTTCTATCAGAAATGACTTCAATCTTGGTTTTGACATTACTTTGCAAATTCTGCTGGTAATTCGAAACTTTTTATCTTCTTTTAATTTCTTTTCGTAAATGCTGAATTGTTCTTTTATTAATGTTTCAACTTCTTGTTTTGTAGCATATTCTTGTTTAGGCGACCAATTTCTTGCTTCTCCCATTACCGCAAGAATAAAGCCCAATATTGTCAATAGTTTCCAAAACAAAGAATTGGCATCTGCATCAATTTTGTCAACTTTGATTTCAATTCTTTGAAAAAACTCTTTCAGTTCATTTAATCCTTTGTTTGTTATTCCATTCTCGTCAAATATTCTTTCATTTAGAGAAACGGCTTCTTCAGTAATTTCCTCAAAATCATCAATTAAATCCCATTTTCTTTGAGTCGCTGCAATTGAAGCTAATTGTCCTGAAATACCACTAACCGCAAACTGTAAATTATTAATTTGAGAAAATGCGGATTGATTTTTAGTAAATGTTTCTGTTATGCTTCTAAGGTTTCCAAAAAGTTGGTCGTGTTGTCTGTGTATAGATGTTATGGCATCAAGTGTTGATTGTGGAATAGCAAATCGCATTGATTTTGTTAGTGCGTCAATTGCAGACAAATGAGGGATTGAAGCCATTTGTTGTTGCATATTTTTGGCAAGGTCAGACAACATACCTACGTTTCTCAAATTTTTTGTAAACCGTTCTTGCTGTTGCATACTTTTGGCAAGTTCAGTCAGCATACTTATTCCGCTAAGATTTTTTCTGAACTTTTCTTGTTCTTGAAAGCTTTTAGCAAGTTGAGTAATTGTGTTAAGTCCACCGAAACTGCTTGTCATTCTTTCTTGATTTTTTAGCATTTCCGAAATTTGTGAACTTAAACCTAACGATTTATGAATATTTTGAGCCCATTGGGTAGATTTTATTATGTCGTCAAATCCTGCCATTTTTACTTTAAATGTTTATTGTTTACTGTGTTCACTAAGGTTGTCACTAACTAGCTTATATACGCTACAAACCTTCGCATATACACCCAAAATCGGGTAGATTGACGAAAGTTTGTTTCGTTTTATTCTTTTCTCAAATATAGAAATTTAAAATTATAAAACTACAAAGCGTAATTTTTATCCGTTTCAGCTGTTTTTGCGTTCCACCCAGTAAAATAGGGCATCTGAAGAAAAAAGAATGCAGTCAAACGGTCTTCGGACTGCATATTACATACTCCTAATTCCCAATTATAAGCTTCGGACAACCTCTCGCCTTTTTCGAATCGCCTTTTAAGACCTTACAATGGGTTATTCAAAATTTATTCAGTAATATCAAACTTAATCTTATAGTAAACCTATTTTTTACTCTGCAATCCAATCGCATAACAATTCCCATCGGCACTGCCAAAATAAACAGTATTATTGGCGACAAAAGGCGAAGAAACAATAGATCCCAATTTATAAAACTGATCCATTACCGCCTTGTTGACATCATACAGCGAAACATCTGAACCTTTGGAAGCATACATAAAATCAAGAAAATTATTGTTTAATGTTTTTGGAGCAAATTCTTTACGGCTTTCGGTGCTGAAACTGCTCCATTCCTTACCCAAAGATTTTGTGTTTACTGCAAAAAAATTACCCGTAAAATCTCCAAAATAGGCAGTTTCGCCAGCTATAGCAGGAGAACCATACACATAACCGTTTGCCTTAAACTTAAATAATTCTTTTCCTGTTTTTGCATCCAATCCTAATAATGCATAAGTATCAGAAGTTCCTACATACAAAATACCATCAGCCACAACTGGTGAACTGATAATCCAGGAATAAGCGGCATCGTACTTCCAAACCAGTTTTCCGGTCTCGGCATTTAGGGCAAATAAAAAGGGATCACGAGCTCCAAAATAAACCATGTCATTTGCAACTGTCACACTGGATTCAATCCCTTTGAAACCAACTTTAGTTCCGGTTTCAAATTTCCAGCGCTCTTTTCCGGTTGTTATATCTATGGCATACAAATTAGCATCCCAGCTGCCTATGTACAATGTGTTTTTATCAAGAACCGGACTGCAGTGAATTGATCCTTTCGCTTCAAACTTCCATTTCAATTCGCCCGTATTCGCGTTAAGCGCATATACATTCCAGTCACTGCTTCCGAAGAAAACACTTGGATTTTGTTTGTCGTGATTTATAACTGGTGTTGACAAAAAGAAATCCCATAAATCATCCATATACTTATCCGCAGGTTTCAGTCCCAAGAAACCTATTTCGCCCGACCATTTCTCTCCTCCTGTTTTGAATTTCCATTTCAAATGACCAGTCTTTGCATCAACAGCGTAATAATAACCGTCGAAACTACCAAAGTAAACTGTGCTGTTGAAAATTGCCGGAGAACTGTGAACTGCGCCTTGGGTTTTAAATTTCCAAAATATTTTACCCGTCTTTTCATTAACTGCATAAAGGTTTCCGTCTTCACTGCCAATATAAACAATTCCATTATTTACAATTGGTGAAGAAAATATTTTACCATCGGTTTTGAAAGCCCATTTTAAGCTACCAAGCGGTTTATAATTTTCACCTTTAAAGACACGATTTTGAAATGGGCTCATTACCGTTGTCTTGCCTTGCTGGCCAAAAACAGTCCCATAGTTAACTATTAAAATAACTAGTAGCAGGTAAATTATATATTGTCTTTTCATATAATCCAATTTTTAAATTCTCATATCAAAATATTAACAGCTAAAGCGCTAAAAGTAATATTTAATTCACTAAAACAAAGAATTTATTTACAACATAAAGTGATACGTCATTTTTATCAAAAATATGTTGGCAGGCTTGCTTCCAAGGATTTGCGAATTCAATTCGGTAAATAAATTTTCGTTAGTAACTCCATTAGATTTTATTGCTTGCGACCAAACCAAAAACAGCTCCGAACCCGGAATATATTCCCAACGCATTACTAAATTAGATTGAAACTGTGCAACAGAAAAATCAGGATTGCGAATTGTATAATCTGTGGTGCCATCGGTATCTTCATCTATTTGATATCTATTATCAGCCTCGTCAAAATTAATTTGATTTGTATTAAACAGACTTATTCTATCTCCATAATAATCAGCCAAGGGATTAATTACCTTATTAAAATGATTATATTTTCCTCTGGAAATAAAAGGCTGTCCATAATACTGAATTGTCAAATTGGGATTGATATTATAATCCAATCGGATAGAAGCACTCAATGTATTTTGATCTAAATTTCCTGTAATATATCTTGGTTCACCGTTAAATCTAGATTCTGTGATGTACTGCAGTTTATTTTTATTGACCGAAAAACTGGGATTTAATGAAAGTGTAAAAGCATTAATCGGCTGATAAGTAATCCCCAAACCAAATTCTGTATAAGAAAATGAATTGTCTTTCCCTTGAGAATCATAAACGGCTGTGCTGAATTTGAGTTTTTTTCTGCTGTCGGATGCAATATTAATTGATTTAAAAAACTCTTCGGAATAGCGAAATCTGGGACCGCCCTGCAAAATAGAATTCGAATAATTTACAGGTTTATAAATTAGTGAGACGGCAGCTTCCCAATTATTTTTTAAAATGGAGCTTGCTCCTAAAGTATACTGCATTTTATTGTAATTCCCTCCAAAATCAAAATTTGTAAACTGCTCCAATTGTGTCGTTATTTTTCTGAACTGCCCAAATGGCTTTAATGTCTGATAGGACAAAAATGCATACTGCTTAATTTCATCAGCCTGACGCAGAAAACCAATGTCGTTTAGCTCTAACTCTGGAGATCTCCACATTAATGAGGCATTATAACGCCAGTTTCCCACACTAGCTTTTCCTAGTTCAAATTTGCCGCCCGTCCCCATCAATGATGTTCTTTCTAAATCAACAGACACATATTCTGCATCGACTCTTTGAAACAAATGCGTCATGCTTCTTTGAGTAATCACCATGGCTTCCTCACTCCCGTTAATCTGGCTCATTACAACGTTTCCTTTAAAATAATATTTCCTATTCTTCCAATTGTGTATAAAATCAATTCCTGATGTATAGGCGGATTTATGAAGGAAATTGAGATTGTTTTCATCTACATTTCGATTTGTTGCAGTAAAAATGCCTCCTATATAACTGTTCCGGTTATTAAAATCTTTTTGCACTCTGCCAACTAAATAATTAGTAAAAGGCTCTACTAATTCTTCCCTTTCGTTCCGATTTTCAAGAATTCTTGCAAATTCATTTTTCGTTACGCTCTCGAGCGCACCAATTGACCAGCCACTTTTTGTTTTTCCGCTAAATTTAGCCGCTCCTAAAATCGTTGAATTATCAGGAACCGAAACAAAAGCCTGCCCAGAAACATTCGGAATACCATGCGGATTGCCTCCAATCCTTCGGGAATAAAATAAATTATCCTGATTATCAGCAAAAATATAGTCGAAGATATTTTTATTCTCAACAAAAAACGGACGGCGTTCCTCGTAAAAAATCTGAAAACCATCTAATGCAATTGCTGCTGGATCGGCTTCTACCTGACCAAAATCCGGATTAATAGTCATGTTTAGCGTTAAATCATTAGTTATGCCAATCTTTGCATCCAACCCTCCGTTTATCTTAAAATCATTCCCATCCTTATACGGATTTCCCTCTACGGACGGATACGTTTCTAATTTGGAAAGTAAAAACGGCTGTATTTCTATCTGCCGTTTAGGAGACAACCCAACCAGACCGCGTAATTCTCCAAACTCACTTACCCATCCCGGAGCATCAAGAGGAATACGCTGCCAAACCGAGCGTTCCTCCGTCCTAAAATATCTCCTAGTAGATTGCAGTCCCCAAACTTGTTCCGGAGCATCACTAAATTTTAGCTGGCTGAGCGGAATTTTTATTTCTGCCGTCCAGCCTTCCTCATCAACATTGGTTTTTAGGTACCAAATAGGATTCCAATTTCCTTCCCAAGTTTTCCCATTATCCGAAATAAAACCATCACTTTTTACTCCAGCAACAGATCCTGCAAAAGAAAAACTGGTAAGCTTATCATTATGACTGCTAATATTTATTTCGATCCAATCTCCTTCAAAGCCATCCCTTCTGGATAATCTTTTTACGATTCCTTTAGGATCTTTGTCATAACACCGAAAACCAAAATAAATAAACTCGGTATCATACACCACTTTAAATTTAGTCTGTTCCAAAGGTGCTGTATTTTCGTCGGGAAGATTTTCGATGAAATCTCCCGTCCAATCTACAATATCCCAGCCTGCATCTGTTAAAAGTCCGTCTATAACAGGTGGTGCCTGAGTCCCTAATGCTTTTGTGGTGTAAATTTTTCTTTCAACTTTAGGTGCTTGTTGCCCAAAACTCATTTGAAAAAAGAACAACAATAAAAACAAGATCTTTTTAGAATGAATCATATTCCAATTTTCTAATAAATTAAATTGTACCACAAGAAATCTTGAACTATTTATTCAATTCTAAAACCCACATTTTTGTCGCAGGAATAGTTATTTTGTCCGATGTTTTCAAAATTTCATCTGTCAGAACATTTTTTGCGGAAGCGAAACCAGTAGCTCTTTCGTCATACTTTTGAAAGTCAATTTGTTTTTCAGAAGTGCTGGTATTCATAACACACATGATGGTTTGATTTTCATCATATCTAAAATACACATACAGTCCGTCAACAGGAACATAATGCATCATTTTCCCTGTTTTCAGTGCCGATGCATTCTTTCTGAAATTAGCCAGTTTCCGAACCAGATCCTGTGTTGATTTTTCATCAGCTGTCATTCCTTTTCCAGTAAATGCGTTTTTGGCATCTTCTTTCCAACCGCCGGGAAAATCAGCACGAACCAAACCGTCAGGAGCTTTGAACCCTTTCATCAAAACTTCGGATCCATAATACAACTGCGGAATTCCTCTGCAGGTCAATAACCATTGATATCCCATTTTCTGTTTTTCTGCATTCTCTCCTACTAACGAGAAAAAACGAGGCTCATCATGATTGTCTAATAACAATACTTTTTGCATTGGATTCTTACTCAAATAATCACTGCTCAAAGTGTAGTACAATCTGTTCACCCCTTCTTTCCAGCCAAAAGGCTCTGTCAAAGCTGGAATGATTCCGTAATACAAACTTTGAAAATCCACAACTGATGGCAAATTACTTTTGAAACTGACATCCATATTATTTTGTTCAAAATATGCCTGATTGGTAACGCCATGAACCATGATTTCTCCGAAAATGGTAATTTTTGGGAATTCATCCATTATGGCTTTATTGCAGCGATTCGCAAAATCCAAATCATTATAGGTATAGGTATCCAAACGGACTCCATCAATACCAAATTTTTCGATATGCCAAATACAGTTTTGAATAATGAAATTGGCCATAAAGGGATTGCCTTGATTAATGTCCGGCATTATGGTATCAAACCAGCCGTCACTCATTGTTTTTTTATCCGATTTTGTGCCATACGGGTCAAATAATGGAATCTCTCTGTTATTGGTTTTGGTATATGTTGGCCAGCGATGAACCCAATCATTGGCAGGAGGATCCAGTTCTAAAAAATGAAAAGAACCAATATGATTATAAACCGCATCAAAAATAAGCTTCATGCCTCTTTGATGTAATTGATCACTCAACTTCTCGTACAAAGCATCGTCGCCATATCGTTTATCAATTTTATAATGATTGGTAATGGCGTATCCATGTTCTGTTCTTTTTTCCATATCATTTTCCATAATTGGAGTAAACCATAAAGTAGTAACTCCAAGCCCTTGAATATAATCCAGATTATTAATCACACCTTGCAAATCACCACCATGACGATCATACATTTCTTTTCTATTAAGGGATTGATCTCTCATTCCTTTTACCTGATCATTCGTAACATCACCATTACTGAAACGATCCACCATAATCAAATCAATAAAATCGCTGGAAGTTACTCCTTGCGCATATTTCATTCCGTTGCCTGATCTTCGATTATAAAGTGGCCATTTTATTTTTTGCTTCCCTCCTTTTTGATTCAATTCGATGATTACATCTCCGGCAACAGCATCTGGAGCAATTACAATATCTACAGCAATATATTTTTGGTTGGGAAAAGAATACGTTTTTGTAATAGTTATTCCGGGATAATTGATAATCACTTTATCAGATGAAAATGTATCATCAGTGCTTCGAATAAGTAATTGGATTGAATTGGTCTTCATTCCTGTCCACCAGTTTGTGGGATAAACTTCAGTATTTTTGGCATTTGTTACCAAAGAAAAACCAAATAGTAGCATTAAAATTAAAGCTGTTTTCTTCATAATAGTTATTTATGGGTTTTAATAGTCTGCGAAAGATATTTCACTTTGCGGTTACCAAAAAGTCACTTATTTAAACAGCATGATTTGTATTGTGAACAACCATTTAAAACTCTTATGTCATTTGAATACGAAAAAGTGTTTTCTAAACCAGATCAATTTTGATTGTAAAACAAAACCACTAGCTTTACATTTCAGAAAACAAATTCGGCAATGAATGATTTAACTATATATTCAGGAAGCACATCTCAAAAAATAAAAATATATACGATATATTGGTTGGGATACATCTTCCTGTTCAGTTTAATTCAAGGTTTGCCAACAGCCGATTTTTGGAGAGCATTATCAAATGAATGTTATAGTGTACTTCCCAAAATCTTGTTTGTTTTACTAATTGTCGAAGTAGCCATGCCACTTCTATTCTTTAAGAAAAAAAGAGCACTCTTCATTTTTACATACCTTTTTTCAATCCTTTTCTTTGCTTTCATTCAGCGGTTAATTGACAACTACATTATTATTGCATACTATTTAACCGAATGGAAAAGTGAACCCTTGTTATCGGCACCAGTGTATTTGTACAATGTGATTAAATTACAGTTTGTTGTCACTATCCCACTGGCAGTAAAGCTCGTCTATTACCTTGCTGAAGAGAAAAACAGGGTTCAGTCTATTCTTTCAGAGAAATTACAAGCCGAATTATTTTCATTGCGAAATCAGTTCCACCCTCATTTTTTATTTAATGTACTCAATAGTTTGTACTCCAAAATCTTGAGTAAATCAAATGATTCTGCCGGCATCGTGCTTAAGATTTCAGATTTTCTCCGCTATTCTGTTTATGAGGTAAATACCAAATACATTCCCTTGGAAAAAGAAATTGAATATTTGAAAAACTACATTTCGTTACAGCAATTGAGATTTGACAACCGACTTGAACTTAGTTTCAGCACCAATGGAACTATGGAAAATCAGGTTATCGAGCCTTTCTTAATCCTTCCATTTATTGAAAACAGTTTTAAATATTGTTTAGATAACGCCAATTCCCAAGCATGGATTACCATCTCTATTACCGTCTCTGAAGAATGGCTGGTGATAAAAATTGAGAATAGTTTACCTCCTGACTTTTTGAAAAATAAAAACACAGAAAACCCATACAGCGGAGTCGGTATCAATAATGTGAAAAGGCGATTGGAATTGCTCTATCCAAATCGGCATATTTTAACCATCAAAAATGAAGTTGATTCCTTTTTTGTTTCTTTAAAAATAAAAATAAATGACACCCTCTAGAATCAATTGCATCATTATAGAAGACGAGCTTCCTGCATCAATATTGCTTGAAATGCATATTGCTAAATTTGATTTTTTGGATTTGACAGGAAAATTTATGAGTACAAACAATGCATTGAATGTTTTGAAGACCCAAAAAATTGATTTGGTGTTTTTGGATATTAATTTACCCGGAAAATCAGGAATAGAATTTGCAAAATCGTTACCTAAAGATCTCGGAATTATTTTTACAACTGCCAATCCGCAGCATGCAGTAGAAGGATTCGAGCTGGAAGCAATTGATTATTTATTGAAACCTATTTCATTGGAACGCTTTTCGAAAGCAATACATAAATACTGTAAAATTCAGAAAACCAATCAAGGATTTGAACAACTGACGCAAGCAGAAACTGAGCGCTCTTTTATTTTTGTCAAATGCGAACGAAAAACACTTAAATTGTATCTTGATGAAATTGACTATTTTGAATCCCAAGGCAATTACCTGCTCATCCATACCGAAAGCGATTGTTTCAAAACCCATCAATCCATTACAGAGATGATCGAAAAATTACCCGAAGGATTATTTTACAGAATTCACCGCTCCTTTTTGATTCCCCTGAAAAAAGTCACTCAATTCAATAGCCGTTCGGTGACTATCAAAAATAAAATTTTACCTATCGGACGGCTTTACAGTACATCCACAATTAATTCATTACAATCGTTTATAAAAAAATAAAGGATCCTCATTATCTTTCTTTATTCGTGAGACATAAAAAAACCATTCAGGTAATTTGAATGGTTTTTTAGTCTTATTTGGTAGATTCTCTTTCCTTCAATTTTGTTTTGATAACAACAGTTTCAAAAGGTTTGTGTTCTTCTTTAGACTCTAATCTATCAATTAATAATCTTACAGCTTCTTCTCCAATCTCAATTCCATGCTGACTAACTGTTGTTAAACTAGGTGATAATCTTCTAGAAGCAAGAATTCCATCGGCAAAACCAATAATTTTTAAATCCTTAGGAATTTTATACCCTTTTTTTACTCCAACTTTTAAAGCCGCAACCGAATCGTTTTCTTCCAATGCAAAAACACCGTCAACCAGATTATTAGAATACAATTCATCAATCTTCTCCGCTAAATCATGATCTGATTCTGATTCTGTTCGAATAATAATCTTTTCATTGATTTCTATATTATTTATTTTCAAGGCTTTTAAATATCCCTCAGCTCTTAATTTACCAACACTTAAATTATTTGAAGAAGAAATTAACGCAATATTTTTACAGCCTAAATCAATCAAGTGCTGTGTCGCATTTTGACCCGAATCAAAATCATCAACAATCACTTTATCACACTCTACCTCGTCTGTTGTTCTGTCAAACATAACAATCGGCGTACCATCATTTATTATAGAATTAAAATGGCTGTAATCATGCAGTTTTTGTGCTTCTTCTGAAATAGACAATACAAAACCGTCAATAGTTCCATTGCTCAGCATCTCCATAGTATGCGCCTCTTTTTCTAACGATTCATTAGAGATGCACATAATAACATTATAACCTCTCTCATCTGCTACCTTCTCAATACCGCTAAAGACCTTAGCAAAAAATGAGTTCAATATATTAGGTATAATAACTCCAATCGTTTTGGTTTTTCGATTTTTAAGATTCAGACCAATAACGTTAGGCTTATAGTTTTTTAATTTGGCATATTCTTTAATTCTGACTTTCGTTTGTTCGCTTATCTCGGGACTGTCATTTAATGCCTTAGAAACAGTAGAAACCGAAACATTAAGTTCTTTCGCAATTTGTTTTAATGTTGCTTTTGCTTTCATTGGAAAAGAGTGGTATTTAAACTAAATTAATAGTCTTAAAATGAAAATTATTCGTATTTAACAATACATACCTATTTTTTTACTAAAAAACATAAAAAAAAAGAGGTATTTATTCAATAAAACGGAAAAGTACAAAAAAAATGCAATATCAAAAAAAAAATTAATCAAAATTATTGCAAAAGAATAAAACACAAACTCACTCAAATTTTCAATTCTATAAATATATATTTGATTATCAGCATAAACTCCCTAAAAAAATAATCAAATAAGCTATTTGTATTTAAAATAATTAATTGTACTTTTGCAACCCCTTTATTGGGGATGGAATGTTTAATTAAAATATATTATTGTGAACGCATTAAGCTACAAGACAATTTCGACAACAAAAGCCAATTCTACAAAAGAATGGATTGTTGTAGATGCTGACGGTCATAACTTAGGTCGTCTTGCTTCAAAAGTCGCTATGATTTTAAGAGGTAAGTACAAGCCAAGTTATACGCCGCACGTGGACTGTGGAGATAACGTAATTGTTATCAACTCAGAAAAAATCAACCTTACAGGTAACAAGTTGGATGAAAAAACATACATCCGCCACACTGGTTACCCAGGAGGACAAAGAACTTTGACTGCTAAAGTACTGCAAGCAAAAAACCCTGCATTATTAGTAGAGAAAGCTGTAAAAGGAATGTTGCCTAAAAACAAATTAGGAGCTGAACTTTTTAGAAATTTAAATGTTGTTGTAGGGTCTGAGCACAAACAAGGAGCTCAAAAACCTAGAACTGTTAACCTAAACGATCTTAAGTAATGGGAGTTATTCACAAAATCGGTAGAAGAAAAACCGCTGTTGCACGTGTTTATGTTTCAGAAGGAACAGGAGTAATCACTGTTAACAAAAAAGCATTCGCAACTTATTTCCCAACTGCTACTTTACAGTACAAAGTTTTGCAACCATTGTCTATGACAGAAAATGCATCAAACTTTGACGTAAAAGTAAACGTTTACGGAGGTGGTTCAACTGGACAAGCAGAAGCTGTAAGAATGGCATTGGCACGCGTTATGTGTGAAGTAAATGCTGAAAACAGATCAATCTTGAAACCAGAAGGTTTATTAACAAGAGACCCAAGAATGGTTGAACGTAAGAAATTCGGTCAGAAGAAAGCTCGTAAGAGATTCCAATTCTCTAAACGTTAATATTGCCTGTCTTGTATTATTCGTACAAGACGCTCTAGAATGTATTAAAAAATTTAAAACAATGTTGTTGTTGTCCCATCGAGGTGGGAAATTAGTTTAGCATCTAAATGTATTTAGCCGATTTATCGCCATTCATACATTGCTAATCAACAGAACGTAAACTAGTACAAAAAATGTCAAACAAAGTAGAAGTAAAAGAATTACTAGAAGCAGGTGTTCATTTTGGACACATGACTAGAAAATGGGATCCAAACATGGCTCCTTACATTTATATGGAACGTAATGGTATTCACATTATCAATCTATATAAAACTGCAGCAAAAATCGAAGAAGCTAACGAAGCTTTGAAAAAAATCGCTGCATCAGGTAGAAAAATATTATTTGTTGCTACCAAAAAACAAGCAAAAGACATCGTTGCTGATAAAGCAAAAGCTGCAAACATGCCTTACATCACTGAAAGATGGCCTGGTGGAATGCTGACTAACTTCGTAACTATCCGTAAAGCTGTTAAAAAAATGGCTACTATCGATAAAATGAAGAAAGACGGTACTTTCATGACTCTTTCTAAAAAAGAGCGTTTGCAAGTTGATCGTCTTCGTGCTAAACTAGAGAAAAACTTAGGTTCAATCGCAGATATGTCTAGACTTCCTGCAGCATTGTTCGTAGTAGATATCAAAGCTGAACACATCGCAATAAAAGAAGCTCAAAAATTAAACATTCCAGTTTTCGCAATGGTTGATACTAATTCTGATCCACGTGAAGTAGATTATGTTATCCCTGCAAATGATGATGCTTCTAAATCAATTGATAAAATTTTATCTTTAGTAACTACTTCAATTATCGATGGTCTTGCAAACAGAACTTCCGATAAAGAAACTGAYGCTACTGAAGTTGTTGCTGAAGCTGAAGCTCCAGCAGTTGAAGCTCAAGAAGCTCCAGCAACTGAAGAATAAATCAAATTTTAAATTCCAAATTTTAAATTCCAAATTCCAAAATCAGATTTTAACCATCTGATAACGTTGGAATTTGGGATTTGAAGATTGGAATTTTTACTTTTAACATTAAAACACAAAATATATTATGGCAACAATTACTGCTGCAGACGTAAATAAATTAAGACAAATTACAGGTGCCGGAATGATGGACTGTAAAAAAGCTTTAGTTGAAGCTGAAGGAGATTTCGACAAAGCTATTGAAAACCTTAGAAAAAAAGGGCAAAAAGTTGCTGCTAACCGTTCTGATCGTGAGTCTTCTGAAGGAGCTGCTGTTTCTTTTATTAATGCAGACAAAACTAAAGGAGCAATTATAACTTTAAACTGCGAAACAGATTTCGTAGGTAAGAACGAAAGCTTTGTAACTTTAGCTAAAGAATTAGTTGAAAAAGCGATCAACTTCTCTTCTAAAGAGGAATTTTTAGCTTCCGATTTCAACGGAATTACTGTTGCTGAAAAACTAATCGAGCAAACAGGTGTTATTGGTKAAAAAATCGAAATAGGCGGTTTTGAAATCTTAGAAGGCGCTTTCATTGGATCTTATGTTCACGTTAACAAAATTGCTGCATTAACAGCTATTTCAGCATCAATTGACAACGCTGAAGTTTTAACTAAAGACATTTCTATGCAAGTTGCTTCTATGGGAGCTGACACATTATCTTACAAAGATTTTGATCCTGCTTTCATTGCTTCTGAACTTGATGCTCGTATTGCTATAATCGAAAAAGAAAATGAAGAAGCAAAACGTTTAGGAAAAACTTTAAAAAATGTTCCTAAATATATTTCTTTCGCTCAATTAACTGAAGAAGTTTTAAAACAAGCTGAAGAAGACGCTAAAGCTGAATTAAAGGCTGAAGGAAAACCAGAGCAAATTTGGGATAAAATTATTCCAGGAAAAGTGCAGCGTTTCATCTCTGACAATACTACTTTAGATCAAGAGAAAGCCTTATTAGATCAAAACTTCATCAAAGATGACAGTAAAAAAGTTAGCGATCATGTTAAAGGATATAACGTTGAAATTACAGGTTTCAAAAGAGTTACTTTAAGTTAAGAATAGTTAAGGGTTTTCATTTTTAGAACATCTTCAATTTAAATCATAAAATCCCATTTCTTAAATGAAATGGGATTTTTTATACCCAAATTCTTTACACAAACAAGAAATCAAAAAGCATTCACAATTAAGCTTTTCAAAAACAAATTAGCAAGACACATAAAAAAACAGCAGTAAACTTTCGCTTACTGCTGTTTTAACATCTATTTTCTATTGTTCTTTAAATTTAACTATTTTAAAGAAATTTATTTTCCGTCCCGTCATTAACTTCTACAGTTACCATTGCTGGATCGTTATTCAATTCTTCTTTTTCTACCATTTTAGACAACAAAAAGACCAATATAGTTCCTGCAACGCCAAGCCCTGTCATAAACAGCCAATTGGACTCATAATCAAAATTCTGAATGATTTCCATTCCTGTTTTAGCACTCAAGATATGAGCAAAACTATAACTCATTGTAAAAGCAGCCATATATTTCCCTTCTTGCCTGTGTGATCTGTCCATTGCGAATGAATTAGCAAACGGAAACGTCAGCATCACACCACAAGTCATAAAAAACATCATAGGAATCAAAATCGCTTCAAAAGGCAACAGCAGCAACAAGAAACTAGTCGCCATAAGCAACAGACCTAAAGAAATGACTTTATGATTATTAATCTTATTACGACTAACGTAATTCACAATAGGAAGCTCAAAAAGCAAAATAAGCAATCCATTCAAGCTTAAAAGCAATCCGCTGTCAAATTCGGTCATATTAAAACGCTCTTTGTGATACAAAGGCAGGGTAGTAAAAATTTGAAAGAAAAGAATCCCTGTAATCAAGCAAATAATCAAATGCAGCATAAATGGCCTGTCTTTCATTACCGAAACCTTAACTTTCGGTTTATCATGTTTATGCAGTTTAACAGGTATTTTTTTCTCTTGGACAAAAATCATAAAAACAATTATTGCCAATATGCAAGTCACACCATCAACATAAAAAATGTATTCATACCCTAACTGCATGATAATCAACCCTCCTAATACAGGACCAAAAAGAAATCCTAAATTGATCGCTGCACGGGTCAATGAATAAGCACGGGCTCTGTCTTCTTTAGCTGTAAATGTTTTAAGGCAAACTAACATCGCTGGCCTAAACATATCCGCTATACTCGTCAATACCAAAATGCCAACACAAAGCTCTTCAAAAGTAGCAGCATATTGCAGTAAAATAAATACTATACCACTGGCAAATAAACTAAATACCATGACCTTGTAAAAGCCAATTTTATCAGACAGCTTACCGCTTAACCAAGTTCCAATTATAGAACCTATTCCAAAGAAAACCATTACCCAACCAATTTGGCTGTAAGTGAATTGCAAATTTTCTTTCATGTATTTTGACAGAAAGGGAATAACCATAGTCCCTGCTCTGTTAATGAATGTAATTAAAGTTAAAATCCAAATCTCTTTCGGAAAACCTTTAAAATTGTCGAAGTATTTTTTTATCATAATTAATTTTTTTTGGGGCAAAAAATTTGTTCATCAAGGCAAAAATAGATTTTTTTTTGAATCAACCAACAAGTAAACAGTTAAAAAACAAAACATTTTCTAAACATTCCCAAAACAATTTAAAAACGATTAGAAAAATTTTACAAAAACTTTTTTTTTAAAAAAAAACACAAAACAGGCGGATTATTCAATTTTTAATATAGATTTGCATTTCTAAGAAACCCCAAAATAATTATAATATGAAAGAAAAAATCTACTATTTAATAGTTTGCCTTGTGCTTTCCTATTCAACACAAGCGCAACTCTACGGCGGTATAGAAATAGGAAGTAAAGGTATAAAAATGACCGTTCTTGATGTCGAAAGCATCAAAAGGAACACTTATGATGTAAAAGAGTTTTGGACTGAAAACGTTGGTATTGCAACTGGTATAGGAATAGACGGCACCTTATTGCAAGAAGACATTGAAAAAGCAGGAAATGTAGTTTACAACAACTACAAAAAAATGCTTAACGAATACAAAATCGAAGATAAAAACATCTTTGTTGTAGCATCTTCTGGAGTTGGTTTAGCAAACAACACAAATGATTTAGTCGTAAAAATCAAAACTCTTACCAATAAAAAAATCGAGATTATCTCATCTTCTCTTGAAGCGAAATTACTTTTAAGAGGATGTATTCCTCCTAAAAACTATTTAAGTTCAGTAATTATCGATATTGGAGGAGGAAACACTAAAGGCGGTTATGCAAAAGACATCAACGGCGCTTCTGTATTTTTTCCAATATCATGTGATTTAGGAACTGTTACTTTGACAGAAATCATTAATAAAAAATGTAAACAAAAAACAGTTTTCGAATTCAATGAAAATCTTTTTGACTACTTACCTACAATGAGAGAAAGTTTCAAAAAAATGTACACAAGCCGTGCTGAATCTCAAGACAAGAATAATGTTTACATATCTGGTGGAGCAGCTTGGGCATTTTACACTCTATTGACTGGAATAAAAGCTGAAGAAAATTTTACTCAGGTACAATATGATGACATTTTATCAATTAGAACTATTGCAGAAAACAACTATCAAAGATTTGTAACTAATTCTGAAAGCAATGTAGAAATGCAAAAAGTATTAAAAACATATCAGCAAAAATATTTGATTGCAGCATTTAATCTTTTGGAAACTTCATTAGAGGTTATTCCAAACATTCAAAACAAAAAGATTTTCTTTGCTAAACAAGGTCAGATTGCTTGGCTAGTAAGCTACGTTTTCGATAGTGCTAAAGGAGTTAAACAAATCTATTAACATTGTCATATTCAAGCATTCTTTTTATAAAATTTTAGAAAACAAACATGAGGCTGTCCTAAAAAGACAGCCTCATGTTATTTAAACTAAGGCTAAAACACATTTTTTAGCAAAGCACTCTATTAGATTCAAAAAATAGATTATTTTTGGATAATTGTTCCTGTATTCAAAAATTAAATCATGAAGAATTTCAAAACAGCATTTACTTTTCTATTACTTGTAACACTTTTTGGCTCTGGCAAAAATGGAAAAAATGAAGAAACTCCAATTCTAAAAAATAAGGAACAAAAAAAAGAACAGCAATCTGTTGCTAAAAGCAGCACCCAATCGAAAGATATTACATTTCAAACTTCTTCCCACAGCATAGAGGCAGTAAAAAATCTGTTTTAAGAAATCAAAATTACAAAAAGAGAGGACCCTGCAGTTGTTAACAATAGAGCCAAAACAAATACAGCCCCTGCAAAAACACTCCCCAAAAAAACAGCTTTAACATTCCAGAAGAAGCAATGAAATTAGTAAAGAGCGTTACAAAAACTGCTCCTGACGAACTGGATATTAAATGGAAATCAACCTGGCTCGTAGAAAAAATATCCGATGCTAAATTCAAAGACGGCAAACTAAAAGTACGGTTTGATAAAAACAAAATGTACGCATCAGGCGGTGCAATAGGCATTAAATACGAAAAGAAAATGTACACTAATTTAGTATTAACAGGAAGAGCGGCTTACATCCCAACTGTAAAAGGTTTCTATTGGCAAATTGGAAAATAATGGATAAGGAAATTCAAAGATGCAGCTGGTGTTTATCCAGTGATTTATACAAAAAATACCATGACGAAGAATGGGGCGTGCCTGTGTATGAGGACACCAAACTATTTGAATTCTTGTTACTGGAAACTTTTCAAGCAGGATTAAGCTGGATAACCATACTCAATAAAAGAGAAAATTTCAAAGTAGCTTTTGATGCATTTGACTATAAAAAAATAGCCGCTTATTCTGAAGAAAAAATCCAGGAATTATTACAGAATCCCGGCATCATCCGCAACCAGTTAAAAGTTCGCTCGGCAGTTTCCAATGCTGTAGCTTTTATGAAAATCCAAGAAGAATTTGGCAGTTTTTCCAACTATATCTGGGGCTTTGTAGATGGGAAACCAATTATAAACAACCGAAAAAACCTAAGCGAAGTTCAAGCCACCACTCCTCTTTCCGATGCTATCAGCAAAGATTTAAAAAAACGAGGCTTCAAATTTGTAGGCTCAACGGTAGTCTATGCACACATGCAGGCCACTGGAATGGTCGATGACCACGTAGCCGATTGCTGGAAAAGAAATTAACACACAATCAAGGTTTTAATTCACCAAAAAACAAGTTACATTTGTAACAACTTTAAACTTTTAAAGGTTTAAACTTCTAAACTTTTTTAATTACATTTGCTCCACACTTTAGGGGTGTCTGCAAAATTGCAGGCTGAGACTTTACCCTCGAACCTGATCTAGTTCATACTAGCGTAGGAAAAAGTAAGATGACTTCTTATCGCACATTTGTGTGCAATTGCAGCCATTCCTAAAGTATAATTACATACTAAACTCAAAAGGAATGGAGCTAAAAATTAACAATCAGACCAAACAATTTGCCACCGACAGTTTAACTGTTCAGGCACTTCTTGACTTAGAAATTCCCTTAAAACAAAACGGAATCGCCCTAGCCATCAACAATACCATTATTCCAAAATCCGATTGGAATTCCCATCTCATTAAAGAAACCGACGATATTTTAATCATATCAGCAACTCAAGGCGGGTAAAATTTTTAATTAAAAGATTGAAAGATTTAATGATTAAAATATTTATCAGATGCCATCTCTTCAATCTTTCAATTTTTTAATTCTTAATCTTTCAATAAAAAAATATGAACAACGAAGAAAAAATCTCAAGAACACCGTTTCCAAATTCCAAAAAAGTCTATATCGAAGGAGAAATTCACCCGATAAAAGTAGCCATGCGTGAAATTTCACTCGCAGACACCAAAATGTCAAATGGCAGAATTGAAAAAAATCCATCTGTAACTGTTTACGACACTTCTGGCCCTTTCACGGATCCAAATATCGAAATTGATATCCGCAAAGGATTACCCCGCATTCGCGAACAATGGATTCTGGACCGCAATGATGTAGAAGAATTAACCGAAATAACATCGGAATACGGAAAATCGCGTTTGAATGACGCAAAACTAAACGACTTGCGTTTTGAATATCTGCACAAACCAATGCGTGCTAAAAAAGGAGCCAATGTTTCTCAATTGTATTACGCAAAACAAGGCATCATCACTCCCGAAATGGAATACATTGCCATTCGTGAAAACCAACGCATCGAACAACAAAATGAGCAACCGGCAGCAATGCAATGCCAGCACACTGGACACAGTTTTGGAGCCAATACTCCAAAATCTAAAATCACAGCAGAATTTGTACGCAGCGAAGTAGCCAGAGGACGCGCTATTATTCCAAATAACATCAACCATCCTGAAAGCGAACCGATGATTGTGGGGCGTAACTTTTTGGTAAAAATCAATGCTAATATTGGAAACAGCGCTGTAACTTCAAGTATCGAAGAAGAAGTAGAAAAAGCAGTCTGGGCCTGCCGTTGGGGAGCTGACACCATTATGGATTTATCAACTGGTAAAAACATTCACGAAACCAGAGAATGGATTATCCGAAATTCTCCAGTACCAATCGGAACTGTGCCAATTTACCAGGCTTTGGAAAAAGTAAACGGAATCGCCGAAGACCTAACTTGGGAAGTATTTCGAGACACTTTAATCGAACAGGCGGAACAAGGTGTTTCCTATTTCACTATTCACGCTGGAGTTTTATTGCGTTACATTCATTTAACAGCCAACCGCGTTACCGGAATAGTTTCCCGTGGTGGTTCGATTATGGCAAAATGGTGTTTGTTTCACCACAAAGAAAATTTTCTTTACACCCATTTCGAAGAGATTTGCGAAATTATGAAACAATATGACGTTGCCTTTTCATTAGGCGATGGATTACGTCCAGGCTCTATTGCCGATGCCAATGATGCTGCACAATTTGCCGAATTGGAAACTCTGGGCGAACTAACGAAAATCGCTTGGAAACACGACGTTCAAGTATTCATTGAAGGTCCAGGCCACGTGCCAATGCATATGATTAAAGAAAATATGGACAAACAATTAGAACATTGTGATGAAGCTCCTTTTTATACTTTAGGACCATTAACTACTGATATTGCACCAGGTTACGACCACATCACTTCTGCCATTGGAGCCGCTATGATTGGTTGGTATGGATGTGCGATGCTGTGTTATGTTACTCCAAAAGAACACCTTGGGCTACCTAACAAAAAAGACGTAAAAGACGGTGTTATCACTTATAAAATTGCCGCACACGCAGCAGATTTAGCCAAAGGCCATCCAGGTTCGCAATACCGCGACAATGCCTTGAGTAAAGCCCGTTTCGAATTCCGTTGGGAAGATCAGTTCAATTTATCATTGGATCCAGATACAGCCCGTGAATTTCACGATGAAACCTTACCAGCCGATGGTGCAAAAGTGGCTCATTTCTGCTCTATGTGCGGACCAAAATTCTGTTCTATGAAAATTTCGCAGGAGATTCGAGATGTTGCCGAAGCAGAAAAAGGAATGAAAGAAAAATCAGAAGAGTTTATCGAGCAAGGAAAAGAAATTTATATCTAAAATGATTGAAAAATTAAAAGACTTAAAGATTGAAAAAACTTTTGTGCTTAGGTAATTTTTAAATCTTTCAATTCTTAATTTTTTTAATCTAAAAAAAATGATTGTAATCACAAATCCAATTCCCGCAGTTAATGAAATCGACACCATTCATTCTCTTTTTGAGAATGGATTGGAGTTGCTTCATATTCGGAAGCCTGATTTTTCGGAAGATGAAATGAAATCTTTTCTATCAGAAATAAAATTGGATTTCAGACAGCGATTGGTTTTACACAGCCATCATCAATTAGCGTCAGTAATTGGTATTAATCGTATTCATTTTACAGAAAAAACAAGAGCAGAAACATCTGAAAAAAAATTAAAATACTGGAAAAATAACGAATTTACACTCTCTGCCTCCATTCATCAAATGATGAATTTTGAAGAATTGCCAAATGTTTTTGATTACGCCTTTTTCGGACCCGTTTTCGAAAGCATTTCAAAACAAAATTACATTTCGAATCTAGACTATAAGAAAGAACTGGAACAAAGAAAAAATAACAAAACTGCATTGGTAGCACTCGGAGGAATTACTCCTGATAATATTAAAACCGCATTAGAATATGGTTTCGATGATGTGGCGCTTTTAGGCAGTATATGGAACAGCAATAACCCAATAGAGAATTTTAAACTATGTCAACAAATCGTCCTTTCGTATTAACAATTGCAGGCTTCGACCCATCGGCGGGTGCAGGAGTTTTGGCAGATGCAAAAACATTCGAACAGCATCGTGTGTATGGTTTTGCCATTAATACCGGCGATACCATTCAAACCGAAAACGAATTTTTTGAAATGCAATGGACTGACTTAGCTTTTATTTTAAAATCATTGGAAAAATTATTTGGAAATTACTCTATCAAAGCCGCAAAAATAGGGATTGTTCCAACATTAGATTATTTGGAACAGATTGTTTTTACTATAAAAAAACTTTCTCCAGAAACAAAAATTGTCTGGGATACAGTTCTGAAATCCACAACCGAATTTGATTTTTTAAGTATTGAAGACCAAACTGTTCTAATTGAAATACTAAAAAAAATTGATTTGATTACACCCAATTATAACGAGATTTTACAACTGTCTTCAAAAGGAGTTAATGCGAAAAGAACAGCAATCCAACTTTCAAAATATTGCCCTGTTTTACTGAAAGGCGGTCATAATCCAGACGAAATTGGCATTGATAATCTATATGCTCAGAATGAAACTTATAAACTTTTGCCAAAAACTAATAAATGCTATGAAAAGCATGGTTCCGGCTGTGTATTATCCGCTGCAGTTACGGCGAATCTTGCATTGGAACAAAACTTGAAAATGGCTTGTGAAAATGCAAAAATATATACCGAAAACTATTTACTGTCCAACCCAACTAAACTAGGATTCCATCATGTATAACAAACTACAGTACATCTCACAGGGAGAAAGCGTCGAAGAACAGCTATTCAATATTCATCAGTCCTTAGACAACGGCTGCGACTGGATACAAATGAGATTTAAGCATCATAAACAAAAAAAGATATTCGCTTTGGCAGAAGCAGTGAAATTTTTATGCGAAGAATACTTAGCTAATTTCATCATCAACGACGACGTTCATTTAGCCAAACAATTTAATGCCGATGGTGTTCATCTGGGACTCACAGATATGGGAGTTGCAGAAGCACGAGCCATTTTGGGCAAAACCAAAATCATTGGAGCCACAGCAAACACATTTGAAGATATTATTCTACAAGTGAATAATGGCTGTGATTATATTGGACTAGGTCCCTTTCAATTCACAAAGACCAAAAAAAATCTGAGTCCAATACTGGGAATTAAAGGATATCAATCTATTATAAACAAAATGGAGCAATCCAAAATTGAAATACCCGTTTATGCCATCGGAGGAATTACATTAGAAAATGTTGATGATCTCATACAAACTGGTATTCATGGTATTGCCGTTTCTGGAATTATCACCAAAAGCGAAAGAAAAAACATACTGATCACACAACTTAACGAAAAATTATATGGCAACGTCATTGTTTAAGATAGGAGACAAAACACTAGAATCAAGACTATTTTTAGGAACTGGAAAATTTGGCTCCAATATAGAAATGGAGAAAGCTATTTTGGCTTCCGAAAGTGAATTGGTAACTGTAGCACTAAAAAGAATCGATCTCGAAACCGATACTGATGCGATTTTAAATCACTTGAAGCATCCTAAAATCAATTTATTACCCAACACTTCTGGCGCACGAAACGCTAAAGAAGCCATTTTTGCGGCACAATTGGCTAGAGAAGCTTTAGAAACCAATTGGCTAAAACTAGAGATTCATCCTGACCCAAAATACTTAATGCCGGATCCAATTGAAACTCTGAAAGCAACAGAGGAATTGGCAAAACTAGGATTTATTGTTCTGCCATATATTCACGCCGATCCAGTTTTGTGCAAGCATTTGGAAAATGCAGGAACAGCTGCCGTAATGCCATTAGGTTCTCCCATAGGTAGTAACAAAGGGCTCAAAACTATTGATTTTCTGGAAATAATCATCGAGCAAAGTAACGTACCTGTGATTATTGACGCAGGCATTGGCGCACCATCTGATGCAGCCAAAGCAATGGAAATGGGTGCCGACGCAGTCTTGGTTAACACCGCCATTGCCGTAGCGGGTAATCCAAAATTAATGGCCGAAGCGTTTAAAGAAGCAGTAATCGCTGGCCGTAAAGCTTTTGAGGCAAAACTAGGACAGCAATATAAACATGCGGTTGCTTCTAGTCCATTGACGGCTTTTTTAAATGATTAAGTATCGTAAAATTAACCGCAAAGAACGCAACGATTTACGCAAAGAACTCAAAGCTTTGCGGACTTAACTTTATAAATAAAACATAAAACTTTGCGTGCCTTGCGGTAAAAAACAAACATTATGAAAACATTCAAATCAGTTTTTGAAAATTATGACTGGGTAACCATTCAATCCAAGATATACCAAACAACCACTAAGCAGGTTGAGCAGGCATTAGCCAAAAACAAAAGAAATCTGGATGATTTTATAGCTTTGATTTCACCAATTGCAGCAACCTATCTGGAGCAAATGGCACAGGAATGCCATGAGTTGACCAAAAAACGTTTTGGGAAAACCATCCAAATGTATGCTCCGCTATATTTGAGCAATGAATGTCAAAATATCTGTACCTATTGCGGATTCAGTCTGGACAACAAAATAAAACGCAAAACATTATCGGATTCCGAAATAAAACTGGAAGCAGAGGCCTTAAAAACAGCGGGTTTTGATCATGTATTATTGGTTACCGGCGAAGCCAATTATACCGTAAACATCAATTATTTTCTAAATGCAATTGAGCAAATAAAAGAACAATTCTCAACCATATCAGTCGAAGTGCAGCCACTTTCGACCGAAGAATATCAAGAATTGCATAAAGCTGGAGTTTATTCGGTTTTGGTGTATCAGGAAACCTATCATCAGGAAGTCTACAAAAAGTATCATACCAAAGGTAAAAAGTCAAATTTTGATTTTCGGCTGGAAACTCCTGACAGAATTGGTAAAGCAGGAATTCACAAGATTGGATTAGGCGTTTTATTAGGACTTGAAGATTGGCGAGCAGACAGTTTTTTTAATGCACTGCATTTAGACTACTTGCAAAAAAACTACTGGCAGACGAAATATTCGGTTTCCTTTCCACGATTGCGTCCCGCCGAAGGAATTATTGAACCCAACTTTATTATGGACGATAAAGATTTAACCCAATTGATTTGTGCATATCGCTTATGGAATGAAGATTTGGAAATTTCAATATCAACCCGGGAAAACGAAAAGTTCAGAAACAATATCATCCCGATTGGGGTTACCAGTATGAGTGCTGGTTCTAAAACCAATCCTGGTGGTTATGTGGTCGATCCGCAATCCTTGGAACAATTCGAAATTAGCGATGAACGCTCTGCTCAAGAAATTGCAAAAATAATTAGTGATAAAGGATACGAACCGGTGTGGAAAGACAATCCTTATCTAATAACCTCAATGGATTGAAAAACTACTTTTTAACCTTAATTTAAAAATCTAAATTCTGCAATCTAAAATCAAAATGAGTGTAATTCAAGATTATTTAAGATACAACCGACAAACAATGCTGCCTGAAATAGGCGACGAAGGACAAGAAAAACTAAAAAAAGCCAAAGTACTTGTCATTGGTGCAGGCGGATTAGGCTGTCCAATATTGCAGTACATTGCTACCGCTGGCGTAGGAAGCATTGGCATAATTGATTTTGATAAAATAGAGATTCATAATTTACATCGCCAAATTCTATATAACGAAAATCAAATTGGACAAAGCAAAGCAACTACTGCCAAAGAAACTTTGAAAACATTAAATCCTTTAATTACTGTCGTTGCTTTCGAAGAAAAATTAACTTCTGAAAATGCCTCAACAATTCTGCAGAATTTTGATTTTATAGTGGACGGTTCTGATAATTTTACCACTCGTTATTTAGTGAATGACACTTGTGTGGCATTGGGAAAGACATTGGTTTACGGAAGCATCTTAGGTTTTGAAGGACAATTGGCCGTTTTCAATCATAACGGAACAAAAAATCTTCGGGATTTATTTCCAGAACCGCCTAACCCAAAAGATGTTCCTAATTGCAGTCTAAATGGCGTTCTAGGCACCTTACCAGGAATGATTGGAACTATGATGGCTCACGAAACCTTAAAACTGATAATGGATTTACCAACTTTAGAAAATGAATTGATATTGTTCAGCACTTTAAATTGGAGGTTTACAAAGCTGAAGTTTTAGTATTCAAAATTGTCATAAAAGCATCTCTTTCAATCTCTCTGCATCCCAAACTTTCGAGATGTTCATTATATACTTGGCAATCCAACAGGTGATAATTACAGTTTTTGAGTTGGTTTGCCAAAGCTATAAAAGCAACTTTCGAAGCATTGGAAACCAACGAAAACATACTTTCCCCACAGAAAACATGTCCCAAATCAATGCCGTACAATCCGCCAACGAGTTCATTATTTTGCCAAACTTCAACAGATTTTGCCATTCCTAATTCATTGAGTCTGCAGTAGGCATCAATCATATCATTGGTAATCCAAGTTCCGACTTGTCCATCACGTTTTATCTGCTGGCAATTGGAAATAACATCCCTAAAATTTTGATTGAAAGTAACCGTAAAAAGATTTCGGTTAAGAATGTTTCTCATACTTTTGGAAACAACTAATTCGTCCAAGAATAATACCATTCTGGGATTGGGCGCCCACCAAATAATGGGCTCTCCTTCATTAAACCAAGGAAAAATTCCGCTGTTGTAGGCTAACTGCAAACGCTCTGGAGACAAGTCGCCTCCAAAGGCAAGAATTCCATCACTATCTGCGTAAGAAACTGGTGGAAAAAATAAATCTTTGGATAAATAATACATTTTTCAATAGTAAAAAATCAATGGCAAAGTCAATTTCAAAAAAAAATCAGAAATTCAAGTAAACTCAAACTTCTGACCTCTTATTATCTCTAATTTCTAACTTCTATTTTTCTTAGAATGGCAAATCGTCTGCTTCTTCTTCGTTTAAATTAGTTGCTGGCGCAAAAGTTGCTGCAGCTGGCATTGGAGGCGCTTGCTGGGCTGGTGCATCGGCAGCCAATCTTTCAATTCTCCAACCTTGAATACTGTTAAAATATCTTGTTTCTCCTTGCGGATTAACCCATTCTCTTCCTCTCAGGTTGATAGAAACTTTTACAGCTTCACCAATATTATAACTACTTAGCAAATCACATTTATCTTGAGTAAATTCAATCAGAATGTGCTGTGGATATTGCTCATCTGTAGTAACAACCAATTCTCTTTTTTTGAATGCTGCACTCACTTGTTGCTCTGGATTAACAACTTTAATTTTTCCTAATACTTCCATCTTCTTTTTGTTTTATTATTGTTACTTTGAATTTATTTTTTGGCTAAAAGCACTTTCCAAGCTGAAAGAACATCATTTTCTAAAAGATATTTTTTGGCTTTCAAGTGCTGTTTTTCAAGGTCATCAGAGCTCAAAACAGCCTTTATGGCAAAATTTTGCTTTACAAATATACTAACTTCTTTAGTTGTAGGCAAGGCTTCAATATTCCCGAGCATCCCTAAATCGTTTCCATTGAAAACAGGACTGTTTTTAATAAAATCAGGAATGGCATCTACTCCAACACCAAGAGTTGTAAGTGGTTTTGACACTTCAAACAATCCTTGATTGGACCTAGAATACCAATTAGCTCCAAGCCTGGATACTAAATCTATTTTATGCTGGTCGATGGCTCCTTTTTCATTGAGAACCGCTTCGCTTATATGGATGCGAACTACTTCACAAAGGATTAAATTTCCTGCGCCTCCTTCTGTCCCTAACGGAATTATCTGAGTCACTTTGCACTCAAACTGAACGGGCGATTCTTTTACCCTATAAGGTTTTACAACCTCGGATGGAACTGGCGTAAATCCAGCTTTTAAAAACTCGTCAACGTCTTCGGCATATTCAGTGCTGGCCAGCGAAGTTTGCTGTACCATATCATAATTCACCACATTGATAACGACTTCGCCTGTGGCTTCGGCATTGATTAAAGTATGCTTAACCGTATTGTCTCTTACGCGTCTTGCGGGCGAAAAAATAAGGATGGGCGGATTAGCACTAAACACATTAAAAAAACTGAAAGGCGACAAATTAGGAATTCCAGTTTTACCAACAGTACTCGCAAAAGCAATGGGCCTTGGCCCGACCGAGCTTTGCAAATATCCCTGCAGTTTTACAGTGTCAATACTTTTTGGATCAATGCTAATCATAAAATTTTTCTTTGGACAAAAGTAACAAAATAGCGTATCATTATAAATTAATTGAAAAATATATTATGAAAACTGAAGCCCTGACCCCGATGAAAACAGCATCTCCCGATTTAGAAAAACAAAGTTTTTGCCTATAGTTTTTGTTAATCTGGAATACAACGGGCAGCAGAATACAGCTCCAAAAAAATCATCTAGCCCAACACAATCCAAAATGCATTATTTCGTTATATTTATACCACAAATTTACTTTTATGAACTTTTCTGAAAATAGAAATCCCATACGCTGGATAATAATTTTTATTTCTTTTCTGATAATCGCTATTATCCTTTGGAATACATATACTTTTTTTCAAATTTTTAAAAATGAAGAGCGCGTAAAAATGAATCTTTGGGCTATTGCCGAAAAAACATTAATTAACGCAAAACCAAATACCGAAGTTGATTTACCGCTTCAAATTTTCAATAACAACACCACTATTCCGCTGATTTTAACTGAAAACGACAGCATAATAAATTCTGTAAATATTGATGAGGAAATCATAAAGAACAAAGCAAAAGCTGAAGAATATCTGGATGAATTAAAAAATGAAAACGAGCCCATTACCATTATTTATGCGCCTGGAAAATCACAGCAATTATATTATGGAGATTCTTCCTTAATTGATAAACTCAAATATTATCCAATAGCATTATCGCTAATTATTGTCCTCTGCGGTATCCTGATCTACAATTTTTACCTCAACCATAAAATAGCAAGCCAAAACAAATTATGGGCAGGAATGGCTAAAGAAACGGCTCACCAAATAGGCACGCCCCTTTCTTCATTAATAGGCTGGCTGGAAATTTTAAAACTGGATAATGTAGATGAGTCCATTACTATGGAGATCGAAAAAGACATCGAGCGTCTGCAGACTATAACTGACCGGTTTTCGAAAATTGGTTCTGAACCAAAATTAGAACTAAAAGATATAGTCGAAGAAACCAAACAATCATATAATTATCTTATTTCACGTTTTTCTAACCAAATTGAATTTTCTTTTAAAGGTCCGTCAAAACCAATAGAAATTCTTCTGAATCCAACGCTACATAGCTGGACAATAGAAAATCTGGTTAAAAATGCCATAGATGCAATGAAAGGCCGAGGAAAATTATCTTTGGAAATTGAAGAAGACCAGCATCATATAAAAATAAATGTAACAGATACAGGCAGTGGTATTCCAAAAAAAGAATTCCACCGTATTTTTGAAACCGGTTTTACCACCAAAAAAAGAGGATGGGGACTTGGGCTTTCTTTAACCCGCAGAATTGTAGAGGAATACCACAAAGGCTCCATTAAAGTACTTCATTCTGAAATAGGGAAAGGCACTACTATGCAGATTTCATTCTTAAAAAATAATCACTCCTGAAATAAAAAAAGGATTTCAAGCTGTTTGAAATCCTTTTTTTAGTAGTGCAAAATCTTTTTTTCCTGTATTTAATTTAAGGGAACCCCGAACCATGTCACTTTAGTAAACATCCCTTTTCGGGCTGATTTACTTTTGCTCAAATACTCATTTACAAATTTTTCCTGCTCTTCTATTTGTTTCAAAACATCGATTATAGATTTTTTCAACGATTTTACATTTTCAAAATTGTTATCATTGTACTTCCCAATCTTATAAATCCGATTTTGACAATCCAGTATTTTTTGTTTTGGGGTTACAATCATTTCCTTTATCGCTTCATCTGGCAAAAGCGGTTTGAATTTATTATTTCTATACATTATATAATCATTAAACTGTGCTATAGCCTGATTATAATCATCACTAATACTCTGCATTTTTGCCATTGCCTCATTATTTTGCAAACCATCTGCTTCGCTCCTTTTGAATTGAACCATTTCCTGAATCAAACTGTTTTTGACACCATTATTCTGAATTCGAATCAAAGCAGTTCTTGCCTTATCCAGATCTGACATCCGGTCATATTCTTCTATTTGATTTACAAAATCAAATTTGGGTTTGGCTGTATTAATCTGGGTTTTTCCATCTATAAATTCCTGATTGGTAACCGTATAATTCAAAAACTGCCATAAATAATCAAAAGGCATGTGTGTAGCAACAAATTGATTTGGTGAAACTTTATAATTGAGGTTGTTTAATTTTTTAAAAAACTTATTTTTATTAACATATCCAGCTCCCCAAGTCGGATCAAAAAGCCACCAAGTATTATCAATTTTTGCGGCACACCAAGCATGTGACAGTATGTCTACTTTACCATTTTGCTTGGTATATCCATAAACAATATAGGATTTAATGCCCACTTTTTTGGCAATATCATTAAAAACTTCAGCATAATGAATACAAACCCCTTTCTTGGTTAATACCGTATTTTTTATTTTATCTGGGGAAACTTCTTTAAAATCAATAGACGTAATATTCTCAATATCATAGCTGATATTGGATGCTGTCCAATAAAACACAGCTCTGATTTTATCTTTTTCTGATTTAAAATTTTCATTGACATATTTAGCAATTCCATCTGTTGAAGCACTTAAATCGCCAGGAATTTTGTCCATTTTAGCATCTGTCACAGCATAAGGATTCTTGGCTTGACCAAAACTGATCCCTGTAAACATTAAAAGCAAAAAAAATATCTTCATAATAATTTCATTTTTAGGCATAAAAAAACACAAACCTTTAGAATACATCTTAAAAAAATTTGTGTTTTTAACCTTTATGTTATGTTTTTTTACAAATTAGCCCGAATACTTTTTGCCAATGATTCAAACTCTTCATTTGTAAAACTTACTTTGTGTCTGAAAGTCATTTCGCCCATTTCATTTAAGGGAATCAGGTGAACGTGTGCATGCGGCACTTCAAGACCTACTACAGCCATTCCTACCCGTAAACAGGGAACCGTTTTCTCAAGTGCAATGGCAACTTTTTTTGAAAATGCCATCAAACCAAGATACAAATCATCTTCAATATCAAAAAACTTATCAATTTCTTTCTTTGGAATACAAAGCGTATGCCCTTTTGCATTCGGATTTACATCCAAAAAGGCCAAGAAATTTTCATCCTCCGCTACTTTGTAACAAGGAATATCTCCGTTAATTATTTTTTTGAAAATAGTACTCATAATCGTCTGGTTAATTTATTGAATCGGTTAATCAGTTAACCAAAAAACGGTTAAACAGTAAAAATTACTCTCTTGAAATTTCAAGAATTTCAAATTTCAAAACACCGTTAGGCACAGTAATTTCGGCAACTTCACCTACTTTTTTACCTAACAGTCCTTTTCCAATTGGAGAAGTAACCGATATTTTACCTGTTTTCAAATCAGCTTCACTTTCGGCAACCAATGTATATTTCATCTCCATTCCATTCGTTTGGTTTTTAATCTTAACTTGAGACAAAACCAACACTTTAGAAAGGTCTAAATTAGACTCATCTATTAATCTTGCATTAGAGTGAATTTCTTCCAGTTTTGCGATTCTCATTTCCAGCATTCCTTGGGCTTCTTTGGCCGCATCATATTCCGCATTTTCAGACAAATCCCCTTTATCTCTTGCATCTGCTATATCTTGAGATGCTTTTGGACGCATCACGCTTTTTAAATAATCTAATTCTTCTCTTAATTTTTTTAATCCTTCCGCTGTGTAATACGATATTGCGCTCATAATTTCGTCATTTATATAAAATAGAAAAAATCCCATCAGGACGGGATTTCTTTCCACAAAGATAGTGTATTTTTATTTTTAGTTTACAATAATATGTTAATCATAATAATTCCAAAGTTAAATAAATTAAATTTGTTTCACTAATTCTTTAGACTTAATTTTAAATAATGAAAAAAGCTATTCTATTACTTATGATATCGCTATTTTTTTTGGGATGCAGCGACAATGAAAACTCCAATAAAAATCCTTATATCCCTAATTACAGCTTCTCTGTAGACCTCAACCTGAATTTACCGCTCTATTCAAATCTTAAAAGCCCCGGCAACGGCATTTATTATTCGAATGCGGGAGCCAAAGGCATATTCGTTTTCAATATTGGGAATGGTAACTACAACGCTTTTGATGCCGCATGTCCTAATCAGGAAATCAGTAGCTGTACCGCTATGACCCTCAAAGGAATCAATGCACTTTGTTCCTGCGACAGCAAAGAATACAACCTGTTTACTGGTCAGGGAGATGCCACCGCAACTTACCCTATGAAACAATACCGCGTACAAGTAATAAGTGAAACCCAAATACGCATTTACAACTAAATTTTTGGGCATGTCACTATAAAAAAAGGGGGCAATCACCGCACATTGGTGATTCCCCCCTTTCTTTTATACTGTCCTATCTGCGCTACTTCGGTAGCCGGCTTCTATCTCAATATCATTCACGCATGACCCTGAACATTATTTTAAACTCAGAGAAATTCTGAAACCATTAAACTTTCACATTTAAAACTTCAATGTTAATCCTGCCAAAAAATTAACTCCAGCCTGAGGAAAATAATAAACATAACCTCCTCCATAATCAGCTCCATTCGAAACATAATCAACATTAAATATATTGTTTACCAAAACATTGATTCCTATCGATTTAAAAACTGAAGCGGTTTTAATTTCATAAGCAGCATTTAAGTCATTTACAAAATAATCCTTCAGTTTACCGCTTGTATCATCAATGTTGTTCAAATACTGCTCGCTAACAAATTTAGACAGCCAGCTTATTCTTAATGCCGTTATTGGTGCAAATGTCAAAATATTTCCTGCAATAAAATCAGGAGAATAGGCAATATTAGTATTTCCCAGATTAACTAAACTACCACTGGCATCAGAAACAAAATCAACATTTTTATTACTGCTCAGCGTAAAGTTTGGCGATATAGACCACTTTTCTGCAAATTTAATAATCGCATCAACTTCCAATCCTAATCTATAACTATCCCCGCTATTCTTACGGATAGGAGAACCCACATCATCCAGCTCTCCTGTCAAAACCAACTGATCTTTGTATTTCATATAGTACACATTAGAATTGATTTGAATCGCTTTTGATTTCAGTCTCCATCCCAATTCATAATCATTTAGTTTTTCAGGTTTTACATTACTTCCTCCCTCATAATCTGTTCTATTAGGCTCTCGATTCGCTCTAGCATATGAAAAATATAAGGCGTTTTTTTCGTTAACATCAAACGTAAACCCAGCCTTTGGATTAAAGAAATTAAAATTATCATCTATCAAACCTGTTTCCCAGCTATTGGCTTTATAAGTCACATTTCTATATTGCAGATCTCCGTAAACACTTAATTTTTCTAACAATCGATAATTGGCTTTTGCAAAAACATTCCCATCAGTTTTTGTAGAAAAATCGTCATAATAATGATCACCCAACTCACTTTGTGAAGCATATCGAGCCCAAATTACTTTTCCAAAATGTGCTCCCTCGTATTTATTCCATCCACCTCCTAAAATCACATTTAATTTTTCAGCTTTATAATTAGCTGAAAATGTAGTTCCATAAAAATCATTATCCAACCATTTTTGACGAATCAAATCAGTTGTATTAACTGCACCAACTGGCTGTAAACCATAATCAGACATATCGGCATTTTCTTTATAATTTTCATAATACCCCTTTCCTTTCGTATAATGAAAAGCCAAATTAGTATTCCACTTTTCAGATACTTTTTCGTTCCAATGCAATTGATAGTGATCTTGCTGGTAATTGTCAGTTTCGTTATTATAGTAACGAGTATTTCCAAACTCATCAGTAAATTCCCCAGCGGAGTTGTAGGTTCTCTCATTCGCCAATTTAACGGCATCAATTCCGTTCCAAGCCTGATAGGTTTTTTCGGTACCACCAAAGGTTAAGGCTTTAATTAAAGTAGTTTTCCCTACATAAGTTCCCTGCAGGAAATACGATTTCAAATTGCTGCTTGCTCTATCTATATAGCCATCAGATTTTAAAGTCGATAAACGCCCAGCAATCTCAAAATGATCATTCATCAAACCAGTGCTGAATTTTACTGTATGTTTTTGAGTATTGAAGCTTCCAAAAGAATTCGAAATTTCTCCTGTGCTTTTCTTGGTATAATTGTCTGTCAGCATATTCAAACTCGCTCCAAAAGCACCAGCTCCATTTGTAGAAGTTCCTACGCCACGCTGCAATTGCAAACTCTCAACCGAAGAAGCAAAATCAGGCATGTTTACCCAATAAGTTCCATGGCTTTCCGAATCATTATAAGGAATCCCGTTAATTGTTACATTAACACGAGTAGCATCACTTCCACGAACACGAATCCCAGTGTAACCTAAGCCATTACCAGCATCGGAAGTTGTGACTACAGAAGGTAAATAATTCATTAGCACAGGAATGTCTTGACCTAGATTTCGAACGGCTAATTCTTCCTTACTCATGTTAGAAAAGGTTACAGGTGTTTTTGCAGTAACTCTTACCGCCGAAACCAAAACCTCATCAAGCTGATTAACTTTTGTAGTATCTTTTACTTGTGAGAAAGAGAATAAAGAAGTTAGAGCAAAGAAAACAGAAAACAATAATGAAGTTTTGTTCATTACACTTTGCACCTTGCACTTTGTACTTTTTAAATTAAATAGATTTTTCATCCGTAAAAAGATTACGAATAAAAGGGGGAATTATTCTTTTGTTTAAATTAATAAATAATTGTTCTACGGCAAATAGATAGTGTAAACGCTACTTTTTTGTCGTTTTTTCCCTTGGCAGCATTACCCGCCCAGGTTCTTTGGGTATGATCTCAGCTCGTTATTTGGAGCACCCCTTTGAGACAATGCAAAAATAGCATTAAAAATTTCAAAAATCAATAACAATTTCAAAAATCAATGGCAATGGAAAATTCAATTACAAATTTAAAAAGGAAAATTTAAATTAAGGCAACTAGTCTAAATCAGGTTTTCTGCGTGATTGTTTAATTTCAGAAATATTTTTTTTGTCTTTAATGCGTTTTCGAATGACTGCTTTGGGTATTTTGGTTGGCTTGCGTACTTTTGGGACATACAATCCTTTTTTTATAATATTCAAAAAACGTTTGGTAACAATTTCTTTGTTTTTTAGCTGGCTTCGATCTTCATCACAATTCAAAATCAAAATTAAATCTGCGGTTAATCTATTTTGTAAATTGGCTTCTAAAAGCATTTTTTCTTCATCTGACAATGCTTGGGAATTTCGCAGATCAAAAGTAAGCACGACCTTAGACGAAACCTTATTAACATTTTGTCCTCCAGCACCACTGCTTCTTACTGCTTTGTATTTTACCTCCGAAAGGATAATTTGAATTTCCATTTATAATGGCTGATGAGCCTTTTTTAACAAATCATTTACTGTTTTTACAGGATTAAAAGTAAACAGAGGCACTTCAACAAAAACGGTTAACCAATTAGCCATAGCACCATTCCATAAACCTGGAAGCTCATAAGACTTAATATCAACCCCAGCATGATTTTTATATACAATAAAACCGCTTTCCGGATCTATAAACTGCTTTAAATCGAACTTTTGGTTTTGATAATTTTTTAACCCGCAAACCAAATCTACGGGATTAAAATGTGTTGCTTCCCCAAATAACTTCAATTGTTTACTGTTTTTCAAATCAATCTGCGAAGTCTCAACAATCTGCAGCGTTTGTTTACCGTCAATACCTCTGACCCAAAACGGCCCTCCGCCGGGTTCTCCCTCATTTTTTACCATTCCGCAAACTCGAATGGGCTTATTGAGCAAATCCTTTAATTTCCCAATTTGATTTTTAAGCTTGAATTTATAAAAATCGTTATCCAATTCAATATTCAATTTTTCTTTGATAAAAATCAAAATCTCATTTATTGTTCTTTCATTAGTATCACCATTGTCTAATGCTTTCAAATATTCAAAAATTTGATATTGCAGCTCCAATAAAATTCCGGCTAAGCCTTTTTTATAAAAAGAAATCTGATGAATATCGTTTTGAATCACATTGTCTATATTTTTAACAAAAACGACATCTGCATCAATTGCATTTAAATTCTCTATCAAAGCACCATGTCCCCCAGGTCTAAAAACCAACATTCCTTTTTCGTCTCGAAAAGGCTTATTTTCCAGATCTACTGCAATAGTATCGCTTTCTTTTTTTTGAAAAGAAAAGCTAACTTCTATTTTTGAATTTGATTTTATTTCAATTTTGCTTTTTATTTTTTCGATAATTGCTTCAAATTGCTCTTGATGACTCTCAGAAACCGTCAAATGCAAACTGGAGTGATTATTCGAAGTTGCATAAAAAGCACACTCATGCAAATGTTCTTCAATAGGTGTAACTATATTTGCAGGGTATCTATGAAACGGAAGAATTCCTTTGGGCTTATTAGCAAAGTTAAAATATTCAGGTGACAAGAGTGTCTTTATAAAATAATAGTTTTTATAATCGCTCTTCAGTTTATTAAAATCAGGATATATTTCATGCAGTTTTTCGTCGACTTCTTTAAAAAAAGGAAACTTATCCATCCCTACAATAAACAAGGATAATTCAGCATCTTTTTTTCTGTTGATGTAAGCATTAATAGTTTCATGCCCAAAATCAAAATCATTCAAAAAAGCACTTAAAAACTTAAACATTCTTGTGGCCGCTCCAGAAGCAGGGACAAATTTTTGCAGTTTCAGACTTGATTTATTAGCCTCAAAAAAATCCGCTTTTTGCTCAAAATCAGCATCAGATAATTTCAAGATTCCATGATTTATAGTTGCTGGGTTAACCAATACTATTTTGTGTACTCCTTCCCTGAAAATACTAAGCTGTCTTTTTATATTTTCTGCTGGAATACCGTGCTGGTAGATCTGTAAAAAATCGACAGAAGAAAATCCCAACTGTAAAGCCAAAGTCAAATCCTCTACAATGGCAACAGCTTTTTTTAAACGAGTCTCTTTGTCGCCAGAAATAGTAATAAAAGGTTTTCTGTTATCAATCAGCGATTGCTTAAAAACTTCAAAAACACTTTCTCTTCCCTCTGGACTATCCCGCAAACCATCATCTTCCCATGGCACATCAATATCTGTCAAAAAAAACAAATCGTATTGATGAGTACGTGCAGCCTTATCCAGTAATGAATCGCAAAAATTATAATACAACTCGGAAAACACCTTTGTTACTAATAAATTAGTATCACAAAAAAGATATCTGTTAGCAATTAATGCACTTTCATTTTCCAGTTTTGTCTGCCCATAAGCAATAGGTAACATATCGTCAATATCGCAGATGCCACGGCCACTGTCTAATTTTTCCTGCAGATAATCGCGTGCGAATTCGGGAACCCAAACCGTTTTATAATATTCGGCGAGTTGTGTTGCCAAAGTAGTTTTTCCTGTAGACTCTGGACCAAAAATGGCAATTTTTATAATTGGTGCTGCTCCAGATTTTGCGAGCTGTTCAAGATTTTCTTCCATTCTAAAAAACCGTAAACGGCAATAATTGTGAATATTATATATTGAAAACTGGTAAAGGTATAACCTTTTGCAAAATAAAGCGGAATAGAAAGCAAATCTCCTGCAATCCAAAAAATCCAGTTTTCAATTTTTCTTTTGGCCATTAACCACATTCCAACGAAAAATATCGCGGTCAATAAGGTGTCTAAATAAGAGTACCAATTCGTAAATTTATTAAAATAAAGATAAATAACAACCACAAAGACAATAGTTAGTGTAAAAATAATAACAGCTATTACACTCTCTTTACCATTCATCGTAGAAATTGGAAATTCATCGATATTATCCTTTTTTCGTGTCCAATGATACCATCCATAAATACTCATTATAAAATAATATACATTAATCATAGAGTCACCTAACAAGCTCCATTGCCAAAGCAGATATGCATATATTGAAGTACTGATTAATCCTGTCGGAAAAACTAAAATATTATCCTTCTTGGCATACCAAACACTGCATAGCCCAAAAAAGACAGCTATAAGTTCCAAATACACTTCATGAATAGGATAGCCTTCATATTGAGCAAATAAGTAATCAAACATAATAGTTTACTTTTTATCCGTATTAAAAAAATCGGCATCATTTTCAAATGCTGTTCCTATAACAACCAAATCAGCTCCTGCTTTATAAGCGTTCTGAATACCCTGTAAATCTATGATTCCGCCACCAACTATCAGCGGAATTTCGATATTCTTTGCAATTAACTGAATCATTTCTAGCGGAACTGCATTTTTTGCACCGCTACCCGCTTCAAGATATAGTAATTTATTCCCCATCATTTCGCCCGCCTGCGCAGTTGCAAGTGCTAAGTCGGGGTTATTCCTGTCCAAAGGTTTGGTTTTACTGATGCGCTCTACGGCAGTTTTGCCCCCGCTTTCTATGAGCATATAGCCTGTTGAGATAATTTCGAGCTGTGTTTTCTTTAAAATTGGAGCAGCGCTTACTTGATGTTCTATCAAATAATCAGGATTACGGCCAGAAATTAAAGACAGAAACAAAATAGCATCGGCCTGATCTGAAATCTGGGATGGATTTCCCGGAAAAAGAACTATAGGCAAACTCATTTTTTGTTTTAAAGCAATAATCAATTCGTCCAGAATATTATTTTGAACATGGCTTCCGCCAATAAAAATATGAGTTGCGGGTGACTGTTTGATCTTTTTGATTAAATATTCCACATTGTCCCAAATAATTTTATCGGGATCCAGAAGAATAGCGAGTAACTTTTGATTTACTTCTTTAGATTGAAGAATTTGTTTATATATTGTCATAGAAATTTCACAGAGAGACGCAAAGTTAGCGCAAAGATGTACAAAGATTAAAAACTATTTTTCGAAAGCATAAACCAAAGTAAAGTTTTCTATTTCCAGATAATTTACTTCGAACTTTTTTTCCAAATTATCAAATAGAAGACAAGCATGAGTTTGGTTTTCAGTTAAAGAAAAAGGCGCTACCTGAATGTGGTCTTTAAAACTGATTCCTTTTTCGTTTCTAATTTTAAAAATTGCTTCTTTGGCTCCCCATTTAACCGTGAGTTTTTTAATGTAATCTAGCGTATCAAAACTTTGTAAACGCTTCAATTCTTTTTCGTTTACAAATTTATCTGCGATACGGATTATTTTCTCACGCTGTAATTCCATGTCAATTCCCACGGTTTCTTCACTAACAATAATTGCAGCAAAATTATGAGAATGAGTAATCGAAATATAACGATGATCACTTAAATACGGTTTTCCGAATTCGTCATAATGCAAATCAAAGTCATTAATTCCCAATTCCTGAATGAGCATACGCACACTCAAAAAGGCACGCCGATGCAATTCGGATTTCATTCCGTTTAATCTGAGCTGAGTTTTTTCTTTTAAAAGTACTTTTTTTAATAACTCATCCAAAGATTCGGTTACTTTCCAAACCAGAATTTGTGTTGTTGCACTGACGTTTATAGTTTTGAATAAAGGCATTTACTTAAATTACGAATTAGGAATTTTGAATTACGAAGTTTCTTTGTAGCCCTGATGGAAACGGCATCCTTTTGTGGCGGAGTTCGCCATAAAAGATATAGTGGACAGCAGGATTAGCTTCAAATAAAAAATTATTTCATTAAAATTCAAAAGATTAGAACATTAAACGATTCATAAAATATTCCTGAATCCTTTTTAAATAATAAGTTATTATGTAAATTTGCAAAAAATTTTACAATTACAAATATACTATAAATGAGTACAACGACTACGCCTTATGTGGCTTTCAAAGTAAAAGACATTTCTCTAGCAGCTTGGGGAAGAAAAGAAATTGAACTAGCTGAAGCTGAAATGCCAGGTTTGATGGCACTTCGTGCTGAATACAAAGACGAACAGCCACTTGCTGGCGCTCGTATTGCTGGATGTCTGCACATGACGATTCAAACTGCCGTTTTGATCGAAACTTTAATCGCTCTTGGTGCAGAGGTTACCTGGTCTTCTTGTAACATTTTCTCTACTCAGGATCAGGCTGCTGCTGCTATCGCTGCTGCTGGAATTTCAGTTTATGCTTGGAAAGGTCTTGACGAAGAATCTTTTGACTGGTGTATTGAGCAAACTTTATTTTTTGGCGAAGACAGAAAACCATTAAACATGATTCTTGATGATGGTGGAGATTTGACAAACATGGTTATTGACCGTTTCCCGGAATTGGTTCCTGGAATTAAAGGATTGTCTGAAGAAACAACAACTGGTGTTCACAGATTGTACGAAAGAGTAAAAGCCGGAACTTTACCAATGCCTGCAATCAACATTAATGACTCTGTTACTAAATCGAAATTCGATAATAAATACGGCTGTAAAGAATCTGCTGTAGATGCGGTTCGCCGTGCAACTGACTTAATGTTAGCTGGGAAAAGAGTTATCGTTTGTGGATACGGTGATGTTGGAAAAGGAACTGCTGCTTCTTTTAGAGGCGCTGGTTCTATTGTAACAGTAACTGAAATTGACCCAATTTGTGCGTTACAAGCTGCAATGGACGGTTATGAAGTTAAAAAATTAAACACTGTAATTGCTAATGCTGATATCATCATTACAACTACTGGAAATAAAGATATCGTTCTTGGAAGTCATTTCGAGCAAATGAAAGACAAAACTGTTGTTTGTAACATTGGTCACTTTGATAACGAAATTGATATGGCTTGGTTAAACAAAAACCATGGTGCTTCAAAAATCGAAATCAAACCACAAGTTGATAAATATACTATCGCTGGAAAAGACATTATTATTCTTGCTGAAGGCCGTTTGGTAAACCTTGGATGCGCTACCGGCCACCCAAGTTTTGTGATGAGTAACTCATTTACTAACCAAACTCTAGCTCAAATCGAATTGTGGAAAAACAGCGCGGCTTACAACAATGACGTTTATATGTTACCAAAACATTTAGATGAAAAAGTAGCGGCTTTGCACTTGGCTAAATTAGGAGTTGAACTGGAAGTTTTACGTGACGATCAGGCAGCTTACATAGGTGTTGAAGTTCAAGGTCCATTCAAACCAGAATATTACAGATATTAGTATTTTTTTAGTACTAAGTATTAATACAAAAACCTCACATCACTGTGAGGTTTTTTTTTGTTGAATTGAATTTTAGACAACTATTTGCCAACAATAGCATCTTGAGTTATCGTCTTGACTACCAGTGGAATTTCCACAGGTGGCTGCTCTTCTTTTTTTAATTGCTCAATTTTTTCCAGCTGCTTCCTCTTCCCTTTATCTTTGATAGTTATCGTAATAACTGAACTTGTCATAAATCCTCCAAATGTAGTAACAAGTAGATCTTCAGTACCAAAACCTTCCTTACCATGATTAATATCATAAATCTCTTTTGCCGTACCAACTAAAAAAGCACAAGCAGTCGAATAAAGGAGTGATTTTGGAGCGTTTTTAGTATGCTTATAAATCACTGCATAAGACAATGAAGATACCAAAGCTCCCGCACCAAAATGTGCAAGTTTGTCTTGTTTAATATCAGTTTGAGAAACCAAAGAAACAGACCACAAAAAAATTAACGCACTTATTTTCATATTCTTATTATTTTACTTAAAATTATAAAAATAATTTAAATATGATCATAAAAATTACCAATATTTTACACATATCGGATTAAAAGCAAGTAAAATAGATTAATTTAATAATAATAAAAAAAATGTAAGTTTTTTTAAAAATTTCTTTAATTGAAAAGAAAAAACTACCTAACTAATGTTAAAAAAATATTTATTTGTTAAAAAATCATAAATAAATATAACATTCTGACAAAAAAAGGATAACTATTAAATTTAACAAAAGAAAACAAATATCAAATCAAAAAACTCAATTGACACCCTGACATATTTCACTAGAATAAAAGCTCAAGATTCATTCGAACCAGAATATTACAGACACTAGAGGACTTTAAATTGTTGATTGACAATTTATGATTTTAAACTGAAAACCCTTGAAATGATGCGAGGGTTTTTATTTCTGTAAATTAGCCCGAATAAAGAGCTGCGCCATTGTTTGTTTAAAATATTAATTTTAAAACAAAAAAGCTATTACTGTAAGTTTTTCATCTTTTTATCAACCAATGGGTAAAATAGAAATGATGAAGAAAATTAACAATCAATCATGAAAGATCAATTTACAGACGAAATATTCCCCCATCAGGCATTGATTCATAAGATTTGTCGAATGTATAGAGATACTCCTGAAGACCAGGAAGATCTTTTTCAAGAGATAATTTATCAACTTTGGAAATCCTATCCTAAATTTCAAGGCAAGTCTAAAGTATCGACCTGGATGTATCGTATAGGATTAAACACAGCCATGGCATCATTCAGAAAACCCAAAGTCAAACTACTGTATTCTGATGCTCTTCCCGAGAAAAATATCCTCCCGGAAATCGCAGAACCTTGGCGAGAGGAACTTCTATTTTCGGCCATTCGCCAACTAAGTGAAGATGAAAGAGCACTTATTGCTCTTTACCTAGACGATTTAAGCTATGTCGAAATTGCAGAAATCGTTGGAATTTCAGAAAGCAACATAGGAGTTCGTTTGAGCAGAATTAAGAAAAAACTTAAAGCAATTTTAAATAGATAATTATGGAACTAGAAAACTTAAAATCAGAGTATCAAAATGCAGGGAAAGCGCTATTGAGCAAAGAAAATATTCAAAAAAAGATTCTTGAAAACAACCATCCTGTATTAAAAGACATCAGAATACAGCTGCTTACAGAAACCGTTTTTTGGGCTATTTTCCTAGCGGTATATTATAATATTTTTGATGGACACTTAAAATCTCCTCTTTGGAACGTCCTGCTTGTCGTATCGGTTATTTTTATACTGGTACATAATGTATTGGGATTCCAAATCATAAGCAATCCGATAAATGGAGAGACCATTCTTGAATCACTAAAAAATTACCAGATCAAAATCAAAAACTATGCTGTTATTTCTATAGCTACGCGAGTAGCTGCCATTGCTATACTCTTGGGCTACTTCATCTCAACCATAGCATTTACGAAAGAAAAACTGTTCTCCTTAGGATTTATTTCTCTTATTATTCCTGTTCAAATTTACTTATTGCATCGGGTTTGGGCAAAAAGAAAAAGCAGAATAAACAACATACTTCAGAAGCTGAAAGAATAAACAAATTAATTTTCGCACTAATATCAAAAAAAAAAAAAAAAAAAACCGTTTCTTTCGAAACGGTTTTTTTTGATAATCTTTATGATTACGCTTCAAATGGAAGTATAGAAACATAAGATTTGTTATCTCTTTTCTTTTGGAATAAAACAACTCCATCAACTTTTGCATGTAAAGTATGATCTTTACTAATGTAAACGTTTTCACCTGGATTATGCTTTGAACCTCTTTGTCTTACGATGATGTTCCCAGCAATAGCAGCTTGACCGCCAAAAATCTTAACGCCTAAACGTTTTGATTCTGATTCTCTACCATTCTTAGAACTACCGACACCTTTCTTGTGAGCCATGACGTATTAGTTTATTTTGTTATTATTCTTGTGTATCTTCTTTTTTAGCTTTTGGAGCTTTTTTTACTTTAGGAGCCGGAGCTTCTTCTGTAGTTGCTTCAACTGCTGCTTTTTTTGGCGCTGCTGCTTTTTTAGCTGTCCCACCTGCAGTAATACCTTCAATTACAATTTGAGTAAGATATTGTCTGTGACCGTTTCTTTTTTTGTATCCTTTTCTTCTTTTCTTTTTGAAAACGATAACTTTATCACCTTTTAAGTGTTGTAACACTTTAGCTTCTACTGAAGCACCTTCTATAGCTGGGGCGCCTATTGTGATTGAACCGTTATCATCTACCAAATAAACTTTATCAAAAGAAACTTTTGATCCTTCTTCATTTGCTAAACGGTGAACGTAAACCTTTAGGTCTTTGCTAACTTTAAACTGTTGCCCTGCTATCTCTACGATTGCATACATACTGAATTGTTTTAATAATTTTTAAGGATGCAAATATACAATTAAATATTTACCCTGCAATTCTTTGCAAAAAAAATATTTACAGTCTTACTTTTTATCATTTCGCACTGTATTTGAAACAGTTAACAGATGAGGCAAAATCAGGGTTAATATATTGTTAATACCAAATTTACTAATGTCCCGCAAAATAAAAAAACTACTTTTGATCTAATAAAACCAAAACTATTAGCAATAGAAAATAAGTTTATCAATCTTTGCAAAAAAAACCGCGACAATGTTAAGTAACGCAATAACGTTAGGAGGAGTTGCTTCGGCACAAAAAGTAGCTTTCGAAGAATATGATTTAGACAATGGGCTGCATGTCATTTTACATCATGACGCATCGGCTCCGGTTGTAATCACATCGGTTATGTATCATGTAGGCGCCAAGGATGAAAATCCGGACCGCACTGGTTTTGCTCATTTTTTTGAGCATTTATTATTTGAAGGCACGCAAAACATCAAAAGAGGTGAATGGTTCAAGATTGTTACTTCCAACGGAGGAACAAATAATGCCAACACTACAGATGACAGAACCTATTATTACGAAATATTCCCATCAAACAATTTAGAATTGGGACTTTGGATGGAATCTGAAAGATTAATGCATCCTATAATAAACCAAATTGGGGTCGATACTCAAAATGAGGTTGTAAAAGAAGAAAAGCGAACCAGTTACGACAACAGGCCATACGGCAACATTCTGGCAGCGGTAAAACAGCATATGTTCAAAAATCATCCTTACCGATGGACAACCATAGGTTCCATGGAACACATAGATGCAGCAACACTCGAAGAATTTCAAGCATTCAACAAAAAATTTTACTTGCCTAACAATGCCGTTTTAGTCGTTGCAGGCGATTTTGAAAAAAGACAGGCGAAAGAATGGATTCAAAAATATTTTGGACCAATAGCCAAAGGTGAAATAAGTCCAAAAAAAACATATCCCGAAGAACCTATTACGCAAACCATCGAAGCAGTGTATGAAGACCCAAACATTCAAATTCCAATGCTGGTTGCCAGTTATCGCACACCTTCAATGAAAAGCAGAGATGCAAGAGTACTGGATTTAATTTCGTCTTACCTTAGTGACGGCAAAAGTTCTAAACTATACAAAAAAGCAGTAGATGATAAAAAAATGGCATTACAGATTGGAGCAGTCGGCTTTAATCAAGAAGATTACGGAATGTACATCTTATATGGTTTACCAATGGGTAATTTCACCACCGCCGACCTATTGAAAGAAATTGACGAAGAGATTGTAAAAATTCAAACAGAGTTAATTTCTGAAAATGATTATCAAAAACTGCAAAACAAATTTGACAACACCTTTGTAAATTCCAATTCCACCATAGAAGGGATTGCCAATAATCTTGCTACCTATTATTTACTATATAAAGATGTAAACCTAATTAATACCGAAATCGAACTATATCATTCTATTACTCGTGAAGAAATAAGAACCGTTGCAAAAAAACACCTAAATCCAAATCAGCGTTTACTTTTGGATTACATCCCTGCAAAAGCACCTAATTAAAAACTTAAAGAAAGCAAGCAACAGTATTCATCATTTGTTATAAACAGGAATTATGCCAGCACAAAACCGCATACAGCCCAAATCCGGAAAATCACCAATTATAAACATCAAAAAACCACAAACCTTTATCCTGGCAAACAGAATGAAAGTATTGGTGGTCGAAGATCATAAATTGCCTCGAGTTACTTTTAATCTAACTCTAGACAATCCCCTGTTTACCGAAGGAAACAAAAAAGGCGTAGATGAATTAACCAGCAATTTAATTGGAAACGGAAGCAAAAAAACATCAAAAACAGTCTTCCATGAAGAAATAGATTTTTTGGGAGCCGACATCAATTTTAGTTCACATGGCGCAACCGCAAATTCTCTTTCAAAATACAGTGGCCGAATTTTAGAATTATTAGCCGAAGGAGCATTGCATCCTAACTTCACTCAAGAAGAATTTGACAAAGAAAAAGCCAAATTAATTGAAGGAATGAAAGCAGAGGAAAAAAGTGTTCCTGCAATTGCAAATCGTGTGGTTGATGCATTGGCTTTTGGTAAAAACCATCCTTCTGGCGAATTCATGACAGAGACTACATTAAACAACATTACTCTGGCTGATATCGAAACCAATTATCACAATTATTTTGTTCCTGAAAATGCTTATTTGGTAGTCGTAGGCGATGTAAAACATACCAATGTTAAAGCTGCTGTTGAAAAATTATTTGGCACTTGGGAAAAAAGAAGCGTTCCGAAAACATCATACAATACACCTGAAAATGTTTCGAATCTGCAAATCAATTTAGTAGATGTCCCAAATGCAGTTCAATCTGAAATAACTTTGGTAAACACTGTGAATCTAAAAATGAACAACCCAGATTTTTTTCCAGCAGTAATTGCAAATCAAATCCTAGGAGGTGATTTCAACAGTTATCTAAACATGAATTTACGCGAAAAAAACGCTTGGACTTATGGTGCACGATCCAGTATAGGAGCAGGAAAGCATACTACAAAGTTCTACGCTAAATCGGCTGTAAGAAACACCGTTACCCATAGTGCCGTTGTAGAATTCATCAAAGAAATAAAAAGGATAAGAACCCAAAAAGTAACCGATGAAGTATTAAAAACCGTCAAAGCAGGCTATATAGGCCGTTTTGTTATGCAGGTAGAAAAACCGCAAGCAGTAGCCCGATACGCATTGAATACAGAAACCGAAAGACTTTCTGTTGATTTTTATGAAAAATATATACAGACTATTAATGCAGTAACCACGGATGATGTTTTGCGTGTAGCCAACAAATATTTTCTGATAGACAATATCCGGATCGTAATTGTGGGAAAAGAATCTGAAATTGCACCAGAATTGGAAAAACTAAAAATTCCTATGTTTTATTTTGACAAGTATGGAACTCCTTTAGAAAAACCTGCCTTTAAAAACTAAATCAGACAGAGAACTGCCTCACTTACATCTATTTCTTAGCCGATAAATAAACACCAATCAGAATAATAAAAGCGCCAATACACTGAACAAACGTCAGCACTTCATTATCCAGCAGTCCCCAAAAAATAGCAACTATAGGAATCAAATACGTAACCGATGTTGCAAAAACAGGTGATGAAATATGGATTAGCTTAAAGAAAATAACATTGGCAATTCCTGTGCCTATAACCCCTAAAATAAATATAAACCAAAGAGAATGCTGTACTTTTTCGACATGGATAACTTCAAAAAAATCAGTAAAAAACAAAATCCCCAAAGCAGGAAAAAGCAAAATTAAAAAATTTCCAGTGGTGATACTCAAAGAAGTCATGTCTGATAAATATCGTTTTATTAAATTAACGTTTGTTGCATAACAAATAGAGGCAATCAAAACCAAAATCGCATAATAATAATTCTGCTCCGGATGATTAACCGCACCATTAAAAACTAAAAGAAGACAGCCAATAAGCCCAATAATTACTCCCCATATTTGGCTTCTCCTGAAAGTAATCCCAAAAAAAGCGGCTCCCAAAATCAATGTATTCAGCGGAGTCAATGAATTTAGAATCGCCGTAATTGAACTGTCAATCTGAGTTTCTGCTATCGCAAAAAGATAAGCTGGAATAAATGTGCCAAATAAAGAGGTTAATGCAATATATTTCCATTGATGGCTTGGAATTTTCAATAAACTTTTAAATCCAATTAACAGCAAAAACAGTGCAGCAAAAATAATGCGCAATGATCCTAATTGCAAAGCCGTCAGTCCAATTAACCCTTTTTTTATCAATATAAAAGAACTCCCCCAAATTAGCGACAGAACCAACAAATAAATCCACTTCAACTGCTTTAACATGATAAACACTATTTTTATTTTGGTGCAAAATTGTAATAATTTTAGCAACTGCAGCTCTTTTTTTAATTATTTTTGCATTAAATCATAAAAATTTAAATCAATTAAAATCTCATTATAATGAACTTCACAAAATCAATCGCAGTAATAGCGCTTTCAGGATTGCTTTTTGCAAGCTGCAAAGACAGTAAAACCGAAGCAACAGAAACTACAGCACCGAAAGTTAAAAAAGACCTGAGCGACAGTGAACAGCCGAAGGAAATTGCTGCCGAAAATCTGCAAACAGCAAGCTTCACTATCGAAGGAATGACCTGTGCTATTGGCTGTGCCAAAACAATACAGGAAGAACTAACTGAATTAGACGGAGTTCAAACTGCTAAAGTTGATTTTGATAAAAAACTGGCCACTGTAACCTTCGATAAAACAGTTCAGACCCCAGAAAGCTTAACCAAAGTGGTTCAAGATACTGGTGACGGAAAAACATATAAAGTTTCTAATATAAAGTCTTAAACAGACTAATTTTCCATATAAAAAAAGCATTCGTTATTGGCGAATGCTTTTTTTATGTTTTAGATTTTCAAACCGCAATTTTCACAATTCCTTTTAAACAATCAGCTTTTTTTGACTAAAAACCCACTAAGCAATATACTGGTTTCACTTCCATTTTAGGGTTTCCATCAAGCGCTGCATGTCGTTTTTAACATAGCTCACTGCTGGCATAATAGAATCAAAATTAGGTTTTGCATAAAAATAAACAGAACCAGTAACAAAATGCTTAACACTATCCGTTGCATAAAACTGGGAATTGGTAGCCGCATTTCCATCGACCTGATAAAACATTCCGTACACTTTTTTATCTTGATTTATATATGGCTGTTCCAAAATATCATCTGCTTTGATAACGTGTTCATATGTTAATTTCTGCGCATCCCTAAGCAATTTATTTATATTGTTATTTACCGGTTTATAAGTCAGATAAATAGTTGCCTTCATCTTTGGGTACGTAATCGAGTAACCACACCCCTTGTCTTCTTTGACAATTGCCTTCGAATTCATGTCAAATTCAAATGGGCAATTCCCTTTAAGGGAAACATATTCCGCTTCGGGATAATCCAGCCTAAGATAACTGGCTGGTTTAGGCAAAACATCCTTTTTGCATCCTACTATAGACAAGAGGAATGCAAAAAATACAACTGTAGCGGTAATTTTTTTAAGCATATTAGTTTAATTTTAATATCTCCTCCTTCGGAGGGATTAGAGGAAGATTATTCAATCGTTACTTTAATTTGTTTGACACGTTTTTGATCTACAGATTCAATCACAAACGTACAGTTTTCAAAAACTATTTTCTGTCCTTTTTTAGGAAAATTACCCAATAGCTCCAAAATAAATCCTGCCAATGTTTCTGCTTCTCCTTTTTGTTCTTCAAATAAATCTTCATCAACATCAATAATTCGATAGAAATCCTTGAGATTTATTTTGCCCTCAAAAATATAATTTTTGTCGTCAATTTGAGAAAAATTAACAGGCACATCATCAAATTCATCACTGATATCGCCAACTATCTCTTCTATAACATCTTCTAACGAAACCAATCCTGAAGTCCCCCCATATTCGTCGACAACAATTGCCAGATGGCTTTTCATACTCTGAAAATCTTTTAGCAGATTGTCCAGTTTTTTATTTTCGGGGACAAAAAAAGGCTCTCTTAATAAAGTCGTCCAATCAAACTCGATGTCATTGATATACGGAAGCAAATCCTTGACAAACAAAACACCTTCTATTTGGTCAATATTGTCTCTATATACAGGAATTCTGGAGAATCCTTTTTCGATTATTTTTGGATAAATCGATGCGAATGACTCGGTGATTTCCAGAGCAAAAACATCAATTCTTGGACTCATTACTTGTCTGGTGTCCGTATTTCCGAAGGATACAATTCCTTCCAATAACTTTTGCTCTTCGGTTGAAGTTTCACCGCTATCTGTCAGTTCCAGCGCTTGCGAAAGCTGATCTACTGAGAAATTTGTTTTTTGTTTTCCCAATTTATTCTGCAAAAATAAAGTAACTGAACGCATAGGAATACTTACTGGAGACAAAAATTTATCCAATCCGGAAATGGGATATGCAATTAATTGGGCAAATTTCACATTATTTCTGCTCGCATATACTTTTGGCAAAACTTCACCAAAAAGCAACAGCAGGAAAGTTACCAAAATCACTTCGGTTATGAATTTTAAAACAGGAGAATCTATAGTTGCAAAAATATTTTTTCCAACAAAAGAAAACAAAATCACCACCCCAATATTAATGAAATTATTCGCTACGAGTAGTGTCGCTAAAAGTTTTTTGGGTTTTTCTAAAAGACGGACAATAATTTTTCCTTTCGAATTATTTTCTAAAACAGAATCATCTAAATCTTTTTGTGACAAAGAGAATAAAGCTACTTCGGCACCTGAAACTATTGCTGAACAAAACAGCAAAATAATAATTCCGATGAAACCGAATATTAAAGTAAGGTCAACTTGAGAAGCAATCTCTAAACTGGGCTCTGGATCCAAATTTGTATAAATTAATTAAACAATTAAAACGGCAAGTCATTGATTGGCAAATTGTTATTCTGAGAATCAAAGTTAGTTTTTTTTGAAGATTCAGAAGAATTTAATGTTTTATTACTTTCCGTATCTTTTTTGGTAGTCAAAAAAGTGAATTCTGTCACCTGAATTTCCATTGTATGTTTGGTCGAACCGTCTTCGGCTTGCCATTGTCGCGATTTTATCCGGCCCTCCACGTAAATCTTATCTCCTTTCGAAAGATACTTTTCGCAAATTTCGGCGGCTTTGTTACGTACAACTAAATTATGCCATTCAGTAGAAACAATTTTCTCGTTGGTAGTTTTATTGACGTAGACTTCATTGGTCGCCAATTGAAATCTTCCGATGCAGTTTCCTCCTTCAAAATAATGCATTTTGACATCATCGCCAAGATGACCTATAAGCATCACTTTATTTAATGTTCCGTTCATGATTTGGTGGTATTTCTATCAAAGGTACATTTTTTTTTGAAAACTGCTTTTATTAGGCTTTTAAATCATTGGCAAACAAAATCTTTCCAATAAAAATGGTTTATTATGTTACTTCCCACTTTTTTTAATTAACCCCCATACTTGTTCATTAAAATTTGTCTTATTGATTCCAGTTAATTTCTCCAATACTTTAAAATAATTATCATTGCCTTTTTCGTATTTGCCACAGCTGAGCAATTCGATAACAGCAGGAAATCCTTTTTCTTTTTCGACTTTTTCAACGATCAAAGCGTTAATCAAATAACTTACTATTAAATGTTTTTCTTTGCTTTCGCCAAAATTATAATAACCATCGTACAGACTAAGCCAATCTGATTTTGGATTGGAAGCTACTTTTTCTTTGAATGTTTTCAGAATTTGAGACCAGCTGATTCCCCAACTTCCACCGTAAAGGTAAGCACAGCCTTCATCAACTGGTTTGTTGATCATGTTTTTCGGAATGGCATTTCGGGTTCGCTCATGCCAAAGATCGTGCGGGTCAAAACTATTGAAACTGGAATTATACGTTCCATTAACCAATAAAGTGGTTTTGTTTTCATTCGCATTAAAAGTACTAACGGACCGTCCATTGTATTCTAATTTATACAGCACTCCAATAGTTTGCAGCAATTCTGGCATATCATTACATCCGTACCAAACGATATTGTCTTGCGGTGCATTTAGTTTTTTGTCAAAAAAAGCAATATCCTTTACATATTCAGAAGCCACTTTCGTATTTAGCTCTTTTTTGAAATGAAAAGTACAGTTTCCTATTTTTTTGGTTTGCCAAGAAAGAGTGTTGCGCTTCAAAGGAGATAAGAAATAGAATTTATCTTCAACATATTTGACCAAAATTTCAAAACTGGCATTCAAAATAGGCATGTTTTCGTTCATGCCTAAATAAGAAAGCTGAATTATGAAATTGCTTTTATCAATTTGCACAACATTGGTCAAATAACCTTTGTAAAAATTATCATCTTTGAATTTAACGTTTTTCTCTATTCCTTTCATTTCATCCAGAAGGATAGAAGTTTCCAGCAGATCTTCTTTCAGTACAAAAACATTTTCCTTATTTGGACTTTCTTTCTGATTCAAAAAACCGTTTAAGGATTTCAGAAGATGATTAGCAATTAAAGTGTCTTTTGGCAAAACGACATTTGCAGGAACAATTAAAGAATTGGTTTGTGCGAATGATAGCAATCCAAAATGTAAGCTTAACAGAATGATAATTTTTTTCAACGTGAATTTTTTTATGACTGAAAGATAGAAATATCCTACTTAAGAAGCAAAGGGGTTTGGTTTTTATTTCACATAACCAATTGTTTTTTGTGACAACCCAAACCCATTTTATAATTTCTCTTCTATAAAATTATGGATCACTATTGGAAATGGAAATGTTTTAGCCGTTTCTAAGTCAATGCCGTTTACGATTGTGCCTTTTAGTTTGGCTTTCCAAAACTTGATATGCAGATGCTGATGCGATAATTTATGAATGATGCTTTCTTCATTATATTCCAACAGGCTTACCATTTTATTTTCTTGAAAAAAATTCAGGCTGATTTGTTGAGCCACAGTTTCAAAATCTTCTGCTTTATCAGTTTCGAGTAAAGGAAACTCATATAAATTGTGCCAAATTCCTTTGCTAGTGCGTTTCTGGATAATGGTGTTCTCCAAATCATCATTAGCTACTATATAATTAAAGTAACGATTTCGGACTTTAATTTTCTTGGATTTTACGGGCAACTGGTGTACTTTCTTTTTTTGCAGAGCGGCACAGCTGGCATTAAAGACACATTCGTTACAATTTGGATTTTTTGGGACGCACTGCAGGGCACCAAATTCCATTATAGCTTGGTTGAATTGTGCCGGATTATCTTTTGGCATCAGTTCGAAAGCCAAAGAAGCAAATTCTTTTTTGGCGGAAGCCTGAGCAATATCGGTTTCTATGTCAAAATACCGCGAAAGCACCCGGAATACATTTCCGTCGACCACAGGAACGCATTCATTATAGGAGAAGGATGCAATTGCGGCGGCGGTATATTCTCCAATACCTTTTAGTTTTAATAAGTCTTTATAATTATCAGGAAAAACACCCTCCATTTCATGAGCAACTATTTGTGCTGTTTTATGCAGATTGCGGGCACGGGAATAATACCCTAATCCCTGCCAAAGTTTCAAGACCTGCTCTTCATTGGCGTTTGCCAAATCAAGAACAGTCGGAAAAGCCTCTGTAAAAGCAAAAAAATAAGGCATTCCTTGCGCCACTCTTGTTTGCTGCAGCATAATTTCGGAGAGCCAAATCGGGTATGGATTGGTTGTTTTTCGCCAAGGCAAATCCCGTTTGTTTTGCAAATACCACTTAATTAGTGTTTTAGAAAAAATCATTGTAAAAATTTAGAAAACAAAAGTAATTGTTTATGTAATTAAAATTTAACGAATTAGGTTGATTTATTGTTTTTTAAATTCATATATTTGCAAACTCAAAAAAATTATTACAACATAATAAAAAGGAAGAAAATGACGAAAGCAGATATCGTAGCGAAGATTTCAGAAAAATTAGGTCTTGAAAAAGGGGATGTACAAGCAACCGTAGAGACTTTTATGAACGAAGTAAAAAACTCACTAGAGACTGGTGACAATGTTTACCTAAGAGGTTTCGGTAGTTTTATCGTTAAAACAAGAGCTGAAAAAACTGGAAGAAATATTTCCAAAAATACCACTATCAAAATTCCGGCACACAACATTCCTGCATTCAAACCTGCGAAAGTTTTTGTTGAAGGTGTAAAAGTGAACAACGAAGCAAAATAACACTATTAATTAATTATAAAATCTATTAGATATGCCAAGTGGTAAAAAAAGAAAGAGACATAAGGTAGCAACGCACAAACGCAAAAAAAGAGCGAGAGCTAACCGTCACAAAAAGAAAAAGTAGTTTTAAACTACTTTTTTCTTTTTTTAAGTTCATTGAAATCGAAAAAAGATGAAAGAGATAAGAAAATAAAGGATAGACGCGAAAAGCCTATTTTCTTTAATCCATTCTCTATTAATCTTCTTTTCCCCGGGTACAATACCTGTTAAATTTATTGTTTAATCCATCCTTGCTGAAAAGTTGATGGTTGATAGTTGATAGTTGACGGATTTTCCAACAACCGACAACCGACAACCGACAACCAATAAGTTCGGATAAAAATTTACAAATGAATAAAGAATTAATCATTCGATCTAGTTCTGACTATGTAGATTTTGCCTTATTAAAAGATGGAAAACTAATTGAATTGCACAAGGAAGAAGAGAAAAGCAACTTTCAAGTAGGCGATATTTTTATTGCCAAAATAAGAAAACCTGTTGCTGGACTTAACGCCGCTTTTGTAAATGTTGGCTTCGAAAAAGATGCCTTTTTACATTATCACGATTTAGGGCCTAACTTAGCTTCCCAACTGAAATTCATAAAACTTGTAAGCGCAGGTAAAATAAAAGATTTCTCCCTTAAAAACTTTCAGTTTGAAAAAGAGATAGACAAGAACGGGACGATTACAGACGTAATCAGCGCCAATCAGTCTGTTTTGGTACAAGTTGTCAAAGAACCAATATCGACAAAAGGCCCAAGATTAAGCGCAGAGCTTTCTCTGGCCGGAAGATTTATTGTTTTGGTTCCGTTTTCTGACAGAGTTTCTATTTCACAAAAAATAGAAGACAAAAAAGAAAAGGAACGTTTGAAACGTCTTGTACAATCAGTCAAACCAAAAGGATTTGGCGTTATTGTTCGCACAGTAGCCGAAGGCAAAAGCACAGTAGAATTAGAAAAAGATTTGCAAAACCTGCTCAGCAGATGGAATGCAATGTGTAAAAAATTACCAACTGCTCATCATCCATCCAAAATATTAGGAGAGCTCAACAGAGCATCTTCGATATTAAGAGATGTATTTAATGATACCTTTAGCGGTATTCAGATTGATGATGAAGAGTTGTACCACCAAACAAAGGATTATCTGCAGGAAATTGCACCATCCAAACAATCAATTGTTAAGTTCTATCAGTCTAAAGACACTCCAATTTTTGAGAAATACAATATAGAGAGACAAATCAAGACTTCATTTGGAAAAACAGTTTCCATGAGTAAAGGGGCTTACCTTATTATAGAACACACCGAAGCGTTGCATGTTATTGATGTAAACAGCGGTAACCGTTCTAACAAAGCCACCAACCAAGAGGACACAGCCATGGAAGTCAATATGATTGCAGCCGCCGAAATAGCGAGACAATTACGTCTTCGTGACATGGGCGGAATCATCGTAGTTGATTTTATCGATATGTCGAATCCTGAAAATCGTAAAGTCTTGTTCGACTTCTTGAGGGAAGAAATGAGCGACGATAAAGCGAAACACAAAATCTTACCACCGAGTAAATTTGGGCTAGTCCAGATTACCAGACAACGCGTAAGACCAGAAGTTAACATTAAAACTAGAGAAGAAGATCCAAACAATGAACATGGCGAAATAGAAGCGCCAATATTAATCATTGACAAAATTGCTTCTGATCTGGAAAGAATTTTAAAAACCCACAACAAAGTAGTGCTTAATGTACATCCGTTTGTGGCTGCATACCTCAGTAAAGGTTTTCCATCTTTGCGTTCAAAATGGTTTTTTGAACACAAAAAATGGATAAAAATCATACCACGTGACGCTTACACGTATTTAGAATATCATTTCTACGACAAAAAAGGAAATGTTATCAAAGAATAAAACAAAAACCGCCTTTCGTAAGATTGCTTTCAGCCTGTTAGGCTTAGCAGCCTCGAGCAGGCGGTTTTTTTGTGCTTTTTTCTGAATATTTTTTTTGAGGCTTAATCCAGCTATCCGCTGCAAAAAAGTTCACTGAACTCCTTTACAATATGTTTACAATTTCATCGAACTTTAATAATCTCATTTTCAACAGCTAAAAACAACAAGAGTCTATTTTTGCCGTTATTAATTTTTTATGAAGATGAAAAGACTTTTAGAAATAATAAACAAGAACAGCTTTTTTTACTGCAGTAGTTTACTCTTAATTACCGCTTGTGGCTATTTTTTATCAATCTATTCAAGAGCTGACGGTTTCATGTTTATGAATAGCTTCCATTCAACTGTATTAACAGTCTTTTTTCAGAACATTACTTTTTGCGGTGATGGTCTTTTTACCTTAATACTATTTGTTATTATTATGGTTTCTTTTAAAAAACATAGAGAACTAGGAGTGCTTTTATTGATTGGTTATTTAAGCTCTGGAATTTTATCTCAAATCATAAAGCATTTTGTCACATCTCCCAGACCCAGTGTATATTTCGAATCTCATCATTACGCCTATTATTTAGATACTTTTTCAAATTGCAGAATAGGGTTTCGCAGTTTTCCTTCTGGTCATACCGCTTCAGCATTTGCAATGGTCACTGTCTTTACAAATTATTTCAAAAAACGGCATATTTGGGCTTTTTCATTATTATTTGCAGCAGCAATAGGATATTCCCGTATTTATTTGGCACATCATTTTCTTATTGATGTTCTGGCTGGAGCGATATTAGGTGTTTTATCTGGTACTTTCAGTATTTTATGGTACCGCAAAAACAAATTCAAAATCAAAAAAACAGCTATCCAAATTACAAGGCAGTTTAATTTAGCGATGCATAATTTCAAAACGCAGCATAAACCAAACACAAATGGATCTTATTAAATTTTTTAAGTTTGGACTAGTGGGTTTTTCTGGACTTGCAATTGATTTCTCTATAACATGGATCTGTAAGGAAAAATTATTACTCAATAAATATCTTTCCAATTCATTTGGTTTTTTATTTGGCGTTGTAAACAACTATTTTTTGAATAAATATTTTACTTTTCACAACAATGACAATCATCTGGCTACTCAATTTTTAAGCTTTTTGATTATTTCAATTATTGGCTTTTTATTGAACACCTCTTTTCTTTACATACTTCAAAAGAATACGAAAATCAATTTTTATGTTTGCAAAGCAATCGTGACAATAATTGTTTTCTTATGGAATTTTACAGCAAACTCATTGTATACCTTTAAATTATAATGAAAGAAAAACAACAATTAGTTTTAATCATAACTATAGCGACGCTTGTTCGGTGTATTATTGCCTTATCCATTGGTTTAGGCAACGATGAAGTCTATTACCTTACGTATGCACAGCATCTGCAATGGAACTATTTTGATCATCCGCCAATGGTCGCCTTATTGATTCGGCTAACTACTTTAAATCTTTATTTCACCAATGAACTTTTTGTTCGTTTTGGAGCAATTATTTTTGGAGCAATTAATACCTATTTAATTTATTATATCTGCAAAGGAATAAAAAATAAAAAGGCTGGTTTAATTGCCTCTTTACTTTTCACAGCTTCCATATATTCCAGCATCATTGCCAGTGTTTTTATTTTACCCGATTCTCCTCAATTATTTTTTTGGCTGATTAGTGTTTACTTTTTAATTCAAATTGTTTCAGAGCAAACCAATCAAAAAAAGCTAAATTATTCTCTTATTTTATTCGGTTTGTTCAGCGGATTATCCATTATGAGTAAAATTCACGGAATCTTTTTATGGGCAGGTTTTGTATTATATATTTTATGCTACAAAAGAGATTTATTACGGAATAGCTCTTTTTATATAGCAGTTCTAACCACGTTAGTAATCATTTCACCTATCATAATTTGGAACATCGAAAATCATTTCATTACCTATACCTATCACAGTCAAAGAATCACAATTAGCAGAGGAATTAACCCTTCTAGCTTTTTTAGAGAATTTCTTGGAGGTGTTTTTTACAACAATCCTATTAATTATTTTTTGATTACTTGCTCTTTAATTGCCGTTTGGAAAAACAAAGTCAACATTGCAAAATCCGTAAAGAGATTGTTGCTTTTCTTGAGCTTACCTCTAATTATTTTACTGCTCTTTATTTCCATATTCAGAGATACTCTTCCTCATTGGTCTGGTCCAGCTTTTGTTACTTTATTGATACTTACTTCTTGCTGCATTTCAGATGAAATAGAGAAAAACACTAATTCTATATTAAAAAATCTAGTATATTCCTCTTGTGCATTGATTTTTACAATTGCACTTTCAGGAATTCTAATCATAAATTTCTACCCAGGAACAATTGGAAACAAAGATGAAAAATGTTTAGGCAAAAAAGACTTTACACTTGATATGTACAATTGGAACTCATTCAAAATTGGATTTAAAAATGTACGTGATAATGACATTCGATCAGGAAAAACAAAAACTGCTTTTATCCTAAACAACAAATGGTTTCCGGGAGCGCACATTGACAATTATATTGCACAGCCTCTGGGTTTAGACTTTATAGCTTTAGGTAAATTAGAAGACATTCATACTTACTCTTGGCTGAACACCTATCGAAAACAACTCAAAATTGGAGACGATGCCTATTTTATAACTGTTTCAAATAGTTTCAGCGATCCAAAAGAATTGTACAAAAAGAGCTTTAAAAAAATTAATTCGCCAATAATTATTAAGCAATTTAGAAATAAAAAACCTGCCAGAAATATGCTGGTTTATTTACTTCAGGATTATACTGGCAAATAAAAATCTATTCCTTCACAATCTCAATTTTTCTTCGGATTTCGTTTCCAAATTCATCGACCACGGTGATGTAGTGAAACCCTGTCGTTGTTGAAATAGGCATTTCGTGAAATGTTTTAGTACTGCCTTTGTACACATTATCCACATACCAAAACAGTTTGCTTTCGCGTTGCGAATGCGCCACTTTGAGAATCACAGGCTGTACTTCACTATTGAAATCTTTAGTCAGATAAATTTTGCTGTTGGTTTTGGGATAAATAAAATCCATTGTCGCCGTTTGCGTTCCCATACAATCATTCCGAAACGGAGGCAACGGCAGATACTCGATATGCTGGCTTTTGTAATACCAAGCCATTACGGGAGGCAGTACAAACCAATTTTTTGTCACTATGCTGCCTATATTTTCGCAACTGCTGTTGACTTGAAATTGCTGTGATTTATCCAAATGCACCGTTTTATGATACGGGCAAACAGAGGAGTTTTTCCCTTTTTTGGGAACCCATTGTTTTATCGTTGGACAGCCTTCTTTGGCCAAATGACCGCTCAAACTGCAAACGTCAACCTCATCTAAATCTTTATAAGGTGTATCGAACCATCGTTGTCTCGGCAACAAATTAAAAACATCAAACAAAATCGGTGCCGCGCTGGTAACCCCAGTCAATGTTGGTCTGCCCTCGCCCGTGGCATTTCCTACCCAAACTCCCACTACATAACGCGCATTTGTACCAATGGCCCAAGCATCGCGATTCCCAAAACTGGTTCCCGTTTTCCAAGCAATTTTGAGCGAGCTGTCATAAAACTTCCAAGCTTCGTCTCCTTCGGGGCGATTAACTTGTTCCATTGCATTATAAGTCTGCCAAATCGAACCTGCTCCTAAAATATTTTTTTGTTTAGTTTCGTCTCCAAAATCAATTTGAAAATTATCATCATAATTTAATTCGGCAAATTCGTTGGCTCTGTATTGCCCTTGATTTTTATTGAAATAATTCAAAGTTGAGGACAAACCGGCGTAGGTTCGGCACAAATCCCATAAATTGCTCTCCGCGCCACCCAAAATAAGCGACAAACCGTAATGATCGGGTGGTTTTGAAATATCCCGCAATTTAAATCGCTGTAATTCTTCATAAAATTTATTCACGCCAAAATCCTGCAGCATCAATACAGCCGGAATATTCAAAGAACGTGATAATGCCCGATGCGCTGGAACCGCTCCATCGAATGTTAAGTTGAAATTTTGAGGTGTATAGCCTGAAATCTGTGTTGGAATATCTGCCACTAGCGTATTGGGCAATAATTCTCCATCGTCGAGCATCGCGCCATATAAAAGTGGTTTCAGAATGCTTCCTGTGCTTCTTGGCGCATCGATAATATCCACATCTTTTTGGTGGTTGCCATCCGTAGGTGAATTGCCTACATAACTCAACACGTTTCTATTGGACACATCAATAACCAGAATAGCCAAATTATGAACTTCATTTTGCCTGTACTGATTATAATAATACTTCGCAATTTGATTGACCCTGTTTTGCAGTCCAATTTCAATTGTCGTTTTCACCCTTGTCCCCGGCTGATTCTTGGCTACTCGCTGCAATAAATGAGGCGCAATTTGAGGCAGGTCGTACGGTTTTTGAGGCAAAGGTTCATCAATGGACAGCTCGTAAGTTTGCTTGTCGATTATTCCTTCCTGATTTAATTTTAGCAAAAGCCGATTGCGCTTACTTAATAATTTTATTTGGTTTTTCCCCGGATAAATCAAACTGGGCGCATTCGGCAAAACAGCCAAAGTAGCGCTTTCTGCCCAAGATAATTGATGGGACTGCACGCCAAAATACCTCCAAGAGGCCATTTCGAGCCCCACCACATTTCCTCCAAAAGGTGCGTGTGAAGCATACAATTCCAAAATTTCGTTTTTAGAATAGCCCAACTCCAATCGGGTGGCAAGAATAAGTTCGACTATTTTCTCAAAATAAGTTCGTCCTTTGCCGTTTCTTGACAAACGAATAACTTGCTGGGTCAACGTACTTCCGCCACGAACAACTTTCCCTGCTTTTCTGTTTTGCTGAAAAGCATTAACCATAGCCACAGGGTTGAATCCGAGGTGTTTATAGAAATACTCATCTTCAAAATAGACAATACATTTCTTGAATTTATCCGGAACGCTGTCTTGCGCTGGAAATCGCCATTGTCCGTCAAGAGCTATTTTTGCTCCAAGCAATTCACCTTCTTTGCTTTCAATCACAGTAGAATAGGGTTCTTGAAACAAAGTCCATGGCAACGAAAAATAATAAACCACCAACAGCAAAAAGGCTACTGATGATTTTATTTTATGTTGTTTTATCCAATTGATGATGCGTTGCAGGAACGCTATTAGTTTGTTTTTCAAAGCTATTTTATTTAACCGCAAGGGTCGCAAAGTTATACGCAAAATTCGCAAATGATTATATTATTAGCCACAGATTACACGGATAGAACGGATATGCACGGATTCTATTCTTTCTAAATACATTGATTTATCTGCGAAAGTCTGCGCAGTCTGCGAGCTATATTTTCACGCAGACTTTTATACATAACAATCATTCAAATCTGTGTAAAATCCGTTCTATCCGTGTAATCCGTGGGCTATATTTTTACGCAGATTTCGCAGATTCTCACAGATTTTTTATCTCAATCGGTGTAAAATCCGTTCCATCCGTGGCATTCGTGGCCAAAAATTCAACGGTGTTTCTACTTCACCACCTGAACCCAAAATCCTTTAGTCCTTGCCAAAAACGTATTATCATACATCGCTTCGCATTGCAGTCCTGGTAAATAATAGGTACCTAAATAAGAGGCATTCAGCAATATTCTAAAGATTTTTACTTCTCCAGATTTCAAACCAAAATAGAAATTAGTTCTGTCATCGCGAATATCAATATAATCGGCAATATTGTTGGTTGCATCTCCATAATCCGTGAAACGGGTATTTACGATTTCGAAACCGGAAGGTAAAATCTGTGACAACGCTACATTTTCTACATGCTCATTTCTCAGGTTTCGAACGGTTACCTCAGCAACAAACTCTGTTCCCTGATTAATTGTAGACACATTAATAACTCCGCCTTTTCTGTTTTTGAAAACAATAGAAGCCGAAACATTACTCTGAATCGCTTTTTCCTGACCAATAGGAAGAATTCCTGTATTCAGTACACGAACAAACAATCTGTTTTTTCTATTATTTTTCAAAGTCACGCTATTCGAACCCATTTTGACAGTCAAACTTCTGTCGGCGATTGTTTTCATCGTTTTAACCACCTGTGTTTTTCCGTCTTTGGTAAACTGAACATCGATTCCTTTAACACCATTGCTCACGGAAAACTTAGCCATTGCATACAAACAATAAGCTGTAGTCTGCGTACTCATCCATTGGTCACTTGACATATTTTTAGCCAGTTTTACTGCCATTGCAAATGCTTTTTGCTTTTGCCCAAGCAATAATAATGTTTCTAAAGCCATCGCTCGATTTCTATCAACAGAGCCATAATAGTAATAATTGTAATTGGAATCGTCTTCTATTTTGCTGTTCAGAAATAATGTCTGACCTGCTGATTTTTGTCCAGCCAATACATAAGCCACAGCCAAACGCAATTTACTTTCGTTAGAAATGCCTTTCGTCTCACGCAATCTGTTCATTGAAGACAAATCGGGAACTCCTGCCAAAGCCAAAGTGTATAAGCGATAGGATTGCGCAAAATCATTTCCGTAACTCGGCATAAATCGCCACTGTTTGGCTTCTTTTTGTTGGTACGAAATCCATTTTGTTTTAAAGTTGATAGGCAAAAAGTATCCTTTTTTCTCTGCTTCAATCATAAAATGCCCAGCATAAGAAGTACCCCAATCGTCAGCAATGGTTCCGCCTTGCCAATAGGTTATTCCTCCGTTCGACAATTGAAAACCTCCGAGTCGGGTAATTCCTGCGGTAACATTTTTCTGAATCAAATCTTTGCGATTGGCATCCAAATCGGCAATATCATTCAGATACAATTGAGGAAAAACAGACGAAGTCGTTTGCTCCACACAACCATGCGGATACTGGATCAAATACTGTAATCGCCCATTTAAATTAATGGTTGGCATCGATGAAATCTCCAGTTTTGCCTTATTGCTTCCCGAAACACCAAATGGTTTCCACGAAATAGTTTTAGAACTGTTCGGTTCCAAAATCACATCGGTAAACGTATTGGTAACCGGATTCGGATTGGTCATATCGATTTCCACATCATACACTGATTTTTCCTTGCCCGAAGTTGCTACAATCTGAACTTTTCCAATTCCCGTAACTGAGCCCACAGCTAAATTAAAATAAGCCATTTTCTCATCAGGCTGTACGAATGATAATTTTTGAACAGCACTTCCAATAACTTTTAATCCGTTGTTCGTCTTAATCTGAACTGTAACATTTTTGATGTTTTTTTCCATTGCAAAAACGGTAACCGGAATCGTCACTTTTTCGGATGGAGAAATTTTTCTAGGCAACGAAGCCAATACCATCAAAGGACTGCGGACAGGAGTTGCTTTTTCAACACTTCCATAAGCACTTGTAGTCGCATCACCGGCCACAATCATTGTTTTTACAGAACCAATATATTTTGGCAATTTCACCTGATGGGTTTTGGTTTGTCCTTTTTCTAATTTAAAAGGCCCCAGATAAATCACAACCGGTTTGAAACGATTTGCCTTTTTGGCTTTTCCACCACCCAAATCCTGATCTCCCCCAATACTGAAAATCTGATTCACTTTTCCACCATACGCCCCAATCACATCATCATAAATATCCCAAGTTTTTACGCCCAAAGCTTCGCGAACATAAAAACTGTCCCAAGCGTTTGGCGCTTTGAAACGAGTTAAATCCAACAATCCTTCATCTACGATAGCGATTGTATAAGTCATTGCTTTTCCTGATTGTTCACTCACTTTTAAGACAAAAGACTGTTCCGGGCGCAACACGTCTGGCATCACCAATTTGGGAATAAGAATCGTGTTTTTGTCAACCACTTCAATCGGCACAATTCCATACATTCGGATTGGCAAATCGTTCTTAGTTGATGCATGCGGTTGCAACAATGTAATATTAAAATACACGTTCGGTGCCATAGAAGCTGTAATCGGGATGGTCACTTTGGTTTCTCCTTTTTGGGTCTTTGCCCAAAGGGTTTGCACAACTTTTGAACCATTTTCGATAGAAATAAAAGCTCTACCCCCTTCACTCGATGGGAAAGAGATTTGGGCATTTTCGCCAACGGCATACTTTTCTTTATCAGTAGAAAAAACCAGCATATTCGCCGTTGAGGCATCGGTGTTTTTAGTTTTTCCGGACCAAATTGGCCAATCGATATTTACCGTCAATGCCGTTGCGTGCCCGCCAACCTCGTCTGAAACCCGAATCATATACCGTCCCCATTCTTCATCAGTTAGAGCAAATCGCACGTTTCCTTTCCCTCTTGCATCAGTATTTATTCTAAAGGTTTTATACGAAGTCGTCGCATCATCCGAATTATAATTAGATAAATTATCGCTCGAAGCATCCCACCACCAGCGCCATTCCACTTTATAGACTTTTACTTCCAGATTTTTAACTGACCTTGGTATGCCGTTTTCATCAACTGTGACTACATCAAATTGGTTCACTTTGCGAGTTTCGAGCATACCGTATTTGTTGGGTTCTGGCGATTTCAGGCCAACGTAGGTGTTATATGGAGAATAAGTAGTCGAAATAACATCAGTGCTAAAGTCGCCTCCTTCTTCATACACTTTTGTAATGAACGAAGCCTTCAGCATCCCTGGTGCTTCTCCTTGTATTTTTGGATCTATCGTTGCATTCGCTTTCCCATTCGCATCTAATTTTCCTGAGAAAACAGTAACTTCTTCGGTGCTGAATTTTCGAACCATATCATCAAAAACATATTTTTCATAATTTTTGAAAGTCGTAGCCTGTTGCGAAAATTTAGCCTGCATTTCAACGTTCAAATTTTTGGCAACAGCCCCGTGAAGCCAAGTCACCTCAAGATTACTCGTATTTGGATACGAAGAAGAAAGTACCGCTCTCTTGAAAGTATTTTTGATTTTTAAACGATTCGGTTTGATGGTTTCAATTTTGATGCTTTTATAAAACTTCGCTCCGCCAACGCTGACCATCGCTTCCCAATTTCCGGTAGGCGCGTCTGCTTCTGTCGGTACAGTAAAAGCATAGTGATTCCACTCATTCGATTTTTGAACCGTTTGATATGTCACTTTTCCGTTTGGATCACTCAATCGGAATTTTATAGGATGTCCTAATGGTATTTTATTCGAGGCATCATTCAAAATAAAGGACAAATACAAATTATCGCCAGGTCGCCAAACCCCGCGTTCCCCATATATAAATCCTTTGAGTCCTTTTTGCAAAGTTTCGCCAGCTACATTAAAATTACTGACCGATAATGAATTCCCATCATCAAGTCTTACATAAGTTGATTGCGTCCCGTAAGTCACAATCGCAAAATAAGCAAAGGTATCCAGCTGAAAACTCGCAATCCCTTCACTGCTAGTCGTTCCAGTAGCCAGTTTTTGCTGTTGAAAACTGTACAAATCTACTCTTGCGTTCGAAATAGGTTCGGTTGTAATGATATTGTTTACGGCAAATAAATACGATTTATTCTCTCCTCTTTTGGCAATTACCCCAACATCCGAAGCCAAAATATTAGTTCCGATTTTAGCATTGTAATAATACGAACTCGAGCAGGGATCTTGGCTTTCTCTCCATTCATAATCCTCATAATAATACTCATCGTATGCATTTTGACTATAATTCACATCCTTTTCATCCACTTCTTCTTCCTCATCATTTTCACTATCATCAGCTGTTGAAGATTCGCATTTGTATAAAGAATAGGCTTTTTTATACGAGAACTCCACTCTGTAAATGGCACCTGGTTCCGGAGTAATAATTTTGGATAAATCCAAGGCAAAAGTGTTCCATTTACTTGTATTGACCAAGTTGTTTTCATTGAGATAAAGAGTTGATTTGGCAACAGGCTGTCCTACTCTTTTCAAATTTCGGGTGCCGTTCAGCTCATTGTCCTGCAGAAATTGAAGAATGTTGTTTTTGTAAATTTTATACACTTTTACATCAACCGCACTTAGATTTACTGCTTCAAAATTGAGTTTTAAATTACTCGAACTTGGCAGAATCGTTCCATTTTTGATAAAACGAACATTAGGTTTTATTTCATCAAATGAAATTTTTTCTGAGTAATTTTCATTTAGCTTTTTGCCGTATTCACTTTCGATACCTTGAAAAACCTCCAATAATAATTCACCCGTTAGTTTTTGAGAAACAACAACAGGCTCGACTGCTTCTACCACTTCTTCTGGTTCTTCAACCGAAGCTGTATCGACAGCCACAGCCGTAGAATCAGAAGCTATTACTTCTGCAACTGGTTCTGGAGTTACTTCTACTGGTTTTTCAACGGCTTTATCATTATTAAAATAAACCTTTAACACATTTCCTTGGGTAGAAAACTTTAAATTACTGGTGTTTTGAATCGCAACCAATCCTTTAAAATCCTGTCCTTTTTCTAATGGTTCAGAAAAGTTAATAGATAACGACTGATTGTTCCCTTCCTGCATTTCGGTCTTAATAACCTTAAACTCATTCAATGCCGTAATTGGAAAATCGATAGTTCCTTTTTGATCAATATCGTAATCGTTTCCATTATATGCAATCTCAAGATTACTCTTAGAGTCTAATCGCTGAATGCTGTCAATTCTAAATTTAAACTCTTTCCCAACTGCATTCGATTTTTCGAAAATAATTTTCAAATCATTTCCGTTATGTTCGGCTTCAATCAATTTTTTAGCAGTTTCAAAATCGATATTGTCTGCCGTTTTCAGCACACAATTCAAATATTGATACTCTTTGCTGTAGGACTGAACATCAAGCGTGTTCACGACAAAATCCTGTTTGATAGTTTTTACAGTGAAATTAAAACTGGAAAGTTCCTTGTCTTTTTCCGCCACTTTTGGTTTTAATTTATCCAAATGTAAAGTCACTTGATATTCGGTACCAGACTCCAGCTTTTTTTCGGGGATAAAAGCGATAGTATTATTCGAAAGCGCAACCACTTTACCGTTGACACTTGGAGAAATATCAAACAAATCATCGTCCAAAACCTGATTGACTTTCCAATTGTTGTTATCGAAAGCCAAAACCACACGAATATCAGATTGTGCCGAGACTATTCCCCCAGTAAAACTGACTATATACTCTTTGAATAATGAAAAATCGGAATTAAAATCGGAGGCTGATTTTCTGCCACACGCCTGAAACAAAAAAAACACACAAAACACATAAATTAATCCTTTTGTTTTCACTTTTATCTAGAGTTAATGGGTTACAAATTATAATTATAGCAACATTTCACAGTCAAGTCCATAACTGCAAAAGCTCACAATATATTGTAGTAAAAGTATAGTATTTAATTTATTTTTTTAAGAAGAAAATTCTTTGGAGGTAAAATACTTTTAGAAAGCAATTTTTAGGATCTTTTTCTTGCTATCCATTGCTATCTGGGCTAGGACTTTTCAGGTCAATAAGTCTATTTCCTTCTCTCAGCAAAAAAACGTTTCATCAGCTCCGAAGCTTCATTAGCCATAACTCCGCGAACAACAATGGTTTTGGGATGCAGCTGAGTTCCCATTTTCATAAAACCGCGATGTTCATCGCTGGCGCCATAAACAATTTTAGTAATCTGGCTCCAGTACAAAGCGCCGGCACACATTTGGCAAGGTTCCAGCGTAACATATAGCGTGCAGTCTTTCAGATATTTCCCTCCAAGGTAATTGGCAGCCGCAGTAATGGCCTGCATTTCAGCGTGGGCAGTAACATCATTGAGCAATTCGGTTAAATTATGGCTTCTGGCAATGACGGTATTATTGACCACAATAACGGCTCCCACAGGAATTTCTCCTTTATCAAAAGCCATTTCAGCTTCCTGCAAAGCTTTTTTCATGAAGTACTCGTCGGTGAAAGGATTTATCATAGTTGCAAAAATAAGAATTCAATTCGTACATTTGCTTTATGCCTAATAATTTACTTGAACATATCAACAATCCTGCCGATTTACGCCAGCTCGACGAAGAACAACTTCCGCAATTAGCACAAGAATTACGTGATTTTATCATCAATATTGTTGCTACTAAAGAAGGTCATCTTGGAGCCAGTCTTGGCGTGGTGGAACTCACGATTGCGTTGCATTATGTTTTTAACACCCCCGAAGATTTATTGGTTTGGGACGTGGGACATCAAGCCTACGGACATAAAATTTTGACCGAAAGAAGAACTATTTTTCATACCAACCGTCAATTGGGCGGTATTTCCGGTTTTCCTAAAAGAAGCGAAAGCATTTATGATACTTTTGGCGTAGGCCACTCATCTACTTCTATTTCGGCAGCGCTGGGAATGGCGATTGCTTCAAATTTGAAAGGTGATTTCGAAAAACAGCACATTGCCATAATCGGCGATGCCTCAATAGCCTCGGGAATGGCTTTTGAAGGCCTGAATCATGCCGGAGTTACCGATGCTAATTTATTGGTAATCCTTAATGACAATGCCATTGGAATTGACCCAAGCGTTGGCGCACTCAAAAAATATCTCACTTCCGTAAAAGAAGGGAAAAATCCAAAACAGAATAATATGATTCGGTCACTGAATTTCGATTATTCAGGACCAATTGACGGCAATGATCTTTTTGCAGTAATAAAAGAATTGAAGCGTCTGCAAAAAATAAAAGGACCAAAATTTTTACACCTCATTACCACCAAAGGCAAAGGCCTGCAACAGGCAGAGGAAAATCAGGTAAAATACCATGCACCCGGTAAATTTGATGCCGTAACTGGCGAAATCATTCCAAAACAAGAAGAACATTTGCCTCCAAAATACCAGGATGTTTTTGGATTGACCATATTGGATTTAGCCAAAAAGAACGAAAAAATTGTTGGAATCACTCCGGCAATGCCTTCTGGCAGCTCTCTTAAATTTATGATGGATGCCTTTCCAAAACGCGCTTTTGACGTGGGAATTGCCGAACAGCATGCAGTGACTTTGTCCGCTGGAATGGCTACGCAGGGAATGATTGTATATTGCAATATTTACTCCACTTTTTTACAGCGGGCTTACGATCAAGTTATTCATGATGTAGCCTTACAAAATTTACCTGTCATTTTTTGTTTGGACAGAGCTGGTTTGGTTGGCGAAGATGGCGCCACGCATCACGGTGTTTTTGATTTGGCATACTTACGCTGTATTCCAAACATGATCGTTTATGCTCCTTTGAATGAGATTGAACTGCAAAACATTTTATATACTGCCCAATTGGGATTAAACCATCCTATTGCGATTCGCTATCCACGCGGACGAGGTGTGATTAACGATTGGGAAACATCTTGTTTTGGCAAATATGAAACCATAGACATCGGAAAAGCAAAACTGCTCAAAAACGGGTCCAAAACAGCTGTTTTGTCTACCGGTGCAATTGGCAATAATGTAACATTGGCTCTAGCCAAAATACAGCATCCGGAAAATTTTGCCCATTATGATTTCCCATTTGTAAAACCGCTGAATGAAAAAGAACTGCACACTATTTTTAACCAATTTGAAGCTATAATTACTATAGAAGATGGCGTAATCAAAGGAGGATTCGGAAGCGCTATTTTAGAATTTGCAGCAGTCAATAACTATGCTTCCAAAATAAAGCTTTTAGGAATTCCAGATGTATTTATTGAACAGGGATCTATTGATGCGCTGCAACAATATTCAGGAATTTCCGTTGATAGTTTAGAAATAATTTTCTCAAGTTGTTGAAATTAATTATTTTGCACTCCAAAATACCTCAATCTTATTATGACTTCTTTAGCTAAATATTTTATAGTCTTATTTTTATTTTTTTCTATTTGTAGTTTCTCACAAATTAAAATAATCACAAGTGTAGCCGACACAGCTGTTGTAAAAAAAACCGACAACAAGATTTCAAATGTTATTGTAACTGCTAAGCCAGATACAATTACCTACTGGAAACATAAAAACGTTCTAGGCGTTGACGTTTCAGAGATTGCCTTTGTAAATTGGAGTGCTGGGGGAACAAGTGCAATAACAGGACTCGTTAGAGGTGATCTTAAATATGATTATAAAGACGATTATCAGGTTTGGTCAAACGAACTCATTGTTAGATATGGTTTAAACAAACAAGAGGGCATTGAACTCAGAAAAACGGATGACGCTTTCAAAATCAACTCTACTTATGGCTTCAGGACAAATTCTTCATCAAATTGGTATCATTCAGCTAAATTAAACTTCAATACTCAATTTACGAACGGATATAAATATCCTAATACCGAAGATCCTATTTCGAAGCCATTTGCACCTGCTTACATCTTTTTGGGGGTTGGATCTGAGTACATTTACAAACCTGCAAATTTTAATTTATATTTATCTCCTTTAACCCTAAAAAGCACAATGGTACTTGACCAAACATTAGCTAACTCAGGTGCTTATGGCGTAAAAAAAGCAGTTTATGACGCTGATGGAAATTTAATTACTGAAGGTGAAAGATCAAAAACAGAACTTGGTATCTTAATTACATCCTATATTGAAAAAGAAATATTCACCAATATTGTATTAAAAAACCGTTTAATTTTATACACCGACTATTTACATAATTTTGGCAACATTGATGTTGATTGGCAATGCTATTCTTATTTGAAAGTCAATCAGTATGTAAAAGCAAACGTTGGCTTCAATTTAGTTTATGATGAAGACATCGACGTTATCAAAGAAGAAAACGGAGTCAAAATTAACGAAGGCGCCAAAGTACAATTAAAACAAGTCTTGGGAGTTGGAGTTGAATATGCTTTTTAAAATATTAAAAGAGAGTCTGTTTTTGACCCTCTTTTATATTTTTATTGAAAAATTTACTGCAGAAAAGAGCTAATACGCACTGATTGTTCTGTAAAACAACAAAGCATTCCCATCTGTCAGCATGGAAACAAAATGACAAATATGAAGTAATCTTTCATATAAATTTTCTTTGGATAACTGATGCTTTTCGGGCAACATTTTCAGGATAAGATTATCATAATTGGACATTTCCCCATCACATTTATTATTGAAAGCGGTTATAAATTTATCCAGTAAGGTTTGTATTATCTGATATCCTACAATCTCTTTTTCCACCACTTCCCGGCTTTGATAGATGTTCTTGACGCTAATCTTGATAATATCATCCATCTGGGCTTTGTATTTGCTTTTATCGGTTAAGGCAAAAGGAAATTCTCCTTTCATAATAGCCTCTTCGTTTTCGACAAAGACTTTTACAGCGTCATTGATTAAACTGCCAATAGCCAATGCACGCAAATAACTAATTCTGTCTTCTTTGGTTTCTAATGTCTTGTACTTGGAAGTATCGATGCTGTCTTTTACCAATTTGATTAAATATTCCAAAGCAAAATCTTCAGAGACTAAACCTAAATTAATTCCGTCTTCAAAGTCTATTATGGTGTAACATATATCATCGGCAGCTTCTACAAGATAAGCAAGAGGATGTCTTTCAAAACCGATATCATCTCCTTTTTTATTGGGAATCATTCCCATTTCGGAAGCGACTTCTTGAAAAAATGTCTTGTCTGTTTGAAAAAAACCATATTTTTTATCGGCGATATTTTTTGTTGGCTTTTTAGGCAGACTTTCTTTAGGGTATTTCATAAAAGCTCCCAATGTTGCATAGGAAAGCCTAATTCCGCCATCAACTCCAGGACGTGAACTGTTCAAAACCGAAAATCCATTGGCATTCCCTTCAAAATCAATTAAATCCTGCCATTCTTTGGCTGTCAATTGGTCTTTATACTTCACCCCTTTTCCGATTGAAAAATATTCACCGATAGCTTTTTCGCCAGAGTGACCAAAAGGCGGATTTCCAATATCATGAGCCAAAGATGCCGCCGCCACAATAGCCCCAAAATCGTTCATTTGATAACCGTGAACTTCTTTTAAATGCGGATATTTTTCGATGATTTTTTTTCCTACCAATCTGCCCAATGAGCGTCCAACTACCGAAACCTCCAAACTATGTGTCAATCGGGTATGTACAAAATCGGTCTTTGAAAGCGGAATCACCTGCGTTTTGTCCTGCAGACTTCTAAAAGCGGAGGAGAATATGATTCGGTCATAATCCACTTCGAAACCTAAACGGGTGTCATCTTGCTCGATCCTTAATCTTTTCCCTTTGTCTCCTTGCCTTTTTAGTGATAATAATTGTTCCCAGTTCATTGTGCTTTTTGATTATAGATTGCTTCGCCAGTTCGCTATCGCTCGTGTAACGGATTTTGATTTTGGATCTAAAAGAACCAAAAATACATTTTATTTTAAGATTTTCATCTAACTAAATTACTTTACAAGGCAGTTAGTTGCTCGCGTGAGGGATAGGAATAAGCTACCGAAGTAGCATGGATAGCCCGACGCCATTGAGGAAAGGGGCTGTATAAGCGATATATATGTAAGCCCCTTTTCTAATGGGGTCACGCCCAGATTATTTATATTTCATCAAATCGCCAATGCCGTGCTGTGCTTGATTTCGCCCATAACAAAGACGCTTTGAGTGTTCCCAATATTCTCGATAGTCGAGAGTTTATTCATCACAAAATCCTGATAACTGGACATATCTTCAACCAAAATTTTTAGCATAAAATCATAATCACCCGCAATGTTATAGCATTCAATAATTTCTGGAAGTGCCACGATGTCTTTCACAAAATTGCTTCCCACATTTTTGGCGTGCTCTTTCAACCGGACATTACAAAAAACGGTCATTCCTAGATTCAATTTTTTCTTGTCCAGCAAAGCTACATACTTCATTATGTAACCATCACGTTCCAGTCTTTTTATGCGCTCGTAAACGGGAGTCACCGTGAGGAATAATTTACTGGCCAGCTCTTTTATATTAATATTAGAGTCCTCTTGCAGGTGTTTTAAGATTTGTAAATCGATACTGTCAATATTGTCCATAGTTTTTTTTACGGTTAAAGTGGAAATATATAGTTTAGTTCAAAACTAATTACTAAAAAACCATATGAATTCAATTCATTTAACTGAAATAAGATGCTAATTTAAGTTTAATTTTCTAATACAATAACTTTGTTCAGTAATAAATACTGATAAAAATGAAAACAAATAATTTAGGTTACCCAAGAATTGGCAGCAACAGAGAATTAAAAAAAGCCAATGAGTTATACTGGGCTGGAAAAATTTCGGCAGAAAATTTATTGGCTGCTGGCTCAGCAATCAGGAAAGAAAATTGGCAATTGCAAGCCGAAAACGGAATTGATTTGATTCCGTCAAATGACTTTTCGCTTTATGATCAAGTACTGGATTTGACTCTTACACTTGGTGCAATTCCTGAGCGTTACCATGAATTTTCGAGAACGAATAACTCACTTGACTTGTATTTTGCCATGGCTCGCGGCGCTCAAAAAGACGGACAAGATGTTGTGGCTATGGAAATGACGAAATGGTTTGACACTAACTACCACTATATTGTTCCTGAGTTTACCAAAAACCAAAAATTTGAATTGTTTTCGACCAAAATAATAGCTGAATTTATAGAGGCTAAAAATCTTGGAATTATTACAAAACCCGTACTTATTGGACCTGTTTCATATTTATTGCTTGGAAAAGAAAAAGAAGATGGTTTTCATAGAATCGATCTTATCAAAAAATTATTGCCTGTATATTTTGAAATTCTAAACGCATTACAAAATGAAGGAGCAGAATACATTCAGTTAGACGAGCCGTTTTTAGCCTTGAATTTGACAGACAAAGAACGTAACGCCATTACTTATGCTTACAATGAAATCAGCAAAAACTTTCCTTCTTTGAAAATAATTTTAGCTAATTATTTTGACTGTTTTGGCGAAAATCTGGAGACTGTTTTGGCTTTACCAGTTAATACTTTGCATTTAGACTTAGTGCGTTGTTCTTCTCAATTGGATGATATTTTAGATTCTGGAAAATTGGCATCTAACGTAAGCCTTTCTCTTGGTGTTGTTGATGGAAGAAACATCTGGAAAAATGATTTCAAAAAATCGTTAACTCTAATCGAAAAAGCAGTTACTGCTTTGGGACAAAACCGAATTCTAGTTGCTCCTTCCTGTTCTTTAATTCACTCTCCTTGTGATTTGGATTTAGAGACTAATGATGCAACATTAACTCCTGAAATCAAACAATGGCTGGCTTTTGCCAAACAAAAAATTCAAGAAGTTGCTTTGTTAAAAAACTTAGCTTCCGAAAATATTTCTGTCGCTGATGCCACTCAATTAGAAGCTAATATTATTGCAAATAACAACCGTAAAACTTCGAAATTAATTCATAACGAAAAAGTAAAAAACAGAGTTGCTTCTATTGTTGAATCGGATTCCAAAAGAAACAATACTTTTGCCACGCGAAGACAAAAACAAGCCGAAGCTTTGCAATTGCCTTTGTTTCCAACAACAACAATTGGTTCTTTCCCGCAAACAGCAGAAGTAAGAAGCTGGAGAGCCAGATTCAAAAAAGGAGAATTAACTCAAGCAGAATACGATGCATTACTTGAAAAAGAAACAGAAGAAACTATCCGTTTTCAGGAAGAATCAGGAATCGACGTTTTAGTTCACGGAGAATTTGAGCGCAATGATATGGTGGAATATTTTGGTGAGCAATTGGACGGATTTACCTTTACCAAAAATGGCTGGGTACAAAGCTACGGCAGCCGTTGTGTAAAACCTCCTGTTATTTATGGAGATGTTTCCCGCCCAACGCCTATGACTGTAAGATGGGCTGAATTTGCTCAATCATTGACTCCAAAATGGGTAAAAGGAATGTTGACCGGACCAGTAACTATCTTGCAATGGTCATTTGTTCGTAACGATCAGCCACGTTCGGAAACCTGCACCCAAATTGCTTTGGCAATCCGTGATGAAGTTGTTGATTTAGAAAAAGCGGGAATCAAAATCATCCAAATTGATGAACCAGCGATTCGCGAAGGACTGCCATTGCGTAAAGAAGAATGGGCTAATTACCTTGATTGGGCAATTAAAGCCTTTAGAATTTCCGCTAGTGGTGTTGCAGATGACACACAAATTCACACCCACATGTGCTACAGCGAATTCAACGATATCATTCAAAATATTGCCGATATGGATGCCGATGTAATCACTATCGAATGTTCACGTTCGCAAATGGAATTACTGGATGCTTTTGCTGATTTTAAATATCCAAACGAAATTGGCCCCGGAGTATACGACATTCACTCGCCACGTGTTCCTTCCAACGAAGAAATGGTTCACTTGTTAGAAAAAGCAGCATCAGTGATTCCAGCTAATCAATTATGGGTTAATCCTGATTGCGGTTTAAAAACACGCCATTGGGACGAAACCAAAAAAGCCTTAATTGAAATGGTAAATGCTGCTAAAAAAATGCGTGTCACTGTTGGAGATATTGTGACAGTTTAATATCAATATTACTCTTAAAAAATCCTAGTAGATTTTACAATTTACTAGGATTAATTCTTTTACAAAGATTCTATTAAAAACTTTTAAGGCAGAATAATAATTCTCTTTTTTCTCTCAAACTCACCTTTTTTAACTACATAAGTTTGGGACATAGAATCATGCCATCCATCTGCGTTGCCACTTAAGAAAGAAAAAGCCTCAAACGGTATTAATCTGCAAAGTGTACGCTTCAAAATTGTTTTATAATTGGGTTTGGTGCCATCTTTCATAATCACAAATGTCTTTGTCAAAAATTTTGCAATTGAACGGGAAAAATACATTTCTGTCAAATAATAATAAAGAACCACAATAACGGTGAAAGAAATTCCTTTTTCTACTTTACTCACATTATTGATCCAGGCCTTCAAATAAAAACTGTTGGCAATATCGGCAAATATTGCAATCGTTGTTCCTACGCTAATCCAAATAATGTATTGCACTACCAAATCAATGACGAAATTGCCTAAACGCTGTCCTCTTGAAGCCAGTAAATCATCTGTAACTATAAATTTTCGATTTTCCATATTCTGTATTTTTTAATACTATAAAAACAAGTCAACAAACCATAACTATCTCAAATTTAATAAATTAATTTTATAATTATTATTTTTCATTTCTTTGAGTAAATTATCATTTGATAAAAATCCTATGAACTTGATGTGCAACAGATAGCTGGACATAGACGTAAGCAAATTGGCTGAACAAACAATTCGTAATTCTAAAACATAAAAAAACCTAGCAAATCTAAAATCTACTAGGCTCATAATCTTAAATATATCAATATTTACAAAGTTGCTGCTCCTCCATCCAATAACAGCTCACCGCCTATCATAAACTTAGAATCATCGGAAGCCAGATAAAGGAATCCTGCAGCCATTTCTTCTGAAGTTCCCAAACGTTTGGCTGGAATTCCAGAAGCATAATACGCCTTTGTTCCGTTGGCTTCTTCTTCGGAAGCACCTCCTCTTGAAAATATTGGCGTATCAATAGGACCAGGAGAAAGTACATTCACACGAATATTTCTGTCTAATAATTCGGCAGATAACGTTCTTGCCAGCGAACGAACCGCCGCTTTCGAAGCAGAATAAGCCGCCGTTGTCGCAAACCCTTTGTGAGCCACTGTAGATGCCGTAATGATAATTGAAGCGCCGTCATTTAGATGTGGCAAAGATTTTTGAATCGTAAAGAAAACCCCTTTGAAGTTAATGTCGCTGGTTTGGTCAAACATTTCTTCGGTATAATCAGCTAAAGGCGCCGCAATAAATACGCCGGCATTCACTACCAAAACATCTATTTTACCAAAAGTATCTTTTACAGTCCCGTAAGTGGTATCAATATTGTTTATATCCGAAACATCGCTTACCAAACCAATTGAGGCATTTCCAATCTCAAAAACCGCTTCGTCAATCGTCTTTTTATTACGGCCTGTAATGGCCACTTTAGCACCTTGTTCTGCAAATAATTTAGCTGTTGCCAATCCTATTCCACTGTTACCCCCTGTAATTACGGCTACTTTGTTGTGTAATTTTTTCATAATTTTTTATTATAATTTGATTGTTTTAAGTATTTAAATATCTAAATATTTCGATGTTTTTAATTAAAAAAAAGCTAAAGCACTAAACTGCTGATATAGTCTGCATAAGCAGTACAAACCTCTTTGTTAACTACAAATTTCAAATTTCGACCTTCTTTATCTGCAATCAATAAATCGGCTTCGATTAATTGTTTTATATGATGTGACATGGTGGATTGAGCCAGATTAAACTCAGCCGAAACATCACAGCACTGTACACAGCTTTCGCTTTTGCTGACGATTTTCATAATCTTCAAACGATAGGGATCACCCAAAGCTTTTGAGATTTTTTCGACTTGTTTTATGCTTAAACTTGTAATCATGAGGCAAAGATAAAATATATTTTCAATATATCGAAATATTTCGATATATTTTCTAAATTTGCACGAACAATATTTCAAAGCCTAATTACAGCTTGAATTATTTTCTTCAAAAACATTCTCTATGAAAATATTATATTCGTATCTCAAAACACATAAAACGCTTTTATACATAGCGTTGCTTTTGGCCACAATAAATCAGTGTTTCTCCTTATATGATTCCATAATTATTGGTAAACTGCTTAACGAATGCGGTGTTGGCGTTGCCAATTTTAATCACAATCAGCTCAGTTTTACCAAAGCAGTTTTGGGCTGGCTGGCATTGTCTTTGGGCGCAGCGATGGTTTCCAGAATTGCCAAAAACTTCCAGGATTATTTTACCAATATCATCATTCAGCGGACTGGTGCACAAATGTACACAGACGGGATTCAGAAAGCACTGCAATTGCCTTTTCAGGATTTTGAAGACCAGCGAAGCGGTGAAACCCTAGGCAAACTTCAGAAAGTAAAAATTGACTGCGAAAAATTTATCACACTAGCTATTTCATTAATTTTTCAATCGATAGTCGGAATTGTATTTGTCGTGGTTTATGCCATAAGTATTCATTGGCTGTTGGGGCCGATATTTCTGGCAACCGTTCCTGTAATTGCTTTCATTAGTTCGTTTTTAGGCAAACGAATCAAGAAAGTTTCCAGAGAAATTTTAGGAGAAACTACTGCTTTGGCGGGAGCCACAACAGAATCTTTGCGAAATATTGAGCTCGTAAAAAGCTTGGGATTAACCGAACAGGAAGTCAACCGACTTAACGCTACCACCATTAGAATCCTTGGATTAGAACTCAAAAAAGTTAGATTTATACGTTCACTGAGTTTCATACAGGGGACAACAGTGCATTTTATGCGCACTACTTTGGTTTTTGCACTTTATATGTTCATTTTTCATGACATTATCAAACCGGGAGACTTGATTACTTTAATGTTCTTTTCATTCTTTTTGTTTAACCCGCTGCAGGAACTTGGGAATGTGATTGCGACCTACAACGAAACGAAAGCCTCAATGGATAATTTTGCTGATTTAATGAATTCCAAAAGCGAAGAAACGCCAGTAAACCCTAAAACAATTGGCTCGATTAATCATCTGCGTTTTGATAATATTTCATTCAAACACCAAACTGCCAGTTCCTATGCCGTAAAAAACATTTCTTTTGATGCAAAAGCTGGTGAAACCATTGCTTTTGTTGGTCCATCAGGAAGCGGTAAAACGACTTTGGTCAAAATGCTGGTCGGATTGTACAATCCCGCAGAAGGCGCTATTTTTTATAATGAAAAAAACGCAAAAGACATTGATCTTACCGAATTAAGACAGCAGTTAGGTTTTGTAACCCAAGATGCACAATTGTTTTCGGGAACGATAAAAGACAATTTGCTATTTGTAAAACCAAATGCTACCGACGAAGAAATTAATGATGTTTTACAAAAATCGGCTTGTCAAAATTTATTAAACCGTGCCGAAAACGGCATAAACACTACTATAGGTGAAGGAGGCATAAAAGTATCAGGCGGTGAAAAACAGCGTTTGTCTATTGCCAGAGCTTTACTTAGAAATCCGCATTTGTTGCTTTTTGACGAAGCCACATCAGCATTGGACTCGATCACCGAAGAAGAAATCACCAAAACTATTCGCAGTATTTCCTCTAAACAAGATCAAATTACAGTTTTGATAGCTCACCGTTTATCTACTATTATGCACGCTGACAAAATATTTGTTTTGGAACAAGGACAAATCATCGAACAAGGTAAGCACCAAGATTTATTGGATGAAAAAGGCTTGTATTATGCAATGTGGAGACAACAAATTGGGGAGAGAAAATAACGGATTTTTTTTGCAATTTTAAATTAATTTAGTTTTCAAATACTTCAGCAGCAAATGGATTGTCCACCAGCCATAACCAAATTCCATTTTCATTTTTTTTCATCATACAAGTCGTTGCACCATTCATTTCAATAGGCTTTCCGTCAGGCATAACCGCTTTTAAAGTCCATGCATCTACCCAAACAGCTAGATCGCCAACAATTGTGACCCTTTGTTTACTTCCTTTTATGTCCGGTTTCCAAGTACAAAGGTGTTCCATTGATTTTTTAATATTATCCAACCCTTTTATTTCTTGCCCGTCTCGTTCAATATAAGTAGCATCTTTATCAAAGCAACTTAATGCTCCACTTAAGTCACCTGTAAGGATGCAGTTTCTAAAATATTTTACTGCATCTGATGGATTTGTTCTGTCTAAATTTTCAATCATTATTTTTAATATGTGTTTAATAACTTATAAATACAAAATATCTAAAATATCATTTTTAATTATTTGAGAATGCAATATAAAATAGACCAAAAACTATTCTTCTAAAGACAAAAACCATAGCCCTGATTGCAGTGGAAATCCTTTTTATTTTTCCTTTAAAAATAAAAAGATTACTTCACTATATTCATATTCTCATAGGAGTTCAGTGAATTTCATTTGCAACGAAAAGCGGGAAATAGCTCCAAAAAAACAGCCATCGAAATTGACAGCTGTTCTCTTTATTCTATTTTCTTTATTCTATTTTCCCAATTAAGACCCACACATTTCGCAATCATCTGGACCAGCATTTTTAGCTAGTTCAATCATTGCTCTATATTCATCAGGAGTCATTTGTGCTTCTACCTCAACTGCTTCAAGAACTCTTGCTTGCTGTGGTTTAGACTCAGGAATGACTTCCTCTTTTTTATCATTGTTTAATGTGAATTTAATAGCATCTACCGCAGCTTTGGTTCTCAAGTAGTACATTCCAGTTTTCAATCCAGACTGCCAAGCGTAGAAGTGCATTGAAGTCAATTTAGAATAATTGGCGTCCTGCATGAACAAATTCAACGATTGCGATTGATCTACGAAATAGCCTCTTTGACGAGACATATCAATAATATCTTTCATGGACATTTCCCAAACGGTTTTGTACAATTCTTTCAAATCCTGCGGAATTATGTCAATGTTTTGAACTGATCCGTTGTGACGCATTATTTCTTGTTTCAAACTGTCATTCCACAATCCTAATTTTACTAAATCGTGTAATAAATGTTTGTTCACTACGATAAATTCGCCTGACAATACACGTCTTGTATAAATATTTGAAGTATAAGGCTCGAATGCTTCGTTGTTACCCAAAATTTGAGAAGTCGAAGCCGTTGGCATTGGCGCAACTAATAATGAGTTACGAACTCCGTTTTTAACAACTTCTTTTCTAAGCGAAGCCCAGTCCCATCTTCCTGACAATTCTTCGTCTTTCATTCCCCACAAATTGTGCTGGAATTCTCCGTTTGACATTGGAGATCCTTTGAAAGTAGAATACGGTCCTTCTTCGATTGCCATTTCCATAGATGCGGTACAGGCAGCAAAGTATAGGGTTTCGAATATTTCTTGGTTTAATGTTTTAGCTTCATCACTTGTAAAAGGCAAACGCAGCATAATGAAAGCATCAGCAAGTCCCTGAACTCCAAGACCGATTGGCCTGTGACGCATATTAGAGTTTTCGGCTTCTTTTACAGGATAGTAGTTTCTGTCGATTACTCTGTTTAAGTTACGAGTCACGCGTTTAGTTACATCAAATAATAATTGGTGATTGAAAGCACCATTCTCGATAAACATTGGTAAAGAAATAGAAGCCAAATTACAAACCGCCACCTCATCACTTGAAGTGAATTCCATAATCTCGGTACATAAATTTGAAGAACGAATCGTACCTAGATTTTTTTGATTTGATTTTCTGTTGGCAGCATCTTTATACAACATATAAGGCGTTCCTGTCTCAATTTGCGACTCAAGGATTTTCTCCCATAATTCACGTGCTTTGATCGTTTTTCGGCCTTTTCCTCTAAATTCATAATCCGTATATAAAGCCTCAAATTCTTCTCCATACACATCATACAAACCAGGACATTCGTTAGGACACATCAAAGTCCAAGTAGAATCTTCCTGAACGCGTTTCATGAATAAATCGGAAGTCCACATTGCGAAGAACAAATCTCTGGCGCGCATTTCTTCTTTACCTGTATTCTTTTTCAAATCCAAGAAGTCGAAGATATCTGCATGCCAAGTTTCGATGTAGATTGCAAAACTTCCTTTTCTTTTTCCGCCTCCTTGATCTACATAGCGAGCTGTATCATTGAAAACTCTTAACATCGGCACAATTCCATTGGAAGTTCCGTTTGTACCACGAATATAAGAACCCGTTGCACGAACATTATGAATAGAAAGCCCCACCCCTCCCGCTGATTGCGAGATTTTTGCCGTTTGTTTTAAAGTATCATAAATACCGTCAATACTGTCATCCTGCATTGCCAAAAGGAAACAGGAAGACATTTGAGGTTTTGGAGTACCCGCATTAAACAAAGTTGGAGTTGCGTGGGTAAAGTACTTCTTAGACATTAAGTCATATGTTTCCAAAACCGATTTTAAATCGTCAAGGTGAATTCCTACTGCAACACGCATTAACATGTGTTGCGGACGCTCAACGATTTTTCCATTTATTTTTAATAAATACGAACGTTCCAGCGTTTTAAAACCAAAATAATCGTAATTAAAATCTCTATTGTAAATGATATGTGAATCCAAAAACTCAGCATTTTCCATAATCACTTTATGCACCTCTTCGGCTAATAATGGCGACTCTTGATTGGTTCTTGGATTGATATAATGATACATTTCATTCATCGTTTCCGAGAATGATTTTTTGGTGTTTGAATGTAGATTTGATATCGCAATACGAGCAGCCAATTGTGCATAATCTGGGTGAGCAATTGTCATAGATGCAGCAGTTTCTGCAGCAAGATTATCCAGTTCGGATGTAGAAACCCCATCATACAAACCTTCAATAACACGCATAGCAACTTTAACTGGATCAACCAATTCGTTCAAGCCATAACATAACTTTTTAATTCTCTCTGTAATTTTGTCAAACATTACAGGCTCTTTGTGGCCATCTCTTTTTACAACGTACATACTCATCAAATTTATTTAGTGAATGAATTGTGACTTACGAACAGTAGGAATTCATAATTCATTTTTTACTCTGCGTTAATCCATAACACACTTCGATATTTCGTTTCATCGCATAAATAATGAAATGAAACAAAACGCCGTTGTATGTCCCGAAAATAACGGGGCTGAATTAACTTAGCTTTTAGATTTGGGGATCTTAAAAACTACTTAATTATAATTATTCTTTTATTATTTTTTTAACTGCGTCAAATACTATAACGTATTTTACATCAAAATTGTATTTTAAAAATCAGCGTCGAAGCTTATTTTTTGGGAATCACCGCCTTCAGTAACTTTAACGCCTGATTTTTGGTATTCAGCAACTTTTTTCTCGAAGAAATTAGTTTTCCCTTGTAGTGAAATCATATCCATAAAATCGAATGGATTAGAAACATTATATTCTCTGTCACAACCCAATTCTACCAATAGCCTGTCGGCTACAAATTCTAGATATTGAGTCATTAAGCCAGCATTCATTCCGATCAAGCTCACAGGAAGCGATTCGGTGATAAATTCTCTTTCTATATTCAAAGCATCAACAATAATGCTTCTTATTCTTTCTTTTGGCACTTTATTTACCAAATGATGATTATGCAAATGCACTGCAAAATCACAGTGAACACCTTCGTCACGGGAAATCAGCTCATTTGAAAATGTCAAACCTGGCATTAGTCCGCGTTTCTTTAACCAATAAATAGAACAAAATGCTCCTGAAAAGAAAATTCCTTCTACCGCTGCAAAAGCAATCAGCCTTTCTGCAAAAGAATCTGACTCAATCCATTTTAAAGCCCAGTCTGCTTTCTTTTTAATAGCTGGAAAAACATCCAAAGCATTAAACAAATCAGATTTTTCGTTTTCGTCTTTTACATAAGTATCAATCAAAAGAGAATACGTTTCGCTATGAATATTTTCCATCATGATTTGAAAACCATAGAAAAATTTAGCTTCGGCATATTGCACTTCATTCACAAAATTCTCAGCAAGATTTTCATTTACAATTCCATCTGAAGCCGCAAAAAAAGCCAAGATGTGTTTTATAAAATAACGTTCATCATCACTCAACTTATTATTCCAGTCGTTTAAGTCTTGTGACAAATCAATTTCTTCGGCTGTCCAAAAACTAGCTTCCATCATTTTGTATCTCTCCCAAATATCATGATGCTTAATTGGAAAAATTACGAAACGATTTTTATTTTCTTGTAAAATTGGTTCTATTTTAGACATGAGATATTGTTGTTTATTTTTGATTTTTTTATTGAAAATTGATACGAAAATCGAATTACAAAGATTGTGAAATAATGCGGTTATTAAAAGTCAAACTTATTCACAATACTTCATAGTTTTTAACAAAAAATAGAAATCTTGATGTTTTTCTTACAAATTATAAATAATTGATTTTCAAAGTTTTGAAATGAATAAAGTAGCTTAAACTCCCACAAAACAACGGAATTCTAGAAAAAGTTAAAGACTTTCAGAGTTACTGTCACAACCCTTTTTTCAAGTCTTCGGCAACTTTTTCAAGTTCCAAATACCAATCGTTTCCAAAGCGGCGTACAAGAGCTTCTTTGACAAATTTATACACCGGAACTTCGAGTTCTTGACCTAAAGAACAAGCTGCATCACAAATATCCCATTTGTCATAATTAACAGCCGCAAACTCGGTAAAATCTTTAACTCGTATAGGATACAAATGACAGGAAACAGGTTTTTTCCAGTCAATTATTCCTTGATTGTAGGCTTGTTCTATTCCGCAAAGCGCAGTTTTCCCGTCAAAAATGACATAAGCACAATCTTTATTGTCAATTAACGGCGTTTCGAGATCACCATCAATACCATTTACCCAAGTTCCCTGTGCTTCTATCGCCTCAATTCCCTGTTTTCTTAAAAATGGCTTCACTTTTGGATATATTTCCTCCAATATTTTTGTTTCTGCCAAACTTAATGGAGCACCCGCATCGCCATCGACACAGCAAGCCCCTTTGCAGGCTGACAAATTACAAACAAATTCTTTTTCGAGTATATCCTCCGAGACGATGGTTTTTCCTAGCTGAAACATTTTGCAAATGTAACCAAAGATTCACGAAATAAAAATCCGCATTTAAACTTACACATCAAATTAACACATTGCAACTATTTTACCTACATAAACTTAATAATCGAAGAGTATTGCCCTTCACAACAACCTATTTATCGACTGTACATTAACCGCAAAACCCTGATGATTTAACAATAAAACTCTTAAAATGAAAAATAATTATGTATTTTTGAGAACCCAAATGATTTTAGATAAATTATTCATTAAAAAATTAGTGTTATGATGAATTTCAATCTGAAGGAGATAATAACGGTAGGAATGGTACTTTTTGCCGTGATTGACATAGTAGGATCTATTCCCATTATTGTTGGATTAAGAGCCAAACATGGACATGTTGAATCAGAAAAAGCATCTTTAGTTGCGGGCACAATCATGATATTATTTCTGTTTGTAGGAGAAGAATTCCTGAACCTGATAGGAATTGATGTTCACTCCTTTGCCGTAGCAGGGTCCTTGGTTTTATTCTTTTTGGCTCTGGAAATGATTTTGGGAATCCATCTTTATCGGGATGAAGAAGCCAGCTCAGCCTCTATTGTGCCTTTAGCTTTTCCGCTCATTGCGGGTGCAGGCACAATGACCACTTTGCTTTCTTTAAGATCACAATATCATGCCATAAATATTATTATAGCCATTATACTGAACATTATAGTAGTTTATATTGTTTTAAAATCTTCAAGAAAAATCGAAAAAATGCTAGGTAAAAACGGACTTGGGGTAATTCGTAAGACATTTGGCGTAATCCTTTTGGCAATAGCTGTTAAATTATTTGCCGCTAATGTTAAAGGTTTGTTTCTCTAAAAAAAAAAATTATAAATTTACCCCATAAAATCTTTTCTGGTAAAGATTACTTGTATTTAAACGTTTTAAGATAGTCTATGAATAAAACTTTACCGGTAAAAACAAAAATATAAATTATGAAAATTTTCACTAACATCTTAGTGCTTTTAGCCGTTTCGCTTCTTGTTTTCAATATTACCTTAATTGATTTTCAAAATCCGTTTAAAGGAGATAGTGTAATCGCGCTTGTTGGTGTAGTCGCTTCATTTTGTGCAGTATTAATTCTTCTGATTTTTAGAATGTCTAAAAAAATAGTTGAAAAAATGAACGATAACGCATAACTGTGTTTGATGTATTGATTATAGGCGGAGGCGTTTCAGGAATATCATGTGCAATGGTATTGGGCTCAGCCAAAAAAAAAGCGTTTGTTGCTAATAAGAAAATTGGGATCTTTACCCACCAAAAGACTTCTGCACTTCAGGAAGCACTTTTCTACAATGCCTATGGAATTCCTCCGGGAAAATTAGGATCTGAATTATTAACCGAAAGCATTGATCATTTATCCAATATTTACCCTCATATCTCACAAATTCCCGAAGAAAAAGTTTTAAAAATTGAAGGACACTATCCTAAATTTACTGTAATCACCAACAAAAACACCTACCAAACCCAAAATATTGTCATCGGTATAGGTTCCGCTAATACATTTGCTATTGAAGGATTGATGCAGTTTGTAGAACCGCACAAAAAAGCCTTACCCGAAAAACAAAGAATCCAGCTTAAAAATACAGATCATAAAGTAGCCGACGGCATTTATGTGATAGGAACTCTTGCGGGATGGAGAAGTCAGCTGGCGATTGCTGCAGGAAGCGGTGCCGCTGTCGCTACCGATTTGCTTACTTTATGGAACGGAGGCACACAAAGTCATTCACATAACAGTATACGATAAATCAATCTTATTTAACCGAAACAATCTCTTTTACTTTGATGTGATTTTCGTTTTCGGTTTTCCAGATTTCTCCTTTTAACGAAACTTCCTCTCCTTCTTTGAGCTTTTTGTAATTGTGAGGACCGCCAACATTCACGATACTAATTAACGCAAAATAGATCTCGTTTTTATCCGTGTTAATTTTAGCAGTATAACCGTCTTTCCCAAACTCAACAGACACAACTTTTCCTGAGACTGTATTTTTATCTTTCATACAGGCACAAGAAATTGCAAAAAACAACATCATTAAAACTGCCGAAAATCGAATTGTATTTTTCATATTTATCCCTTATAAAATTGCTGCACAGCTTCCTGCAATCACTTTTAAACCTTCATCCAGTTGTTTCCAAACTCTAATATAACGAAAGATTCCATCTAAAGGCGAATTATCATAGTTCCCTTTGAGTAAAACATTAACACAAACAACAGCTGAATCACCAATAATATTGATAAGCTGATTAGAGGTTTCAAGGTAATCAATTTTCATTTTCCCAGAACGATACACATTTAGATCTATTTCCTTTGTCACAGTCTGCCCGTTTGGCAAATTAAATAGCAAATCATCATGCAGCAATCTTTCCAAAACTAAAATATCAGCATTTTTAATAGCTAATAACAGTTCATTCTCGGCATTGCCAATCATCGTTTTCTCCATTAATGTAAAGATTTAATATTATTTTTGATTCAAAACTGCTTTAATCATAGCGTCTTCTTTCAATATCATTTGATAATAATAAACATCACCATACAATTGTCTAGCAAATTCGGCATTAACGTATCTTTTTACCAAAGCTTTATAATTAGCTAAATTAATCTCCAGCCCGTTTTGAGCAAGATATTTTTGAAAAGCGTTAAAATACAAATCGGTTGAATTGATTTTCGTTTGAAATTGATCGAAAGACATTTTTGCATAAGCATTTCTGTTTTTATCCAATTGTTCGAAAACAAAATGGCCTACAATTCCAGACTGCAATAAATAGGAAACATTTTCAGTTCCATGTTCTGCTTCCAAAGGCACAAAAACATCAGGAACAATACCGCCTCCACCATAAACAGTTTTCCCTTTTTTAGTCTTAAACTTCAACGAATCGACCACTTTTATACTGTCTTTTTTATACAATTCTCCGTGTAAAAAACGGGAATCTGACTCTTTAAAATATTCCTCATTTCCTTTAGAGTATGGTTTTTGGATTGATCTTCCTGATGGAGTATAGTATCTGGCAATTGTAAGTCTAACCGCCGAACCATCATTAAAATCCATTTCCCGCTGCACCAATCCTTTACCAAAAGAGCGTCTTCCTACAATAGTCCCTCGATCATTATCCTGTATTGCTCCTGCTAAAATTTCACTGGCCGAAGCACTATTTTCATTAATTAAAACAAATATATTGCCCGTTTCGAAACTGCCTTTTTCAGTAGCATACATTTTTTCAGTTGGTTCTTTAGTGCTTTTGGTAAAAACAATCAGTGTTTTGTCTTTCAAAAATTCATCAGCTATAGCAATTGCTTCTTCCATATATCCTCCACCATTATCGCGAACATCAATTACGAGAGATTTTACTCCTTGCTTTTTTAAGCTGGCCAGAGCTTTTATAAATTCAGCATACGTAGTCTCGGCAAAACGATTTATCTTGATATAGCCTGTAGTTGCATTCAACCGCAAAGCAACATCGACACTTTTCAGTGGAATCACATCACGCTTGATGTTAATTTTCATTTTTTTATGTTCTGATTTACGGTAAACTGTCAATTCAATATGAGAGCCTACTTCTCCTTTTAAAGTAGCAAACAAACTATCATTTGGCAATTTCCGTCCAAATAATTTAGTTTTATCGGCAAACAGAATACGATCTCCCGCCATGATACCCGCTTTGGCCGAAGGACCATTTTTTACGGGAGCTATAACAGCAACAGAATCTTTAAACATATAAAAATTAATTCCAATTCCCACAAAATCTCCTTTCATAGTCTCAGCTATTTCTGCTTGTTGCTTTGCAGGAATATACACAGAATGGGGATCCAATTTTGCCAAAATATTATCAACAGTAAGACTCACTATTGAATCTGTATTCACATCATCAACATATTCATTATCGATGAAATCAATCAGCTTGTTAAGTTTTTCTTTGGTGTTTTGTTTAGCAATAAAAGATTTAGATGATGGCGAGCCAGACAAACTGCCAATAAAAATTCCTAAGGCAAAAATGCCTCCAATCAATATGGGTAAATACTTATTATCAAATTTCATTTTGTTAATCTTCTAAAACAGGAATATGTTCTACTTCTATACCTGCCTTTATTAAAAACTGCAATCCAGAATCATCTCGGTAACCATTATGATAAACCACTCTTTTTATCCCAGACTGATGAATAAGCTTACTGCATTCCTTACAAGGCGAAAGCGTTATATACAAAGTAGCTCCTTCACAAGACTGTGTGGATCTTGCCACTTTCAATATGGCATTAGCTTCAGCATGCAGAACATCCCAGCGTGTTAATCCCTCTTCGTCTTCACAGCAATTTTCAAATCCTGATGGCGTTCCATTGTACCCATCCGATATAATCATTCGGTCTTTTACTATAATGGCCCCCACTTGTTTTCTTTTGCAATAGGACAACAAACCCCATTCTGTAGCAATCCTAAGATAGGCCTTGTCGTATTTGTTTAATTTTATTTTTTCCATAAATGTCTATCTCTTCCAGATTTCATTTTCCAAAATCATTGGTAAAACTACCCCAATTATAAATGCCGACATCACCAATGCCCAATCCCGTTTTGAAAAACGAAAAACTGTTTGTACAATATAAGACAAAATCAAAACTACAATAACAACTGTAATTTGAGCAGCTTCTATTCCCAATGCAAATTCACACATTGGCAATAATTTTGAAGCGGCACTGCCTCCCAATAGTGTTTTAAAATAATTTGAAAACCCCAACCCGTGGATGATTCCAAAGAACAATGTTATTATAAAAACCAAATTGACGCTTCCATTTTTACTGGTTTTACCTGCCGTAAATAAATTATAGAAAGCCGTTATTAAAATCGTAATTGGTATCAGTAATTCGACCACATTGACTTTGACAGCAATAATTTCAAAAACCGAAAGAAAAAGTGCCGCAGTATGTCCCAAAGTGAATACAGTTACTAAAAGCAAAATTCTTTTCCAGTCATTAAAAGAGAAAGGAACAGACAATGCAATTAAAAATAAAACATGATCATAAGCATGTATATTCAATACATGTTTTAAACCTATCTGAAAATATATTAAAAACTCTGACATTACTAATGAATTAAATGATATGGGGACGTAAACTTACGATTAATTTTGAAAATGAAATATTTGATTAAAAAATCATTAACTAAAAAAAAAATAAAAACAGCCTTCAATCTTACAAAAAAACAATCAAAAAATAAAATCAATACTAAAAAATAACTAACTTTATATTAAACCATAAACACTAACATTATGCCTTTTTCAGACTTATTCAACAGTGAAAACATACAAAAGAACCGAGGTCATTTCTCAGCCATTGTCCGTGTAGCCCATGCCGATGGCGATATTACTGAGCAAGAGCAAAATTTTTTGGATAAATTAGCTGTAGCGCTTCAAATTTCTAAAGAAGAATACGACGAGATTTTAAAAGATCCTTCTAAATACCCAATCAACGCACCTTACTTATATATCGAAAGACTGGAAGCTCTCTATAAGCTAGCCAGAATTGTACACCGTGATCATCAATTGGGAGACTTACAAGAGCACCTACTGGTTAAATTTGCTCTGGCCTTAGGTTTTACCCCTGGCAATGTAAATTACATAGTAAACAAAGCGCTAAAATTAGTAGACTTACAAGTAGATGAAGAAACTTTTTTGTATGAAATGAAAAACATGTATAAATAAAAACAGCTTCCATTTTCGGGAGCTGTTTTTTGGTTTATTCTTTGGTTTGTTTTTGGTTTACTATTTAATATTTGCTCAATTTTGCTTTATGCATAAACTCTTCGGCTTTTTTAACCATATTTAAGCTTCCGCAAAAGAAAGGCACTCTTTCATGAAGTTCTGTAGGCTGAATTTCCATTATCCTATCAAATCCATCCGAAGCTTTTCCTCCAGCCTGTTCTACAATAAAGGCCATAGGATTACATTCGTACAGCAAACGCAGCTTCCCTTTTGGAGCTTTAGAGCTTGTAGGGTAAATGTAAATTCCTCCCTTAATCATATTTCTGTGAATATCCGAAACTAAACTTCCAATATAACGGGAAGTATAAGGGCGGTCTTCTTCTTCGAGCTGGCAGTATTTGATATAATCTTTCACCCCTTGCGGGAAATGAACATAATTCCCTTCGTTAATCGAATATATATTTCCATCCTCAGAAAATTTCATATTAGGATGCGAGAGATAAAAAGTTCCAATAGCAGGATTCAAAGTAAATCCGTTCACTCCATAACCTGTAGTGTAGACAAGCATAGTCGAAGTCCCATAAATTACATAACCTGCGGCTACTTGATTAACACCCGGCTGCAAAAAATCTTCTAATGTTACGGGAGTTCCTATAGGCGTAATCCTTCTATACACCGAAAAAATAGTTCCTACAGAAACATTTACATCAATATTTGAGGAACCGTCTAATGGATCCATCAAAACAATATACTTATTGTTATGACTGTTATCACTTCCTTCGACTGTAATAAAATCATCATTCTCCTCCGAAGCAATCCCGCAGACAATTTCCCGATTAATTAAGGTTTGTATGAAAATTTCATTTGCATAAACATCTAATTTTTGCTGATCTTCGCCTTGAACATTCTGCTCCCCAGCAGCACCAACAATGTCTACTAATCCAGCTTTGTTTACTTTATAATTCACAACTTTGGCCGCCAACCGAATTGAATTAATAATCCTGGATAATTCACCAGATGAGTATTGAAAAGCTTTTTGATTTTCAATGATAAATTCCCCTAATGTTTTGTTTCTTTCTTCCATTACGAAATCGATGTAGTTAGTTTGAAGTCACAAATATCGTTTTTTTTGTGAAAATGAAAAGAATAATACTTAGATAGTTTGTCAGTATTGTATATTTGCTACATATTTCATAAAAACGAGTTCCTAATTGACTGTTTTTTAATAGAATTGAAGAATAAAAACACGAAATCATGAAAATACGCAAAGGAAGAAAAGAGGACATGCATGGTGTTTTAGCATTAATTCAGGAGCTGGCAGTATTCGAAAAAGAGCCGGATGCAGTTTTAATAACGATTGATGATCTTATTAGCGATGGTTTTGGGGACAAACCCTTGTTCCAAGTTTTTGTCGCCGAGTCTGAGAATGACCCGAACGAAATTGTAGGCATTGCATTGTATTACTACCGCTACTCTACTTGGAAAGGAAAGACAATCCATCTAGAAGATTTAGTTGTAAAAGAAAACATGCGCGGAACAGGATTAGGCTACGCTTTGTATTCTGAAATTATCAAACAGGGGAAAAAAGACAAAGTAAGAAGAATTGAATGGAACGTATTGGACTGGAACACGACAGCAATTGATTTTTATAAAAATTCCGGAGCCAAAGTACTAGACGAATGGCGCGTAGCCCAAATGGACGAAGCTGCTATTGACTATTTTGTAGAAAATAAATTAAAATAAAAATATGATTAATTTCAGACTAAAAATCTGACATATGAAATCTAAAATCTGAATTAAAATGAGGGTATTCAAATTTGGTGGTGCTTCTGTAAAAGATGCAGCCGGTATCAAAAACGTATATGACGTTTTACAACAAGTGGGCTATGAAGATGTGCTGGTTATCGTTTCGGCTATGGGGAAGACGACTAATGCGCTTGAAGACGTAATCAAAAATTATTTTGACAAATCAACCGAATTAAATTCATCGGTACAAGAAGTAAAAAAATACCACAATCAGATCCTATTGGATTTATTTGAAGACGATAAAAATGAAGCTTTTACTGCTGTAAATACTCAATTTGCTGATTTAGAATATTTCTTAGCTCATAATAAATCACCAAATTATAACTTTGTTTACGATCAGATCGTAAGCTACGGGGAATTGATTTCGACTACTATTTTGAGTCATTTTATGGCTTTCAAGGGAATTCAGACACAATGGCTGGATGTTAGAAATTTTGTAAAAACAGATTCTACTTACCGTGATGCTGAAGTGGACTGGGAGTTGACTCAAAAAAATATTGCCAACAACGTTAAACGTAAAATACTAAACATTACCCAAGGATTTTTGGGATCAGACGAAAACAATTTCACTACCACATTAGGGCGTGAAGGATCAGACTACAGCGCCGCGATTTTTGCGTATTGCCTAAATGCCGAAAGTGTAACTATCTGGAAAGACGTTCCTGGTGTAATGAATGCCGATCCAAGGTATTTTGAAAATGCAAGCTTACTGAACCAGATTTCGTATCGTGAAGCCATCGAATTGGCTTTTTACGGGGCATCAGTTATCCACCCAAAAACATTGCAGCCTTTACAGAAAAAAGAAATTCCATTGTATGTAAAATCTTTTATCAATCCGTTACTAAAAGGAACAGCTGTTTCCAAAGGTGTAGATCTTGAACCGTATTTACCTTGTTTTATTGTAAAAAGAAACCAATTGCTGATTTCATTGTCTTCAATAGATTTCTCTTTCATCATGGAAGAAAACATCAGCGAAATCTTTGGTTTGTTTCACCAATTCAAACTAAAAGTGAACTTAATCCAAAATTCTGCGATTAGTTTCTCAGTATGTGTGGAAGATAAATTTGGAAATTTCAATGAATTGAACGCGATACTTTCCAAAAAATTCAAAGTAGATTTCACCGAAAATGTGACTTTATATACCATCAGACATTTTAATGAAAATGCTGCTCAAACAGTCGAAGATAACAAAACAGTCCTACTGAAACAAGTGAGTAGAGAAACGATGCAGATTGTGACCAAAGAGAATTAAATCTTAGGCTAAAAAACATCTGTTAATTTAAAAAATGGAAATCGTTAGTTCGGTTTCCATTTTTTTATTGCTATTATCATTTTTACCCCTTTCTATATTACACAGGTATAGTTTATGATATACAACATTATAAAATAATAAACACTAATTTTGGTACTTTGGAGTTATAGTATTTATGCTGAAAAAAGTATTATTTTGGATTGTCCTTTTATGTTTTTCTGCGCTTAAAGCACAAGAAACAGACTTGGGGTACAGCACCAAAAAAATAGCTTTCGCAACAGACACCATTCATTTGGAAAATGTGAGTATCAATTCCGGTTTTTTTAAAATTTTAGACAATAAAAAACAAGTTATTGACAGCACTTCATACGAAGTAAACTTTCCAAAAGCTTTTCTTTTATTCAAAAACCAAAACCTTACCCCAGCTGATTCCTTAACGGTTCATTATCTAAAACTACCCGATATTCTAACCAAAGAATATACTGTTTACGACAGCAGCAAAATTATTGATAATGATGCTACAAATCAAAAATTATATCGGATAGAAAACCCATCGGTATCCAAAAATGTTCCGTTTGACGGACTTGTCGCAGTGGGTAGTCTTTCCAGAGGAGTTACTGTCGGCAACAATCAAAATGCAGTAGTCAATTCGAATCTGGACTTTAAAATCACAGGAAAAATATCCGAAAAAGTCAGTATTCGAGCCTCCATTCAGGATACCAACATTCCCGTTCAGGAAGGAAGTTATTCCCAACGGCTGAATCAATATGACAACATATTCATGGAACTGTTTACGGATAGCTGGAATGTTCGTGCCGGAGATGTTTTTATCGGCAACAACACTAGCCGTTTCCTGACTTTCAACAAGAAAACACAGGGATTATTAGCAACAGTTAACTTTGGAACTGAAGATAAAAAAACAACCGTTTTTGCATCGGGAGGACTGGTGACTGGAAATTACGCCAGCAGTAATTTCAAAGGACAGGAAGGCAATCAGGGACCCTATAAATTAGTTGGAAAAAATGGCGAATTATATGTGCTGGTCATTATCGGTTCCGAACGGGTTTATGTCAATGGCAATCTGCTCAAGAGAGGTCAGGAGAACGACTATATTATTGATTATAATTCGGGGGAAATTGTTTTTACTCCACAATTCCCGATTACATCTGAAATGAGGATTGTGGTCGAATACCAATACTCCGAAAACAATTATTCCCGATTTATTACCTACGATGGAGGAAGTTTTACCGACAAAAAATGGAATTTTGGCGCAGCGGTATATTCTGAAAATGATTTAAAGAATCAGCCGGTCCAGCAGAATCTTTCGCAAGAGCAAGCCCAAATTTTAGCACAAGCTGGAGACAATACCAGTTTGATGGTTGCTCCATCGGCAGTTCCTGACACTTATGACGAAAAGAAAATACAGTACAAAAAAACCATTCTCGGCGCAGACACCATTTATGAATATTCCACAGACCCGAATGACGAATTGTACAATGTTCAGTTTACTTTGGTCGGTCAAGCCAAAGGAAATTACATTTTAACCAACCCAACCAGTGTCGATAAAATATTTGAATATTCGGCACCAGTCAACGGCATTCCACAAGGTAATTATGAACCAATAATTCAATTAATGGCTCCCATAAAATCTCAAGTGGCCACTTTCTTTGGGAAATACAATCCTTCCGAGAAAACAGCCGTATCATTTGAATTGGCCGTCAGCAACAGCGACCAAAATTTATTCTCATCCATAGACGACAGCAACAATCAAGGAATTTCAGGCGAAATCAACGCAAAACAGCGGCTGTATTCCAAAAAATGGAATATAGATGCTTTTGCCAATTTTCAAGCAGTACAAGCCGATTTTAAACCTGTAGAACGCATCAACAGTATTGAATTTTACCGAGATTGGAATGTTAATTCAGCCACCACTACAGGAAACCAGAGTTTGCTGGGAACTGGTTTCAATTTTAGTTTAGTTCCAAAAAAAGATGCAGAAACTGTAGCAAACATTACCTATGCTTTTGAAAAATTAGCGCTTTCCAATACTTACTCGGGAATAAAAAACAACCTCAACGCAAATTTTGAATTCAAAAAATGGAGTATAAAAAACGATGGGAGTTATTTAAAAAGTGACGATTTAGAAAACAGTTCAGCTTTTTTAAGAAACCTTTCGCAGATACGCTATCATCACAAAAAAAATTGGATTGGCAGCACTATTCACTTTGAGGACAATCAAGAAAAAAACAAAGCAACCCAACAATTCTCTTCGCTTAGCCAACGCTTTTCGGAATACGGAATATACGCTGGGCATGGAGACAGCACCAAAGTATATTTTCAATTGGGTTATGCGAGAAGAATAAACGACAGTATCCAAAATGGATTACTGCAAAGAGTAAACACTTCAAACAGCTATAATTTTCAATCGAAAATACTCAAAACAGAGAGCCGTGATATTTCCTTATTTGTGAACTACAGGCAATTGGATTATACCGATCCCAATTTGGAAAACACCCCTTCCCTTAACTCAAGAATAGTGTATAACGACCAGTATTTTAAAAAACTGGTTCAAAGCAATACCCGTTACGAAACCAATTCCGGCACCATGCCTTTTCAGGACTACACTTATGTTGAAGTTCCGGCTGGGCAGGGAAAATACACTTGGAATGATTACAACGGAAATGGAATAAAGGATTTGGAAGAATTTGAGATTGCTCCTTTTTCGGATTTAGCTACTTATACCCGAATCTTTTTACCCAACCAAATTTATATTAAAACCAACCAAAACAGATTCTCGCAATCTTTTATCATTAATCCTATTATTTGGCAAAACAGCAAATCGTTCAAGAAAGCGCTGTCCCATTTTTATATGCAGACATCCTTTATTATGGACCGAAAAGTCAAGAATGACGGAGAACATTTGGCTATGAATCCATTTAACTCATCTTCGGACGACATTTTGGGACTTATCAAAACCTTTACGAACAGCTTGTCATACAACAGAGGAAAAAAAGACAATTCCGTTACCTACACTTTCACCAAAAATGAAACCCAAAATCTATTGTCTATTGGCACCATTAAAAATGACAACAGCTTTCATCAGCTGGAATACCAGCATTTATTTCAAAAAAGCTGGTTATTTGACCTTGTTGCCAAAACCTTGCAAAATGCAACAGAGTCCAAAACATTTGCCGAAAAAAATTATACAATCGAAGGCTATTTATGGTTTCCAAAGATTAGCTATCTGTTCTCAAAAAATGTGAGCTTAGACCTTTTTTATGAATACATCAGTAAAGAAAACCAAATTGGCAGTTTGGATACTTTAACACAAAACCGATTTGGAACTGCATTCAGCTACACAGGCACTTCCAAGTTTAACATCAACAGTGAAATTTCATTGTATAAAAATGACTTTACCGGCAATGAATATTCTTCGGCAGGATATCAAATGCTGGAAGGGCTGCAAAAAGGGCAAAACATTACTTGGAGAACATTGTTCCAAGTAAATCTGACTAAATTTTTAGACTTGAATTTAGTTTACCAAGGCCGAAAAAGCGAAACCAGCGATGCTATTCACACAGGAAGCGTTGAGCTAAGAGCTTATTTTTAAACAATTAGCATCTAATTTTAAAAAAAATCACTAAATTTAAATCTAATTTAAAATCTAAATAGCTATGAAAAAATTATTGTTATTAAGTTTCATCTTTATTGCTTCGAATACTTTTTACGGGCAAACAACCAAAACGAAAGAGCAGACAACGGTCGAAAAAGCAGCAAAAACTACCAAAAAAAAGGCAGATAAAGCTACTATAGATTCTAAAGCAACTGCAGACAAAACCACAAAAGAAGTAAAAAAATCTGCCGATAAAACTACCAAAGATTCTAAAGCAACTGTCGACAAAACTGCAAAAGAAGCAAAAAAATCTGCCGATAAAGCTACCGAAGATTCTAAAGCAACTGTCGACAAAACTACAAAAGAAGTAAAAAAATCTGCCGATAAAGCTACCAAAGATGCCAAAGCAACTGCAGACAAAACAACAAGTAAAGCGAAAAAAGAAGTTGCGAAATCCGCCGATAAAGTAACGGGAGAATACAACGGCAAAAAAGTATATACTGGCCCGCAAGGAGGTAAATATTACATCAATTCAAACGGAAATAAAACTTATATCAAACAATAAACTGGTTTCATAATATAACTGTAAAGGCTCTCCATATTGGTTAGCCTTTTTTGTTTGCAATCCCAAGGACTCACAATATTGATAATCATGACAAATTTACGAGTCATTGGCAACTAGGCTAGCATCTTATCCCGACTACGCTAATATGACATGAAAATAGTTTGAATTATCTTTCTAAAAGATATTACTTTAGCATCGAATATATCATGTTATCACATTAAATAATCTTTTAGTAATACATTGCAAACATTAAAAGACAGCACACAAAGTATCTTTAGACTTACAATTAAACTGTAAGACTGACACATGAATTTAAACTCCGAAAATAAAACAATTTTGATCGCGCCCTTAAATTGGGGACTAGGACACGCGACCCGCTGCATTCCAATTATCAAAGCGCTGCAGGAAAATAATTTCACCCCAATAATTGCTTCAGACGGAGTTGCTCTAGAATTACTCCGCAAAGAATTTCCGTATTTAAAAACCCTGGAATTGCCTTCCTATCAGATTGAATATGCAAAAAACGGCAAGAACTTTAAATGGAAACTGATAAAAAGCCTGCCCAAAATGCTGGAAGCTATCAGTGAAGAGAAAAACATTGTAAAAAAATGGATTAAAAAATATGAAATTGACGGAATCATATCGGATAACCGATTGGGCGTTTTCAGCAAAAAAATCCCGTCTGTCTTTATCACCCATCAGTTGAATGTCCTGACTGGAAACACCACTTGGCTTACCAGTAAAATACATCAAAAAATCATAAAAAAATTCACTGCCTGCTGGATTCCAGATGTAAATTCAGAATTAAATCTTACTGGAAAACTGGGGCATTTGGAAAACAATTCTCTAACGGTTAACTATTTGGGCCCATTGAGCCGAATGCACAAAATGGCATTGCCAATTCAGTATGACCTCATGATTATTTTATCCGGCCCGGAACCTCAGCGGGGATTATTGGAAGCTCACCTGACCGAAGAAGTAAAACGTTTTGACGGAAAAATAGTTTTTATAAAAGGAATAATCGAAGCGGAACAAAAGAAAGAACAGATAGGAAATGTAACCTACTATAATTTCATGAAAACCCGCCAGCTGGAATACACCTTCAACGAAAGTGAAAAAGTACTCTGCAGGTCTGGCTATACCACGATTATGGATTTGGTCAAACTGAATAAAAAAGCTTTTTTTATTCCCACTCCAGGGCAGTATGAACAGATTTATTTGGCCGAAAAACTTCAAAAAGAAGGATTAGTGCCTTTTACCTGTCAAGAGCGCTTTAAAATTGAAGATATTGCCAAAATTGAACAATATCAAGGATTGCCACAATTAGAATCCACCGTTAATTGGGAAGAGTTATTCAGTGTTTTTTAAAACTATGTTCGATTATTAATTTTTGAAGCAGAAAATTTTGGCATTTCAGGAAATATAGTCCCGCTCCGTTACAATCTTGTTACCCGAACCCCGGGCAACAAGGATTTTCACTGCAATCGGGGCTAAAGGGAGGTATCTAGATTTTTTACAAAAAAAAGAGGATGCAGAACCCTCTTGAAAATCTACAAATTTCTTTTACGATAACTCCATAGTGTAACGGAACTGGAATCGGTTCCGTTCAACACGGGTTTCATTGTTCGTGCTACGCACACAACCAAACCCTTGCTGTTGTGCGTAGTGTTTTTTTTTACCAATTCGGTTTATCGTATGTCATTCCTTCTATTTTTATTTTTTTATAAATTTTTGGATTAAGGTTTGCTCTAAAAACAGATATTTCGTTAATTTTCTTTCTAATTGCTTTTTCTGAATACCCAAGACAAAAATCTGTTCTTGGATTTTCGTTTAACAAAAGTAAATCACTATTTTCATCAATAATTCCAAATTCAAATTGATCTGAACCTGCATTTATATCAGTGTAAATTTGAAGTTTAACTACATTACCTTTAATCTTAAAATACCCAACAATTCCATAATTCACATTATTTATTTCTTCAATTTTAGGATATGTTTTTGTTCCTTGCATTTTGAATTTTCCGTTTGCGTAAAAACGAATGTACCCGTCACTATTTTTGTATGCATCGCTATCTCTATAATAATTACTATTTGTCAAATAATATATTACAGTTGTGTCAATTATTTTAGCGTCAGTTAGTTTTGTAGATTTTTTTTTATAACTAAATTTATAGTTTTTTGGTGGACGAGTAAATCCTTCATTATTTACTAAATAATGGGAACAACTTGTCAATAATGTTAGTAAACTTAGTGCAAAAATTTTATTCATTTTTTTTTGTAATATTACGTACAGCTTGTATATAGGACTGATAAAATCACTCCAATCCACCTTAATTTGGGTAGCTCGGTCTCACAAACACCTCTTCATATCTTTTTCAAATGTATAAAATAATAGTCACAAACCTACAAAATGCAAATTTCGCTTTAACATTCTATTCTTTGCGTCTCTGCGCCTTTGCGAGCCCAATTCCACGCAAAGGCGCAGAGACGCAAAAAACAACTCCAAACAACCATAAAAAAGTCGGAACTAACATAATAGCTCCGACTTTTTTACAATCTTAAATTTTAAAACCGCGAACGAAAAATTATTCTTTAGGCAGTATATCATCTATTTTATCGTGCTTGATAATTTTGGCATTGACCATAAAATAAACATACTCGGCTATATTAGTGCAATGTTCGGAAATACGTTCTAGATGTTTTAGAACTATTACCAGATTAGTACCGGAAACCACTGCTTTGGAGTTCACTTTCATTTCGTTGATAATATCATGAACAGCTTCATCGGATTTATTTTTAATTTCTTTGTTCAAAAGAAATATTTCACCAATTGTGCTTTCCTCACGTGTTAAGAAACAATTATTGGTCTTAACCGTAATTAGCTCAACTAGTTTAGAAATATCCGCAATATTGAACCTTACGACCAAATCGTATTTTTCTTTTATGTTTTTAGCTTTCTTTACAATGCTGACAGATAAATCGCCGATGCGTTCAATTTCATTGCTAATTTGCATTGCTGACATAATAAACCGCAAATCGGAAGCTACTGGTTGCTGCAAAGCAAAAATCCTTTGACAAATTTCGTCTATCTTGACATCCAGTTTATCAATTTTGCTTTCCGTTTTTTTTATAATTTTCTGTTCAGTCGTTTCAGGCTCCTGCAAAAGTATTTTAATGGCTTCGCTTACCTGACCCTCGGCCAAGTGTCCAATTTTTTCAATAATGCCTTTTAATTTTCCTAATTCTATTTCGAAATGTGTTGTCATTTTATACTGTTTAAAAGTTCAGAGTTAATAAGTTTAAAAGTTAAGGAACATCTTTCGTACCAAAACTATACGAACCAACTCATTATCCAAATCTTCCCGTTATATAATCTTCAGTTTGTTTTTGGACAGGATTTGTAAATATAGAATTTGTTTTACCCATTTCTATTAAATTCCCCATATAAAAGAAAGCAGTCTGATCACTCGTTCTAGCCGCTTGCTGCATATTATGAGTTACAATGATTATCGTATACTGCTCTTTTAACTGATGTATTAATTCCTCAATTTTCGAAGTGGAAATAGGATCCAATGCACTGGCTGGCTCATCCATCAAAATAATATCCGGGCTTACCGCCAATGTTCTTCCAATACACAAACGCTGTTGCTGTCCGCCCGAAAGCCCAAGCGCAGAATCGTCCAAACGATCTTTCAGCTCATCCCAAATGGCAGCCTGGCGCAAAGAAGTTTCCACAATTTCGTCCAATTGAGTCTTATCTTTTATTCCGTTAATGCGGGGACCATAGGCAATATTTTCATAAATAGATTTTGGAAAAGGGTTGGATTTTTGAAAAACCATTCCAATCTTTTTTCGAATATTAACTACATCAACATTTTTATTATAGATGTCAACACCTTCTACATGCATCTCCCCTGTAATAGAAACACTCGGAATCAAGTCATTCATTCTGTTAATACATCTCAAAAAAGTTGATTTCCCGCAACCTGAAGGCCCAATCAGAGCTGTCACTTTATTGGCTGGAATTTCCATTGTGATTTCATTCAGCGCCTTTTTTTCACCATAATATAGTGACAAATCATTAACTTTTATTTTTATGTCTTTCATATTTTATATCTAAAAGGATAATTTTTATTTATGAGCAAATCATTATTTTGCTTTTCTTCTGATTCTTGCTCTAATGATTACTGCAACAACATTCAGTGATAATGTCAAGATTAGCAGCACTAAAGTGGTCGCAAACTGTATGGGCATTGTTTTCTCCACATCAGAAGATTGAGTGGACATAATATAAATATGGTATCCCAAATTCATAAACTGATCGCTCAAAGAACCTGGCAATGTAGCCAAATAATAAGCCGCCCCTGTAAACAGAATTGGTGCAACTTCGCCAGCTCCCCTGCTTACTGCAAGAATAGTCCCGGTCATAATTCCCGATACCGATTCGGGCAGAATCACTTTGCGGATAGTTTGCCATTTAGTTGCTCCAAGTGCCAGACTTGCTTCTCTCAATTCTCTTGGAATTGTTTTCAACGCTTCTTCGACAGAAACAATAATAACTGGTAATGTTAATAAAGACATCGTTAAGCTAGCCCAAAGAATATTAGGCTGTCCCCAGCGCAATTGACCATCGTTGAGAACAGTATCAGCGCCAGCGCCAATAAACTGTATAAAAAAACCAAGTCCAAAAAGACCAAAAATAATAGAAGGCACAACGGCCAAAGTACGAACAGAGAATCGAACCGCTGCAGCAAATTTGGAGTTTTCACCTGCATATTCTGTTAAATAAAGAGCTGTTATTGTGCCAAATGGAACCGCAGCAATAGACATTACGATTACTAAAATAAAAGTTCCGATTATAGCCGGGAAAATACCGCCTTCGGTCATCCCATTAGTGGGAAAAGAAGAAATAAATTCCCAAGAAAATTTACTTCGCCCCTGATATACGATAATTCCCAAAATAATAAAAAGAATAGCAATAATAAGGATTACAGCCAATTGGGTTAACCCAATGAAAAATTTGCCTTTTGCTTCCGAACCGCTTTTTTTACTGGAAAAAAAATGATTTTCTGTTTGATTTATAACTGTATCCATAATTATTTACCTTGGAATTTTTTCAATAATTTACCTTTAACATAAAACTCAGCCACCGCGTTTAAGGCGAAAGAGAAAATGAAAAGCAACGAACCAATAAAGAACAGAACGCTGTAATGAGTTTCTCCAAAAACAGTTTCTGCCATTTCAGAACCAATGGTCGCTGCAAACGTACGCACGCTTTCAAAAGGATTCGATGACACTAAAGCCGCATTTCCGGTTGCCATCAAAGCGATCATGGTTTCCCCAAAAACTCTTCCGATTCCTAATAACAGCGCTGCAAAAATACCTGGTGTTGCCGCAGGCAAAATCACAAAAAAAGCAGTTTGCCATTTACTGGCTCCCAAAGCCAAACTTGCTTCTGTATACGTTTTTGGCACAGCCGCTAATGCATCTTCCGAAATAGTATAAATAATCGGAATTGCTGCCAAAGCCATGGCTACTCCGCCAATAAAAGCATTCAGCCTGGAATCGTATCCAAAAACATCTTGAAAAAAACTAGCCAGCACCATCAAAGCAAAAAAACCAATAACTACTGATGGAAAAGCAGCAAGCATTTCGATAACAGGCTTAATTATTTCTTTAACTTTTTTTGATGCAAAACAGGAGGTGTACAAGGCCGCCAAAACTGCCAAAGGGCCAGCGATAAGCATGGCAATAATGGTCACTTTTAAAGTTCCTATTAACAATCCTAACAATCCAAATCTGGGATTATCGGATACTGGAACCCATTCCGTAGTGAAGAATGTACTCCAAGTTTTATCTTTGCCTTCCTTATTTTGGGAAACGGCATCCACTGTTTCATCGGCAGACTGAACCGCTAAATCTTCTTTTGGAGCATCACCATACGATTCAGGTTTCAAATCATCATTGGAAACAGATTCTGTACCATAGGTCTCCGGTTTTAAATCTTCAGCTTTTTCTGCACCATATGTTTCTGGCTTCAGCTCTTCAGCTGTGGCATCTCCATAGGACTCAGGTTTCAATTCGGTGGCAGCGGCTCCGTAAGATTCTGGTTTATTAGTTTTAGCTTCAGCCTCGGTTAATGCTTTAGAATCTGCTCCAGAACTAAATAATGGCAATGATTCTTTAAAGACAAAAATGAAAATTAAAAAGATAACTGCTATGGATAAAAACGCAACTGATGAAATAATCTTTTCAGCAAGAAACTCAGAAATCCTGAATTGCTTCTTTAGGCTTTCTTCTGTAAAAGTCTTTGTTTTTGGAGATAATTGGGAATCCATTTTATTTATTTAGGAATTCATATGTAGACACTGTCTGCTTTTATTTTGTTTACGGCCAATTTACGGCTACGCTCATTTCGTATTTAGCAAACATAAATATCCCTCACTTCAATATATATAAAATGAGGGATCTATTACTATTATTATTTTAAAGGATAATACCCAACTTCAGCAATAAGAGCCTGCCCTTCAGAACTTAAAATCCAATCGATAAAAGCTTTAGCTTCTCCTGTTGGTTTTGATTTCAAATACATATACAAATATCTAGAAATTGGATATGTATGGTTTTTAATTGTTGCTGCTGTCGGTAAAATACCTGGGCTTTTATCATCTTTCTTCACAGCACAATCTTTTACTCCTTCAGCATAAGCTGCTCCACCGTAACCAATAGAAAATTTATCTTTTTTTACTGCATTAACAATTGCGGCAGTTCCCGGTAAAGTTTGACAAGATGGAGAAAAATCAGTTTTAACCACATTATCCTTAAAGAAACCAAAAGTTCCTGAACTGCTTTCTCTGCCATATAATTTAATTGGAGCATCTGAACCGCCTACTTCACTCCAGTTAGTAATTTTACCTGCGAAAATCTGGCCAATCTGTTTCAAAGTAAGAGATGTAACCGGATTTGCTTTATTCAGATAAATAGACAAACCGTCTTTGGCACAAGGAATTTCAACTCCCATTGAATTGTATCTCGCTTTTAATTTTTCAATTTCAGATGCTTTGATAGGACGACTGGAATTAGCAATATCCGTTGATCCGTTGATTAACGCTGCCAACCCTACTCCAGATCCTCCTCCAGTTACTTGGATAGAAGCTCCTGGATTTTTCTTCATATATACTTCGGCCCATTTTTGAGACAAAATAACCATAGTATCAGAACCTTTTACTGTTACCTTATTTATAGTAGTGAATGAAAATCCAATAGTCATTACCGCTATTAAAAGGATTGCTATTTTAAATTTAGTTGTATTCATTTTTAAATGTCTTTTATTTTGGTACAAAAGTAAAACCGCTACGTTAAGCCTATGTTAAGTAAGCATTATTCAATCTTTACCATTTCATTCATTTTACAATAATTTTACAATAAACAAAAAGTAGCGTAACCATGAATAAAACATATTACTGAATATCAGCAACATAAACAATAACACTCTGAATAAAACAAAAAAACAGGCTATTTCACAATTAAAATAGCCTGTTTTTATAATTAGCCTGCCCTTGATTTTAAAATAAAAACCTTTTAGAAATTAACCTGGAATCTCAAAGTTGCCGTATTATTTCGAATATCATCATTATATATTCCACCAATTGCAGTACTCGTTTCATTAATTGGCATCGTATATCCTAAACCTATTTTTGTATTGGTCGTAAAGAAGTAATGAAATGCAAATCCCCAAGTGTGAACTCTTAAATCATTTGCAACTGTCACCTCATTTCCAGACAATTTTTTGTTTGGATCAAATGAATCGTAACGGATTCCTCCTTGAAATTTTGTTCCAAAATTTTTCTCTAATGTCACATAATAACCGATAAAATCTCTTTCTCCGCTAAAATTAAAAGAAGGATTATTGTTAATGATAGCACTTCCTGCAGTACCAGAAATAATCCCCGTATTAAACTCTGACTTCAAAGCAATACCGCCTAAAATATCATAATACAATTGAAGTTCTCCTCCAAACCATTGTTTTCTTAATTTGTCCCCAACAGCTGCTTGAAACGGTTTATTATCAGTATCACTATAAGTCCCCGCAGCAAAAACAGTATTTTTACCATAAAAAGCGCTTCCGCCAAAATCAATTCCTAAACCTGTATTAGGAAATTTCAAGGAATATGTTGCTCTTGCAACAAAGTCTTTTTCGCTATCTACATCTGCAACTTGATTAGCAATGGGACCCTCACCAAAGTTTCCATTGAATGCAGCGATTTGAATTTTTAAGGGAATTTCATATTGAGTAATGAAATTAGCTTCAACTTTTGCCCCTAAATCTCTTTCCTGCGGATACAAAATACCCGACATTCTGCTTCTTTCCAATAGAATTCTGTCTCTTGAAGAAAACTCAACTTCATAATCTGGACGATTAAATTGCCCAACCCATAATTGAAAAGTATTAATCCATGTATCATTCAATTGGACATACGCATCTTTGAGTGTTACTGCGCTAAAAGTAAAATTAGGCTGCAATACAAATGTCACGCCTTCAATAGGCTGATAGGTGAATTTAACTCTGGCTCGTCTAATGACAAATGAGTTATTTACATCAACTGTATTGGTTGATAATGGTACACTTGTTTCAGATGTTCCGGGTTTAAATTGAAAAAGACCAGTAGAAGTTGGTACATCCTGATAATTGTACATATCAAATTGCACCTGCATATATCCTGATATTCTCAGTTTAGCCATTTTATCTACCTGCTCCTGCAATGGAGACAATTGTTCATTTAAAGCATCAAATTTTAATTGATGCTCATTAATTGACTGCTGTAATGAGTCAAGGCTAATGGTGCCGACGGGTTTAATAGAATCATTTTCTACTTGCGCATTAGCCATACCAAAAACAGACAACATTAATGCAACTATAACTTTTTTCATTTCTTTCTAATAAGAATGTTAATTTTGCAGCAAAGGTGATACTGCAATGTTAAGTTAAAGTTAACGCAATGTTATTTAGGTGATAATTTAATGTTAATGCGTTTTTTTATGGAGAAATTTCAAACAGAAAACATATACATTTAATTGATAATCAGTTTTTTATGATTTTAATTTCAATTATCATTAAACGTTATCAAATGTTTAATTTAATTTCTTTTTTAAGCCAAATTGATCAGTAATGTAGGTCTTTTCTAAAGTAAAAGAAAAATCAGATCCTATTCCAAACTCACTTTCGACATATATTTTTTCTTTATGTGCTTCAATTATATGCTTTACAATAGAAAGCCCTAATCCTGAACCGCCTTCGGTTCTAGAACCGCTTTTATCCACTCTGTAGAACCGTTCAAAAAGCCTTGGAATATTGTGCGCTTCTATCCCTTCGCCATTATCAGAAATGCGTACCAAAACTTTTTTATTGGTCAAATTAACAATAGAAACTTCGGTCAAACCGCCTTCTTTTCCATATTTTATTGAGTTCACAATTAAATTCTCAACCACTTGCTGAATTTTATCTTTATCACCATTTACAAAAATGGGCTGAATATTATCATTCTCAAATGCTAAGGTAATATTCTTTTTATCGGCTTTCATTTCCAGTAAATCAAAAACATTTTGAATTAATTTCACAATATCAAATTTTGTAAAATCAAGATTCAAATCCCCAGATTCTAATTTGGTAATCATATCCAAATCTTCCACTATATAAATCAGACGCTCTACACCTTTTTCAGCTCTTTTCAGATATTTTTTACGAATGGATTTATCATCCATAGCTCCATCAATAAGTGTTGACAGATAACCTTGAACAGTAAATAATGGTGTTTTAAGCTCATGAGAAACGTTACCTAAAAACTCTCTTCGATACACTTCGCGTATTTGAAGCATTTCGATTTCCAGCTTTTTATCGGTGGCAAATTTCTTTACTTCCCGAGTTAGGGTTTCCATATCGGTCGTAATGGGCTGATTGATAAAAGTACTTGACTCTAATAAGGATACATCATCATAAATTTTCTTTACCCTTCGATATATAAACCGTTCCACGCGGTATTGCAAAACAAAAAATGTAAACACATAAACAAAAAAAAGGCTGATAAAACCAAACATCAGCATGCTCGTGAAAGAGGATTTGAACAGTATTACAGAAAAAATCATGCAAAAGCCTGATACAAATAAACTGATATATAAAGCCGATTTTATAGCAAACTTGTAGCTTTTTTTGAAATTGATTTTCATTATTGATTTAGCGAGCACATTATGGGTTGTTTGAAAAGAATTTAAACTAATTGGAACTTTGATCCCAGAAACTAAGACTCTAAGTTACGGAGATTCTAAGTTAGAAAAATAGTTTTATGGTCTTTTTCCAAACAAAAGTATATTAATTCTCTATTTTTGAGAGGACAGCTTATTTTTTTAGCTAAATATTTAAGAACTAAGTTATTTAGAAACTCAGTCCCCTAAATTTAAACTTCAAACTTATATCCTACTCCTTTTATGGTCTTAAAAAGATCGTCACCTATTTTTTCACGAAGTTTTCGGATATGAACATCGATAGTCCTTCCGCCAACAACAACATCATTACCCCAAACTTTGTCTAAGATTTCTTCCCGCTTGAAAACTTTACCCGGCTTGGAAGCCAAAAGATAAAACAGCTCAAATTCCTTTCTTGGCAAAGCAATTTCAAGATTATCTTTTACAATTTTATACTCTTCACGGTTAATTTCTATTCCGCCTACATTAAGTGTTTCGGCATTTTGATCTTGCTCTTTCAATCTGCGCAAAAGGGCTTTTACCTTAATAACCAACAATTTTGGTTTTATTGGTTTGGTAATATAATCATCTGCACCCGCATCAAATCCGGCTACTTGAGAATAATCTTCGCTTCTTGCTGTCAAAAATGTAATGATAACATTGTTCAGCTCAGGAATTCTTCTGATATGTTCACAGGCTTCCATTCCGTCCATTTCGGGCATCATGACATCCATTATAATAAGGCTTGGCAATTCTTTTTTGGCTTTTTCGATAGCTTCTTTACCATTGGCAGCCGTAACAATTTGGTATCCTTCCTGTGCTAAATTATAGCTTACGATTTCTAAAATATCCGGTTCATCATCAACCAGAAGGATCTTGGTGTTTCTTTTCTTCATATTTATTTAATGGCAAAAATTAAGTTTTTCTATTGTATTTATACCTCAATAGGATACAATGACTTTTTATTGCAATGTAAAAGTACTAATAAACCATTTAGTATCAATACTAAAAAAAGCGGACTTAACTATAATTTAATATGATAACAATTTCATAATAATTATGACATTCATTGATAACTTCATGTTAACACAAAGACTAGAATCCTGCCATTTATTTGCAGAAAATTAAATACTACATAAAATGAAATTAAAATTTCTATTCTTTACACTATTTATTTGTGTTATCGGTTTCGCACAAAATACTGGAACCATAACAGGTGTTGTATTAGACAAAGATTCCAATAATCAGCCATTGCCATTTGCCAATGTTTTAATAAAAGGAACAAAAATTGGTACCAATACTGATATTGACGGAAAATATTCCATTACAGCAGCTCCGGGAAATTACACTATTCAATTTAGCTTTTTGGGTTATGAATCTGTAGAAGTTCCTGTAACTGTAACTGCTCACGAAACTGTCACAGCAAACAGCTCTTTGGGATCCGGAAGCTATAAACTGAAAGACGTTGTAATCAAATCAAACAATGGAAGAGAAAAAGAAACTGCTTTATTACTGGAACAAAAACAGGCAGCTGTTATCAAACAGAGTATTGGTGCTCAAGAAATGTCCCGAAAAGGAGTTAGCGATGTTGAAGAAGGTTTGACAAAAATTACTGGAATCACAAAAGTAGGCTCCCGCGGATTATTCGTTCGCGGGCTTGAAGACCGATACAATAATTTATTGATTAATGATTTGGCAGCGCCAACGAATAATCCGTTTTCAAAAATTATTCCTTTGGATTTATTTCCAACGAATATTGTTGGGGTAATTGATGTGTACAAAACATTTAACCCAAATATCTATGGCGATTTTGCTGGTGGCACTTTCAATATTCAAACTTCAAAAGTAAACAAGAGCGTTACAAAACTGAATCTTGGTTTTGGCTACACAACAGGAAACACTTTTAAAGATTTCTTACTTTCTCAAGATGCCGAAACTACAAAAGGATTTTTAGGTTTTAATGGAAGCGAAAGAGCACTTCCTGGCTTTTTAGGATCAACTGCAACAAGACAAACATTCACTACTGATCAAGCTTTAAACTCAGTAAACAACGATAAAGGTTTTAGTGTAAGTGAATCTAAAAGCCCTCTTAACACAAGTATCAATCTTCTGCATGCTGAGAAATTCAATTTGAATAATAATCAAGTTTTCTCGTATCTGCTTTCGCTAAATTACGACAATAATTTTTCAGTAAGAGAAGGAGTTGACAGAACGATCGATTTACAGTCTTCAGGTTCTAAGTATGTAAACAACTTTACAACCACTGATTATCGTTTTAAAACTACAAACTCAGCACTGATTGGGTTAAATTACAGCGCAGATAGACTTAAGCTATCATTCAACACATTATACATCAGAGCTAACTTAAACTCTATAAAAGATCAATACGGACATTCAGGAGGAACAGATGCTCAAAACGCATTTATCCGTACCAATCAATTAGACAAAAGTGATTATTTAAATACTCAATTATTAGGTGAATATGTACTAACCGAAGACAAAAATCAAACTATCAAAGCTGGAGCCTCATTTGCAAGCACAAAATACGAACAGCCTGATAGAAAGTTTTTTTCAGGACTTAAAGTTGGTGATGATTTGATAAGCACTTCTTATGGAGCAAATAATTTCCTTCGTCAATATTTAACTATCGATGGTAATTCATTTTATTCTGTATTGGCAGAATACAATTTGAAATTTGGAAAAAATGACAAGCAAAATAAATTAACTGTAGGATATAATGGTAACGGATCCATGATGGAATCTTCATACCGTTTTGTTGCAAGTGCCAGTAGTAATGGTTTTAATGGTTTTACTTCAAGCATAAATAATGTAGATACTCAGATAACCAGCGACATTTTAGCGAATAACGCAACTTTTAGCGAAAACTCTAATGCTACTTACAAAGTGAAACTGGATGAAATGGCAAATGCTGGCTATGCTAATTTGTTTTTAAAGTTTGGAGACAAATTTGAAATAAATGGAGGAATTCGATTTGAAAGTGCTATTAAAGAAACACACTACAGAGCATTGGGTTCGTTTGACTCTCCTTTCAAAATATTAAAATATGATAACGCCTATTTTTTACCTTCATTAAATCTAAAGTATTTACTAACTGAAAGCAGCAACATTCGTTTTGCAGCAAGCAAAACATATACTAAGCCAGTTATCATGGAATCCTTCCCAATATCTTTCATCAATGCTGACGGAACTTCAACACAAGGAAATTCAATTTTGAAAAACAGCGACAATTACAATGCTGACTTAAAATATGAGTTGTTCCCAACGGCTAAAGAAATGATTGCAGTGGGATTATTTGGAAAACACCTTATCAATCCAATTGAAAAAACGTTTATCTCAAACGCAACAACAGGAACGGTTACCACTTTTCTAAATTCTGACAGTGCCAACTTATTTGGAGTAGAAGCTGAATTACTTATTGGATTAGAAAGAATTGACGAAAGCTTAGGTAATTTTTCATGGGGATTAAATGCTACTTTGATGTCATCCAAAGTTACTGTGAGCCCTAMTTTTGAATCAATAGATGAGGACGGAATTATTACCGTAAAACCTTCTATCGAAACTCACCAATCAAGATCATTACAAGGAGCATCAGACTGGTTAGTGAATTCGGATTTGAAATATGAATTTAATTTCAGCAATGACTGGTCGAACACTGTTTCATTAGTTTATGGTGTTTTTGGGAAAAGAATATATGCTGTAGGAACAAATGGCCAGGATCATACCTATGAATTGCCGGTACAGCAATTAGACCTTGTTTGGGGAAGTAAAGTTTCCGAGCATTTTGATGTAAAATTTACCGCTGATAACTTATTAAATCCATTACGAAAACTTGAATTCGGAAACGATGGAACTATAAAAGTAGCTGAACAGTCTCTATTGGCTAACAGTTACAAAAAGGGAATCGGATTTTCATTAAAACTGGGATACACTTTTTAAAACCCAATAAAAGAACACTTATTAAAAGCTCCATTTTTTGGAGCTTTTTTTATATACAGTCGAATTGAGTTTAAAATTAACATAGCAAAAAAAACATAACATTTTCTTGATATTAACCTTATTTTTTGATAACCGTAAAGTAATATTCTGATAACTCMCAACGAAGATATAGCCTATACATTTGTCAAAAATAAAATCAAATAACAAACTTATGAAAACAAAATTTTTAGCTTTAGCACTTGTAACAGGGTTATTCTTAAATTCATGCTCAAGCAGCGACGATCCAACTCCAGTTACTCCTCCTGCTACTGGTGAAATTACTGGTCCAATAACTAAGGACATTACTTATGCTTACGGAAACTACACTTTGAAAGGTATTGTAAAAATCAATGCTGGTGTAACTGTAACTTTTGATGCAGGATCTACAATCACAATTGACAAAGCAACAGGAGACAACGCTTTAGTTGTTATGAATGGCGGAAAATTAATCACAAAAGGAACTGCTGACAAACCAGTAGTATTTACAGAAAAATCAAAAGTTCCAGGATCTTGGGGAGGAATCATAATGTATGGTGATGCTCCTGCAAAAGTAGCTGGAGGAGGAACAACTTCAACATCTGAAGACGGAAACAACACCTCTTACGGTGGTACAAATCCTACTCACAATGGTGGATCATTAGTTTATACAAGAGTGGAATATGCAGGTTCAAAATTAGCTGACGGTCAAAAAGAAAACAATGGTTTTACATTCTATTCTGTTGGATCAGGAACAACTTTAGATCACTTAGTATCTTACAAAGGTGCTGATGACGGATACGAATTTTTTGGAGGTACAGTAAGTATGACTAATGCTATTTCTTATGGCAACTATGATGATTCATTTGACTGGCAAGATGGATGGCAAGGTCAAGCAAATACTAACTGGTATGCTTACCAAACCGAAAAAGGAAACTACGGTATGGAAATTGAATCTTCTTCAAATGATAATGCTTTTTTCCCAAAAGTTACTAACATCACTCTAAAAAGAGCTGCAGGTACGGTTACAGAAGAACAGAAAGAAATTCAATTGGATGCTATTCAATTTAAAAAAGAAGGAAATGGAGATTACAGTAATATCGTAATCGATGGTTATGTTAGTCAAACTACGCCTACTGCACATGATGGTGGTGTACTCCAAGTACTAGATAAAGTTACTTACGATCACCAAATTGCTGGTGGCAAAATTAAATTAAACAACGTAAAAATTACCAACTCACCTATTACCTTCATTTCAGGACAAACTACTTTTACATTATCTGCAGCAAGTTTTCTTCCTGCAGCAAACTTGACAATTAGTACAACTGCAACAGGAGCTTCATTGACAGCTGGAGCATGGGCAACAGTTGACGGTGTTAGTTTAATAAAATAAACCGTAGTTAAATAAATATTAAAAACATCCTAATTCTTTAGGATGTTTTTTTTTCTATTACTATTTTTTCTATCTTTACTATTCAAAACCAAAGCTGATGGCAAAAAACTACTTTTATATTACTCTCTTAGCGGCTATTTTTTTTACTACCTGTGCAATAGCACAAGATAACAAACAGCCGAAAACACAAGAAGACGTTTCAATTGAAGGGTTGAATTTGTATCCAAATCCTGTGGCTACTGGTAAAGTTTACATCACTTCGACGAAAGACTTAGAAAAAGATATCATTATTTTTGATGTATTAGGAAAAAAAGTACTGCAGACCAGGATTAATACAAAAGAATTAAATATCTCAAATCTATCCCCAGGGATTTATATTATAAAAATAACAGAAGAAGGTTCAACTAGCAGCAGAAAACTGATAGTCCAGTAGTTCTTCATAACACAATAACTAAGTTCCATTTTAATTGGAACTTTTTTTATGCCTTTTTTAAAACCATAAACATCAAAAACTAAAAAGGAAAGAAAATATAATATCTTTGTCCTCAAAAAATCTTGATTACAGCCAGCGACATATTCACCATTTCGAACCAGAAGCAATTTGAAAAAATGGCTTTAAAAGTATTCCGTTTTCAATATGAAAACAATTTGGTGTATCAGGAATTTTGCGATTTATTAAAAACAAATCCGCAAAAAGTAAAGTCACTGCATCAGATTCCCTTTTTACCGATACAGTTTTTCAAAAGCCATAACGTTGTCTCAAACAGCAATCCAATTAAAACCACCTTTACCAGCAGCGGCACAACGGGTTCTATTACCAGTAAACATTTAGTTACTGATGTTTCCATATATGAAGAAAGCTACCGCAAAGGGTTTTCTCAATTTTACGGAAACATTGAAGATTATGTGATTTTAGCATTGCTTCCATCCTATTTGGAAAGAGAAGGCTCATCATTGATTTATATGGCTGAAGATTTAATACAATTGACCAACAACAGCCACAGTGGATTTTATCTCAACAATCACGAGGAATTAATTCAAAAATTGATAACATTAGACCAAGCAGGACAAAATGTAATTCTAATTGGAGTTACCTATGCCTTATTGGATTTAATCGAAAAAAGAACCTTCCAGCTCCAGCATACCATCATTATGGAAACCGGCGGCATGAAAGGCAAACGCAAAGAGATGATTCGGGAAGAACTGCACGAACAGCTTTGCAGCGGATTTGGCGTCACAGCCATCCATTCTGAATACGGCATGACCGAATTACTTTCGCAGGCTTATTCACTAGGAAACGGCATATTTGAATGCCCTTCTTGGATGCAGATACACATTCGCGATACCGAAGATGCTCTGACGTATATAAACGACGGCAAAACGGGCGGAATTAACGTAATTGACCTAGCCAATATCAACTCCTGTTCGTTTATTGCTACGCAGGATTTGGGCAAAAAATATCCCAATACCACTTTCGAAGTATTGGGACGTTTCGATAATTCGGATATCCGAGGATGTAATTTGATGGTGATTTAAAAAGTCAAACCGTTGATTTGTTAATTTGTTCAAAATCAATTAAACCACTCTAATTACAAAATAATTTTTCTTACCACTTTGCAACAGCACAAACTGGCTGTTAATCAAATCTTTTGCTGAAAGCACAAACTCTTCAGTAATTTTCTCTTTATTTACAGATATAGAATTAGCTGTCAAAGCTCTTCTCGCCTCACCATTCGATTTAAAAAATCCAGTTTTTTCATTCAGCACTGTAACAATATTCAATCCAGCTTCAATATCACTTTTTGCAATTTCGGCTTGTGGAACACCATCAAAAACTTCCAAGAAAGTAGCTTCATCCAATTGTTTCAAATCATCTGCAGTAGCATTTCCAAAAAGAATGCTTGATGCTTTAATCGCTTTCTCCAATTCTTCTGCAGAGTGTACAAAAACAGTCAGTTCTTCGGCTAGTTTTCTTTGTAAAACTCTTAAATGCGGAGCTGTTTTATGTTCTTCAATCAAAACATCAATTGTTTCCTGATCCAAGAAAGTAAAGATCTTAATATATTTTTCAGCATCTACATCGGTAGTATTCAGCCAAAATTGGTAAAATTTATAAACCGAAGTTTTATCCGCAGTCAGCCAAACATTTCCTCCTTCGGATTTTCCGAATTTGGAACCATCAGCTTTGGTAATTAACGGGCAAGTCATTGCAAAAGCTTTGGCTTCCTCACCTACATTCATGCGGCGTACTAATTCTGTACCAGTGGTAATATTTCCCCATTGATCCGAACCTCCCATTTGCAGCAGACAGTTGTATTCTTTGTGCAAATGATAAAAATCGTATCCTTGAATCAATTGGTATGTAAACTCCGTAAATGACATTCCCTCGCCTTCACCAGTCAATCTTTTTTTCACAGAATCTTTGGCCATCATATAATTTACCGTGATACGTTTACCCACGTCACGAGCAAAATTGATGAATGACAAGCCTTTCATCCAATCGTAATTATTAACTAAAACCGGTGCATTTGCCGCAGTATCATTAAAATCCAAGAATCTTGAAAGAACTCCTTTTATTCCTTCAACATTATAATTTAAAGTGGTTTCGTCCAATAAATTTCTCTCATCAGATTTTCCGGAAGGATCTCCAATCATTCCAGTTGCACCACCTACCAAAGCAATAGGTTTGTGACCAAAATTTTTAAGGTGAACCAATAAAATAATCGGCACCAAACTACCAATATGCAAAGAATCTGATGTAGGATCAAATCCGATATAAGTAGTTGTCATTTCTTTTAAAAGCTGTTCTTCAGTTCCTGGCATGATATCGTGTACTAAACCACGCCATTGCAATTCGGAAATAATATTTTTCATTTCTATAAAATCAATTTTGGGCAAAGGTAGGAAAATCAATGGCAAAATTCAATTTCAATTTCAATAGCAATGGAAACCTCGATTCAATGTTTTAAAATTGATTTTTGATTTTTGAAATTGTCATTGCCATTGATTTTTGAAATTGATTTTATTACATTTACAAAATGGTATTAGTAACAGGAGGAACAGGTTTAGTTGGCGCACATCTCTTAATTCACTTAACAGAAAAAGGTGAGCAAGTTTGTGCTATTTACAGAAATTTGGATAACATCCAAAAGACAAAATCACTGTTTTCATTATACAAAAAAGACACCTTTTTCGAGTTAATTGAATGGACTCAAGCTGACATTCTGGATATTCCTTCTTTAGAAAATGCTTTTCAAGGAATTGACAAAGTATATCACTGCGCCGCTATGATTTCTTTTGATCCAAAAGATGAAAATCTTGTCCGTAAAACAAACATTGAAGGCACAGCAAACATTGTGAATTTTTGTTTGGCCTATAAAATCCAAAAACTTTGCCATATAAGTTCCATAGCTGCTCTAGGAGACTTAGCCGCACACGAATCTATTATTACTGAAGAAACCGAATGGAATCCCGAAAAACTGCATAGCGATTATGCGATTTCAAAATACGGTTCGGAAATGGAAATTTGGCGTGGTCAGCAAGAAGGCCTTAAAGTTGCAATTATAAATCCTGGCGTTATTATCGGTCCTGGATTTTGGAATCAGGGAAGCGGTGAGATTTTCAAGAAAGTAAAAAATGGATTGCCTTTCTACACCAAAGGATCAACTGGCTTCATAGCAGTTACTGATGTTGTAAATATACTGTATCAATTAATGGAAAGCTCTATTGATGGAGAACGATACACACTGATTGCCCAAAATATCAATTTTCAAGATTTTTTATTCTCAGTTGCTGATGCTTTAAAAGTCAAAAGACCCAAGTATCATGCTACCCCTTATATGATGAACTCCTTATCTAGATTGAGCTGGATCGCTTCTGCAATTTTTGGTCAAAAAAGACAGCTCAGCAAAGCTTCTGCCAAATCATCTTATTCATCGGATTTATATTCTAATGAAAAAATAAAAAACGCCTTGAACATAACATTCACAGACGTTTCTGATTATATACAAAAAATTGTCGTTTTGTAATTTGTCTATTTTTTAAGCCTTAAATTCTTTTCTTTTTTAGCTTTACTTATAGAATCCTTCTTTTTAATTTTTAGTTCTTTCTCTTTTTTGGCTTTATTTACAGAATCTTTCTCTTTTTTAATTTTTAATTCTTTGGCTTTCTTAACTTTATTTATAGAATCCAATATTTTTTTTCCTTTTGCTTTTTTAAGTGCCGCTTCCTTTTTTTCGGCCTTTTTATTAATCAGATCCACTGCAGCTTTCTCCTTTTTTAATCGATCGTTTACGTCATCAAACATCTTTTTATATTCTCTATAATCAGAGGCATAATAAGCTTGGCTCTTAGCAAACTGAATACTGTCAATTTTATATTTTTTGAAAATATATGTCTTTGGGTTCACCCCATTTTTATATAAAGAATCTGGATCTTGATACCTTACGGCTTCCAAAAGCGAAGTATCATAAAATATATCTTTCATCACCTTTTTATCAATAAGATTATCTGGTTTTTCAACCAAATCCTTATTACAGCTAAAAAATGAAGCAATTAAAATAAAAAGAGATAGTATCTTTTTCATATTCTATAATTATCGGTCAAATAACATTCTTTGTCCAGCGCGAATGTCTTTTACTTTAAAACCAGAATAAACCAGCTTCCCGTTAACGAAAGTATGCGTGATTCTAGATTTAAAAGTAAATCCTTCAAAAGGAGACCAGCCGCATTTTGAAAGTATATTTTCTTTCTTAACACTCCAAGGCAAACCTGAATTGATAATTACCAAATCAGCATAATAACCTTCTTTAATAAAACCTCTTTTTTCAATTTTGAAAATTTTGGCCGGATTATGGCACATTTTTTCAACGATTTTCTCTACACTTATCTTTCCTTGATGATGTGCTTCAAACATCGCTACAAGAGCATGCTGCACTAATGGCCCTCCTGAAGGAGCCTGCAAATATTTTTGTTTTTTCTCTTCCAATGTATGAGGCGCGTGATCAGTAGCAATTACATCAATCCGTCCGTCATTAAGCGCTTCCCATAATACTTTTCTATCATTAGCTGTTTTTACAGCTGGATTCCATTTAATAAAATTCCCTTTTGTTTCATAATCATCATTAGTAAACCACAAATGATGCACACAGACTTCGGCCGTAATCTTTTTTTCTTCCAGTGGAATTTTATTGGTAAACAACTCCATTTCTTTGGCAGTCGAAAGATGGAAAACATGTAATCTTGCGCCAGTTTTTTTAGCCAGAGCGATCGCTTTTGAAGAAGACAGATAACAAGCCTCTTCACTGCGGATAAGATGATGTGCTGTTACCGGAACATCTTCATCAAACTCTTCTTTATATTTTTCAAGATTATTTTTGATAGTCATCTCGTCTTCACAATGAACCGCAATCAGCATTGAAGTACACGAAAATATTTTCTCTAGTACCACTTCATTATCCACCAGCATATTTCCTGTAGAAGATCCCAAAAATATTTTAATTCCGGCAACATTCTTAGGATTTGTTTTTAGAACTTCTTCCAAGTTATCATTCGTAGCTCCCATCATAAACGAATAATTGGCAAATGATTTTTCAGAAGCTATTTGGTATTTTTCTTCCAGAATTTCCTGAGTAACAGCATTTGGAACTGTATTGGGTTGTTCTATGAATGAGGTTATCCCACCCGCAACTGCAGCTCTTGACTCGGATTCTATATCCCCTTTATGAGTAAGACCCGGCTCTCTGAAATGCACTTGATCGTCAATAACTCCAGGCATAAGATAATTCCCTTCGGCATCGATAATCATACAGTCAGACGATTTCAAGCTAATATTATCCGAAATCTCAACAATAAGATCATTCTCTACAAGAACGTCTCCTTCAAAGATAACTCCTTCATTTACTATTTTAGCATTCTTAATTAAATATCTATTCATAGCATTCTCTTTTACAAACTGTTAAATAACTTTTTTAAACGCAATAAAATAACACCAAATACAGCCTCAACTATTATTGAATTACTCATTTTGGATTGCCCTTTAGTCCTGTCGGTAAAAATAATCGGCACTTCCGAAATAGCTAATTTATTACAATAAGTACGGTATTTCATTTCAATCTGAAAAGCATAACCAACAAATCTAATCTTATCCAGATTAATTGATTCGAGGACTATTCTTTTATAGCAAACAAAACCAGCTGTTGCATCATGAATTTTCATTCCTGTAATCATCCGGACATAAACGGATGCAAAATAAGACAGTAAAACACGGCTCAAAGGCCAGTTAACAACATTAACTCCGGTAACATAACGCGAACCTATCGCCAAATCGGCATCACCAAAATGACAGGCATCGTATAATTTCTCTAAATCGCTAGGATTATGGGAGAAATCTGCATCCATTTCAAAAATAAAAWCATAATTATTTTTCAATGCCCATTTAAAACCATGAACATATGCAGTACCCAAGCCAGCTTTCTGGGCTCTTTTCTCCAAAAATAATCTGTCCCTATACTCTTCCTGAAGCATAACTACCTTATCAGCAGTATGATCCGGAGAATTATCATCAATAACCAAAACATGGAAAGATTTGTGTTGAGAGAGCACTGCTCTGACAATGCTTTCGATGTTTTCAATTTCGTTATAAGTAGGAATTATAACAATGCAATTGTTCATATTTCGCGTAATTTCGTTGCAAAAGTAACCTTTTTATGCCATTTGATTATTATAAAATTATAATAAATAATGTTATAAAAATTAGTAATTTTGCTCTAATTATGACTGAACACATACTTCATCCAAGAATAACTGATACTAGCGATTGGGTAACTATAATTTTCATTATGGCTTTTGGCATTATTGCATTGACCAAATCTGTTTATGAAAACCGTTTTGAAGATTTTTCAAAATTAATTTTTTCCGACAAATACACTAGAATATACAGAGACAGCAGCCATTTAATGGATATGTTTTCAATTCCTTTATTCTTTGTTCAGATAATTTCCTTTTCTTTTTTTATTCAAATTTTACTAAGCCAATTTGGTTATGGATCAAAAACAGACTGGATACTGTTTATTCAGATTTTCACTTTTGTCACTTACTTTATTTTCTCTAAATTCCTGATTGAAAAAATCATCGCAACTTCGTTTAAGATAGAAGAAATTGCCGAACAGTTTAATTTACAAAAGATTAGCTACAGAACATATGTAGGCTTATTATTACTCCCAATTGACATTGTTTTATTCTATTATGATTCTGCTTTAAAAAACATACCCCTGCTAATCCTATACAGCATAATAGTTTTAAATATTTTTCTGTATCTGTTTTCAATAAAAAATTACAGAAAAGAAATTTTCAGTAAGTTGTTTTATTTTATTTTATATCTTTGCACTCTCGAAATAGCACCCTATTATTTTATGTATTATTGGTTTACAAAAGATAGCGTTTAGAAATTATTTAAAATATGAAAGTGAAAACAATTTTGGTCTCGCAACCAGAACCTAAAGTGGAAAATTCTCCATACTTTGAGCTACAGCAAAAGCATAAAGTGAAAATTGATTTCAGACCTTTTATTCATGTAGAAGGAGTAAGCGCGAAAGAAATTAGACTTCAAAAAATTGATCTAAATAATTACACCGCTATTATATTGACAAGTAAAAATGGCGTGGATCATTTTTTTAGAGTAGCAGAAGAAATGCGCTATAAGATTCCTGAAGGATTAAAATACTTTTGCCAGTCTGAAGCGATTGCATTTTACTTGCAAAAATATGTAGTGTACAGAAAGCGCAAAATATATGTCGGACCAAAAGACTTTGCCGATTTATCGCCTTTAATCAAAAAATACAAAGACGAAAAATTTCTGCTTCCAGCTTCAGACCAATTGAATGCGGATATTCCTGTAACATTAAATACTTTAAAAGTAGATTGGACTCCGGCAACTTTTTACAAAACTGTTATGAGTGACTTATCTGATTTAGCAGATGTTTATTATGATGTTTTGGCTTTCTTTAGTCCAACCGGAATTAAATCTTTATATAAAAATTTTCCCGATTTTGAGCAAAACAATACTCGAATAGCTGTTTTTGGCAGTACTACTCAAAAAGAAGCTCTTGATCACGGATTACGCGTAGACATAATGGCTCCAACACCAGGAACTCCATCTATGACAATGGCTTTGGAAAAATACATAATAGAAGTTAACAAAGCAAAATAGTTATATTCAAAACTATTATTTTTAAAATCCAAATTCCAATTTTACTTTAATTGGAATTTGGATTTTTGTTTTTTTAAGTAATTGCATTTTTTTTTGATTACTGATTAAACCAAAACTGCTTTTTTAATTCAAATACACGGTCATAGAGATCTTTTTTAGCAACACAAGGTTTTTAAACAAAAGCTATTCAAAACTCTTTAGACCAACAAATAGACAGACAAACAAATCTAACTTTAACTAACCCAAAAAAAACTTTATGAAAAAAGCCCGATTAATTGCCTTCATAATTCCATTATCCATGCTAATTGTCAATTGTAACTCTGCAAAAAAAGGAAAATCAGATTATGTTGAAGTTAAAAAAATCAGCTACAAAACTGACATTGAACCTATAATTGTGAATAGCTGCACTCCTTGTCATATACCACCCCAAGGAAGAAAAGAACCGTTGGAGAACTACGATCACGTAAAAGCAAATATTGGTGCGATACTGGACCGCGTTCAACTGCCTCAGGACAATCGTAAATTTATGCCTCCAGTAAACAAAAAACCTGCTTTAACTGCTGGCCAGCTTGCCGTTTTAATAAAATGGCAACAGCAAAATATGCCAGAGTAAAAAACTCTTTTAAAAACAAAAGGGGCAGTCTAAATATTAGACTGCCCCTTTTGTTATTTCATCTAGGTTTAAAGTCCCAGTCAATTACCTTCTGTTCATATAAATAGATACATAATACAACAAGGTAGCGATAGAGCCCAATGCAGCAACTACATACGTTCTGGCTGCCCATTTCAAAGAATCCTTTGCTCCCGCTTGTTCTTCTCGTGTTAGCATATTTTTATTTTCAAGCCAAGCCAATGCACGATTACTCGCATCATATTCTACTGGCAATGTCACGATAGAAAATAAGGTTGTTGCTGCAAAAATCACGATTCCAATCAATAAAAGTGCCGGAAAAGTTCTAATCATCAAGATTCCTGCTAACAAAATCCATTGCATGTAGGATGAAGCCACATTTACAACTGGCACCAACTGAGAACGCAAAGCCAACATACTATAAGCCGTCGCGTGTTGTACGGCATGACCGCATTCGTGTGCCGCAACTGCCGCTGCTGCCGCATTGCGCTGGTTGTAAACTGCCTCGCTTAAATTAACCGTTTTGTCTGCTGGGTTGTAATGATCCGTTAATTGTCCTTCAACCGAAATTACTTTTACATCGTAAATCCCGTGATCGGCAAGCATTTTCTCGGCGATTTCACGTCCAGACAATCCGTTTTGCAAATGCAGTTTGGAATAAAACTCAAACTTATTCTTTAGTGTAGAACTTACTAACCAACTTGCCAGCATAATACCACCAGCAAGAATCAAATAACTCATTCCCATATCTTTTGTTTTTTAATTTAAAGTTTAAAATCTAGGAGTTAAACATCAAATTTTGAACCAAATTATAATTGTGTCATTTTGGCATTTACAAAATTATTTGCAAATCGTAATAAAGGCTATCAATTCTGCTCCTTCATAATACGTAAAAGAAACATTTATAACTTCATACCCTTCAGAAGACTTAATATTCAAGAAAGCCTCAACTTCTCTTGACAATTCTTCTTTCATACTGGAAAAACCAGCCTTTTTTTTCAAAATGTGAACTTCGTGTTTTTTCATTTTTGCTTTTTTATATTTTATATTGGTTATAAGAACGTGAAAAACGTTACATAAAAAAAATCCCAATCGTCAAATTGGAATTTAGGATTCATATATTGCGGTCATAAATGTAAAGATGCACTGCTATTCATTAGCATTCAACTGCTTATTTACTTCTTCAAATTTTGCAATCAAACTGTTGACTCTGTTCTGCTCTTTTTTGATTTCTTTTGGTCTTAAATAAAACCAAGTAAACCCTATCCAGCCCAACGCTACTGCATAAGAGAAAATCCCCCAAAACATTGTCATTCGGGATGCGTATTCGTACATGTACAAAGACAACCCAAGCCCAAGCAGTATAAAATACAAACTCAACATGGTAGATTGCAAAAACTGCTGTTTTGCTTTAATTAAAATTAATTTTTGCAGGTATTCACTATTGCTCAGAGTCCCATCAATTGTTTTATAAAATCCAGCTAATCTATTATAAACTAACAAATAAATTCCCATTGTTAAAATGATTAAAACGATTCCTATTTTGGTCGAAATAAACTCTGGCTGATACCAATACCAGATAAAAAGAATAAATACGCTTGTCGCGATAAGCAGCACATTAGTAATAATTAATTTTCTTAAACTTACTTTCTTAAAATGTTTCAGTTTAGAAAACAAATCCTCAATATTGGGCGGACTTACAGCCTGCTGTTTCCATAAATCTTTGAAGTCTATATTATTGTCCATTCTCTTTAAATTTTTGTGTCAATTTTTCTTTTATTCTATGAATTCTCACTCTCGTATTCGCTTCCGAAAGCCCAACGATATTGGCAATTTCTGCCTGTTTTACATCTTCCAGTTCGAGTGAAATTATAATACGGTCAGTTTCCGGCAATTCGGCAATGCATTTGTACAAAAACTGAATCTTCGGTTCCAGCGAATACTGCTTTTCTTCAGTAATGTTTACAGGAAGTTCAGATTTTGGAAACCGTTTTTCCTTTTCAATCTGCCTCAGACAATTGTTCGATGCTATTCGGAAAATCCAAGTGCCGATACTGGATTCATTTCTGAATGTGCCTAGTTTTTGCCAAACAATTATAAATGTTTCCTGTGCAATGTCCTGTGCAACGTCATAATCATTTACATACCCCATGCACAAACGAAATATCTTTTGCCAATAGGTTTTATATAGTTCTTCAAACTCCATTATATAGACTTTATAAAGTTGTTCAGTTGTGCCAAATACCATTCTTTATCATCGTACATAATAAAATGCAAACCTTTGTTTGAGTATTGAAAACTGGCCGTTTTTAAGTTTTTATATTGTGCTTCTATAGGCGCTTTGTAATTGGAAAAACCAAATTCCAGCAATATCAGTGAAGGACATTTTATGGCTGCAATTTTCTCCCTCAGATCAGTATTGGAAAAATCACAATACATTTCGCTGAACGTTTTTCTGTCTGATTTCATACTCCAGCTTATTGCTTCATCTTGCTTGGAAGCATCTGCCAGGAGCAATGCCATATTTCTTTTTTGCATTTGATGAAATTCATCTTCAGACATACTCCCTATTTGGCTGAGCATTGGACTGCAGTCGTTATTTTCTTGTGATTTAAAAGAAGGATCTCTCAAAGCGGCCAAACAAGGAAGTGCATCAACAACTACAATCTTGCTGATTAGTTCCGGATAATCGGATGCAATTGCAAGCGCTAGTCCGCCACCCATACTATGGCCTACTATAATTGGTTTTTCAATTTTGTTTACTTTTATATAATTGACAATTTCTGTTTCCCAATTCTTAAAGGAAGCATTTGGCTGTGGCTTAACTCCTGCAAAACCTGCCATAGTAAAAGTATAACAAGTAAATTCTTTTTCAAAATTAGATTTTGTTTCGCTCCAGACATCTCCAGAACTGGCAAAACCTGGCAGGAAGATTATGGCTTGTTTTCCCTTTCCTGTTTTGATAACTTCAAACGGATACGATTTTGTCTGCCCAAATACATTAAAACACAATGCTGAAAATAATAGCGCGATAATCAAGATATACTTTTTCATTTTTTTATAGATTTAAGTTAATAATTAATCGGATCCGCCCTTTGGATACGGCAACTATTAAAATGTTACAACGAAAATAAAAATTTTAATAAAAAAATTAATTGATTAATTTTAATGGCAATATCAATTACAATAATCAATAGCAATAGTAACTGCAATAAAAAATTCCAAATCCTAATTGAACATAGTCAATAGAATTTGGAATTTTTTGTTTTTTTTCAATTCATTTTTCATTGACATTGCCATTGAAACTTGAAATTGATATTTCTCTACCCCACCAAATTGATAATTTTTCCCGGAACAATAATCACCTTGTTTGGTGTTTTTCCGTCTAATTGTCTTTGGGTTCTTTCGTCTTTCATTACGATATCCTCAATTTGTTCTTTGGTTAAATCCAAAGGCAATTTGATAGTGAAACGCATTTTTCCGTTAAAAGAAACCGGATATTCTTTCTCCGATTCAACCAAATGTTTTTCTTCAAAAACTGGAAATTGAACAGTCGAAATAGAACCTGAATTTCCTAATTGAGCCCACAATTCCTCTGCGATGTGCGGTGCATAAGGCGAAATTACAATCGCCAATGGTTCCAAAATCGCACGAGAATGACAATTTTGAGTTGACAATTCATTCACACAAATCATAAACTGTGAAACCGAAGTATTGAAAGAGAAACCTTCAATATCTTCAGCTACTTTTTTGATGGTTTTGTGCAATGATTTCAGGTTGTCTTTCGTTGGTTCGTCATTGGTAACGATTAAACCGTTATTTTCGTCAAAATACAAACGCCATAATTTTTTCAAGAAACCAAAAACTCCCGAAATTCCTGCCGTGTTCCAAGGTTTTGCCTGCTCCAATGGTCCTAAGAACATTTCATACAAACGCAAAGTATCAGCTCCGTATTCATTACAAATATCATCCGGAGTTACTACATTGTATTTGGATTTCGACATTTTTTCGATTTCCCTACTGCACAAATAGAATTGCTCTTCATTTAAAGTCTCGACATCTTTTAAATCACTATATCTATTATCTAATTTAAAAGCATCAATATTTAATTCATCTGTTGCTCCTTTTAAAAGTGAAACATCCACGTGTCTTTTTAGGACATCTTCGGTAAAATACCTAACATCAAAACTCCTTTCAGACTCAATACCGTATTTTTTACTAACCCAATTTTCAATTTCATCTAGAGCTTGTCCATTTAAAATTTTGTCATATGAATCTTTCGAAATAAGTAACAAATCAGGGCTTGGAACATCAATTGCCATATTCCCTTTATTATAATCTTTTTTAGTAATCGTATTTAAACGATATATGTAAACAAACGCACTCATCCCCAAAATCATACCCTGATTAATCAGTTTCTTGAAGGGTTCTTCAGTTGGTGCAAAACCTTTGTCCTTCAGGAATTTGTTCCAAAAACGGGAATACAATAAGTGGCCTGTTGCATGTTCGCTTCCGCCAATGTATAAATCCACGTTTTCCCAATATTTTAATGCGTCTTTGCTAGCAAATTCGTCGTCATTTTTGGCATCCATATAACGCATCCAATACCACGAACTTCCCGCCCAACCCGGCATCGTGTTCAATTCAAGAGGGAAAATATCCTCCCCCGACCCCTCCGAAGGAGGGGAGACAACACTATTAGTTGTTGTATTCCAATACCATTTTTCAGCATTTCCTAATGGAGGCAATCCATCTTCGGTTGGCAAATATTTCTCTACTTCCGGCAAGATGATAGGCAAATACTGCGCATCGATCATTTGCGGTAAGCCATTTACATAATACACCGGGAAAGGCTCTCCCCAATATCTCTGGCGGGAGAAAACCGCATCACGCAAACGGTAATTGATTTTCCCTTTTCCTTGACCTATTTTTTCTAATTCCTCAATTATTTTCTTAGTTCCTTCTTTGTATCCTAATCCGTTTAAAAAATCAGAATCTACTAATTGGAAACCTTCTTTAGCACCAAAAGCACTTTCAGAAATATCTTTATCGAAAATGTTTTTGATTTCCTGCATTCCTTTTTGACCCTTGAAGAAATTCGCGAAAGCATAATCTCTTTCATCACCGCAAGGAACTGCCATCACAGCACCTGTTCCATATCCAGCCAAAACATAATCGCCAATCCAAACCGGAATCAGTTCTTTGGTAAACGGATGCTCGGCATAAGCTCCCGTGAAAACTCCCGAAATGGTTTTTACATCCGCCATACGCTCTCTTTCGGAACGTTTTGCTGTTTTTTCGATATAAGCTTCAACTGCTGATTTTTGTTCCGGAGTCGTGATTTGTGCAACCAATTCATGTTCTGGTGCCAATGTCATAAACGTAACTCCGAAAATTGTATCAGGTCTAGTTGTGAAAACCTGAATCCCCCTAGCCCCCGAAGGGGGAACAACAGCAATGTGTAACTCATGTTTGATAATATTTAAAACACTATCAATATTATTTAAAATCTCTTTATTATTAAATCGAATTACTTTAAACCCTTTCTCATTAAGAACTTTTGTTCGTTCGGCATCTGCTTCTTGTTGAAAATCATGAATTTCACCATCAACTTCAATCACTAATTTCTTTGAAAGGCAAACAAAATCAACAATATAGTCAGCAATTAAATGTTGTTGTCTAAATTTAAAATCTAAAGCTTTTGATTTTAAATTTAACCACAATATTTTTTCAGCTTCTGTTGGATTATTCCTCATTTCTTTTGCTCTTTCAAGTAATAAATGCGAATTATTTCCTCCCGTCATATAACCTAAAGTTTTTTTAGACTCCAAGTTCTCTTCCCCTTCGGGGAAGGATAGGATGGGGAAAGTCACCATAGCCCCAACTGATTTTCCAATCCAGTTTCTCTGTGATTCTTTGATACTTTCGCTCCAGTCAATATCATTCAAACCTTGTAATAAACGCTCAGCATAAGCTGAAATCCGCATACTCCATTGCGTCATTTTCTTGCGAATAACCGGAAAACCACCTCGTTCTGAAACACCGTTTACAATTTCGTCATTGGCCAAAACAGTTCCCAATCCGGGACACCAGTTTACTTCGGTTTCGGCTAAATACGTTAATCTGTATTGTAATAGTATTTTTTGTTGTTCTTCTGATGAAAGTGCATTCCATTCGCCTGACGAAAAACCGACAATGTTATCATCGCAAACCGCATTTACATTTGCATTTCCTTCTGTCGCAAAAATGGAAATCAAAGTCGAAATGTCTTCGGCTTTGTCAGTATTTTTATTATACCAGGAATTAAATAATTGAATGAAAATCCATTGCGTATGCTTATAATAATCAGGATTTGAAGTTCTCACTTCTCTATCCCAATCAAATGAAAATCCTATTTTGTCTAATTGTTTTCTGTAACCTGCAATCTGATTTCCTTCTTTGTCCGCACCACCGTCAATATTTACGCGGGTCGTGTCTTCTGGACGCTGGCCGGTTTGTATCGCATACTGTTCAGCTGGCAATCCAAAACTGTCATAACCCATTGGGTGTAAAACATTAAAACCTTGATGTCTTTTAAAACGGGAATACACATCCGAAGCGATATAACCCAGCGGATGCCCCACGTGCAATCCCGCTCCAGACGGATAAGGAAACATATCCAAAACATAATATTTTGGTTTGTCTGAATCGTTTTTAGCTGCAAAAGTTTTATGCTCAGCCCAGTATTTTTGCCATTTGGCCTCTATTTCGTTCGGATTGTATTTCATATTTTTATATAAACCTTCTTGAGTTTAAATCCCAGAATAGGGTATTTAATTAATACTAATAAAATTAGGTCGCAAATTTACGTTTATTGTGCATTGTGCCAAAGTTATTTCTTAAACAAAAAAATAAATCATTTAATTAAGTGAAAATACTTATTTTTGGTTTGTTTCTTATTTGAGATTAGTTAATAATTTAAGAAATAATGAGACTCGCAGAGGTCAGCTGTTTGTAGAAAATATGCGGTTTTGATTTTAGCTCCATAAGAGCGACCTAAAAAAAATGAATTTATAGCTGTTCATAAATTTCAATTCTATTTGAAATCGATTAGAATAAAAAATCATCATCGATACAAATCAATAAAAACAGATCGCTCCTATAGAGCTTTTCAATTAATATCAAATAAATGCTACAAACAGTGAGCCCCTACGAGGCAGTTAAAAAAATAAAAAGAGACCTCGTAGAGGTCAGCTGTTTGTAGAAAATATGCGGTTTTGATTTTAGCTCCATAAGAGCGACCTAAAAAATGAATTTATAGCTGTTCATAAATTTCAATTCTATTTGAAATCGATTAGAATAAAAAATCATCATCGATACAAATCAATAAAAACAGATCGCTCCTATGGAGCTTTCCAATTAATATCAAATAAATGCTACAAACAGTGAGCCTCTACGAGGCAGTTAAAAAAATAAAAAGAGACCTCGTAGAGGTCAGCTGTTTGTAGAAAATATGCGGTTTTGATTTTAGCTCCATAAGAGCGACCTAAAAAATGAATTTATAGCTGTTCATAAATTTCAATTCTATTTGAAATCGATTAGAATAAAAAATCATCACCGATACAAATCAATAAAAACAGATCGCTCCTATGGAGCTTTTCAATTAATATCAAATAAATGCTACAAACAGTAAGCCTCTACGAGGCAGTTAAAAAAATAAAAAGAGACCTCGTAGAGGTCAGCTGTTTGTAGAAAATATGCGGTTTTGATTTTAGCTCCATAAGAGCGACCTAAAAAAATGAATTTATGGCAAATACCTATTCACAAATTTATGTCCAAATTGTTTTTGCTGTAAAAGGACGTGAAAATCTTATTAAAAAAGAAAATCGCGAAGAATTGCATAAATTCATTACAGGTATTGTTTCCAATAGAGAACAAAAATTATTAGCCATTTTTGCAATGCCAGACCACGTTCATATTTTGATTGGGATAAAACCAAACATCACGATATCAGATTTAGTAAGAGATATAAAAGCTGGTTCTTCAAAATTCGTTAATGACAGCAAATGGATTAACGGAAAATTCAATTGGCAGGAAGGATATGGAGCATTTTCGTACTCAAAAAGCCAGCTCGATAATGTGATAAAATACATTCTAAATCAAGAAAGCCATCATAAAAAACAAACTTTTAAAGAGGAATATATTTCGTTTTTAGAAAAATTTGAAATTGAATATGACGAAAAATATTTGTTTCAATGGTTTTAATGATAGACAGGCCGCTCCTTCGGAGCTTTTCAAAAAACACAAAATGAATGCTACAAACAGTAAGCCTCTACAAGGCAGTTAAACAAAATTACTATTATGGAATTTAATATATAAATCTGTGATCTATTGACTAAAAAAAAATTAGAACCAAATCAAAACATTATGATAATTAAAAAATCACTGCTTTCTTTTCTAACCGTATTAATACTGTTGACTTTCGGCACAGCAAAAGCACAGCAAAAAATCACCATTGTTGCGGCCGCTAATCTGAAAATTGCTTTAGATTCTATTAATACAGTTTTCAAAAAAGAGAATCCCAATATAGATGCACAAATTACTTATGGTGCTTCGGGAAAATTATTTGAGCAGATTTCGAATGGCGCTCCTTTTGATTTGTTCTTTTCCGCCGATATGGATTATCCCAATCAATTGAAAAAAAAGAAACTGACCACTTCTGAAATTAAAATGTATGCGATAGGAAAACTGGCTATTTGGAGCAAAAAAACAGATCCTAATAAAAGAAAAATAAACAGCCTTTTGGATTCCAGCATTAACAAAATAGCCATTGGAAATCCAACAACTGCACCCTATGGTGAAAAAGCAATAGAAAGTTTGAAGTTCTACAAAATCTATGATAAAGTCAAAAGCAAACTCGTTTTTGGCGAAAACATTACACAAGCTGCTCAATTCGTCACTACTGGTGCCGCCGATATTGGCATCATCGCCTTGTCGCTTGTTCTTACACCCAATATGCAGAAAGAAGGCGGCAAATATTATATTATTCCTCAAAAAAGCCACTCCATTTTAGAGCAAGGTTGTGTACTTTTGAAACATGCGCAAGGAAATGCAAGTGCCGCTAAATTTTATAATTTTATATCTTCAAAAAAAGCAATCGCTATTTTGAAATATTATGGTTATGATACTAAAACAAAATGAATATACTAAACGGAATCATATCGGAAATTCAATCGCACGAAGGCATATCGCTTGTGAAAGTAAAATCGAACAATGTTGTTTTTTCTTCGATTGTTTTGGACACGCCGAAAACTGCCAGTTATCTAAAAATTGATAATGCGGTCAAAATTATTTTTAAAGAAACTGAAGTCATTGTTTCTAAAGATATAAACCCAAATATCAGCATTCAAAATCAGTTGCTTTGCCCTATTGAATCTATAAAAAAAGGAGTGATACTTTCCCAGATTAACTTGTCTTTCGGCGGTATTATTTTAAAATCTATCATCACAACTAATGCCTGCGAAAAATTAGATTTAAAGGAAAACGACAGCGTATTGGCATTAATAAAAACAAACGAAATAAGCTTATCTCCCAATGATTAATATGGAACCCTTATGGCTCACGGCAAAACTGGCTTTTATCACAACGCTGATTCTTTTGGCTGTTGCCATTCCGCTATGTTATTGGCTGACCTATAGCCGATTCCGGTTCAAAGCAGTTATTGAAGCCCTGATTAGTCTGCCTTTGGTTTTGCCTCCATCCGTTTTGGGATTTTATCTTTTGATTGCTTTTAGTCCCGAAAATGCTTTCGGAAAATTTTTATCCGATTATTTCGATTTGCGTTTGGTATTCACTTTCGAGGGATTAATTCTGGCATCTGTTTTATATAGTCTGCCTTTTATGGTGAATCCCATTTTATCTGGGCTGAAAAATTTGCCGGCCACTTTGCAGGAAGCTTCTTTTACATTAGGAAAATCAAGATTTACTACCATTACCAAAATTTTGCTGCCAAATATTCAAGCGTCATTGCTTACGGGAATTATCATGACTTTTGCTCATACCATAGGAGAATTTGGCGTAGTTTTAATGGTTGGCGGCAGTATTCCCGAAGAAACCAAAGTTGTTTCTATCGCTATTTATGAAGAAGTCGAATCGATGAATTATCATAATGCCAATGTGTATGCCGGAATATTGTTTACGTTCTCTTTTTCAATTTTGTTAGCCGTTCATTTAATCAATAATAAGTCCCGAAAAACAACTCTTTATTAATGATACAGCTTAGTGCTTATAAAATATTGCAGACAGCTGACGGCGAATTGCCTCTGGATATCTCATTGACTTTTGAAAAAGGACAATTTATCTCCATTTATGGAAATTCAGGAGCTGGAAAAACAACAATTCTCCGAATATTAGCCGGACTCACCCAGGCAGAAAGAGTACAGATTCAAGTTGGAAATAAAATCTGGGATGATTCTCAAAAAAAACAGCATTTGCCTGTTCAAAAACGTTCTATTGGATTTGTTTTTCAGGATTTTGCATTGTTCCCAAATTTAACCGTAAAAGAAAATTTAGAATTTGCCTTGACCAAAAACGATTCGGATGAAATTGTTTCGGAACTAATCGAACTGATGGAATTGCAATCGTTGCAAAACAGCAAAACACAGCATTTATCTGGCGGGCAAAAACAGCGTGTGGCTTTGGCGAGAGCGATTGTCCGTAAACCCGAAATACTTTTATTAGATGAACCGCTTTCGGCTTTGGACGATGATATGCGGTTTAAACTTCAGGATTATATCTTGAAAATTCATCAGAAATATCAATTAACCACGCTGATGATTAGCCATTCTATACCCGAAATCTTCAAGCTCTCCGATAAAGTTATTGTCGTTGACAAAGGAAAAATCATCAAAGAAGGAACTCCAAACACCGTATTTGCTGAGGAAAAAATAAGCAGTAAATTCAAACTGACTGGCGAAATAATCAGTATTACCAAAAGCGACATCATTTATGTCATACAAGTCTTTTCTGGAAACAACATTATAAAAGTGGTCGCCACCGAAGACGAAATCAAAGATTTTAAAATAGGACAAAAAGTATTAGTAGCTTCGAAGGCATTTAATCCAATTATTCAGGTTATTTCTTAAAAGCGTAAAATTCTAACAAATTACATTTCGTTTATAAGTAAAAATACGTATGTTTGCCAATATGTTTCTCAAAACATAGTCCTATGCCAGAAAACAAAAAATATTCCGTTAAAGTGAGACTTTGGATTGAAGAAACCGAAGGTCCATTTTTAGGTATTGGAAAAATTTGGCTGTTGGAAAATATTCAAAAAACAGGTTCTATCACTAATGCTGCCAAAGAAATGAAAATGGCTTACCGTCAGGCTTGGCAATTGGTCGAAGAAATGAATAAACGTGCCGAAAGCCCTTTGGTTGAAAAATTACTGGGAGGAAAAGGCGGTGGAGGAGCCCGATTAACTGAAGCTGGAGAAAAAGCCATTCAAACTTTTTATAAAATTGAAAAACGAATTAAAGATTTTGCTGAAAAAGAAACTCAAAATCTGAAGTTTTAAAAAAAATTTATCAATCACTATTCATTTTAAAACATACTGAATTTCATTAAACTTAAAAACAACTAAAACTAAATTACCAACCATCAGTATTCCTTATTAAACACACTGAAAATCTATTGCAATATGAAGCTAAAATTTCCATTATTTCTACTATTACTAAGCTTAAAAAGTTGGTCGCAAACGTCAACGGAAGACTCCAAAAAAAAACAAGATACTATCAAAAAACAAATTCTTAAAGAAGTAGTGGTAACCGCTTCCCGTACCAAAGAAACTATTTTACGCTCTCCTATCAGTATTGAACAATTAAAATCTGCCGATGCCAAAAACTACGGTTCACTTTCCAATTTTGATGCATTAGAGAATTTAAAAGAAGTACAAATTATCACCCCGAGTTTAGGTTTTAAAGTCATCAATACCAGAGGTTTTGCCAATACGACCAATGTTCGATTTGCCCAATTAATCGACGGTATCGACAATCAGGCACCGCATTTAGGCGCGCCAATTGCTAATGCCCTTGGAGCAAACGATCTTGATATCGACAAAATAGAAGTTATTCCAGGATCGGCAGCAGCTTTGTACGGAATGAACGCCATCAACGGATTGGCAAATATCCAAACCAAAAATCCATTCGAATATCAGGGAATGAGTATTCAACAATTAACGGGTGTCAATCATACTGGAAACATTGACCGATTCTCTCCCCAGCTTTTCTCGACAACTAATTTGCGTTATGCCAAAGCAATCAATTCGAAAATAGCTTTCAAAATAAACGGTTCAATTACTAATGGAACCGATTGGGTTGCTGATAACCGAACCGATTTGGCTCCAAACATCAATGCTTCGACCAATTTATACGGCGACAACAATCCCGCTTATGATGAAGTAAATGGATATGGAAATGAATCAGCCAACAGAAAAACACTGACTTTAAACGGAAAAAAATATGTAGTTTCCAGAACAGGCTACAGAGAAACTGACATTGCCGATTATAATATTAAAAATCGCAAATGGGATGGCGGTTTGTATTTTAGACCCAAAAAAGGACATGAATTAACAGTAACTTACAAAGGAGCATTGATCAATACAGTTTATCAGCGTTCGAATCGTTTTAGATTAGACGATTACAAACTAAGTCAATATGCGATTGATTACCATACCGATATTTTCATGGTCCGCGCTTATCTCACACACGAAAACACAGGCAACTCATACAATATGCGCTCTTTGGCAGAAAATATGGATCGAGCTTTCAAATCAGACGACAAATGGTTTTCCGATTATACTACTGCCTACAATAATGCGGTAACCCATGGATCAGCAGTTGCTGATGCTCACAAAATTGCGAGAACAACATCCGATCAGGGAAGATTTATTCCTGGTACTAATGCTTATGAACAAAAGAAAGAGGAACTGGTCAACATCAATAATTGGGATTATGGCGCTGCACTTCGCGTAAAATCGAGTCTCATTCATTCTGAAGGTTTATTGAACTGGGACAAAGTTTTTGCAGACTTTTTTAATAAAATGGGTGCACAGCTCTTAAGCGGATTTGATTACAGAACCTATATTATTGTTCCCGACGGAAATTACTTTATCAATCCGGTTAATAATGACGAAAACCTGACCTATGGAAAAACGGGAGGATTCACCCAATTGAGCAAAGATTTGTTTGATAAAAAATTACGGTTAAGTGCCGCAATCCGCGCAGACAAAGCCGATTATTTTGATGTGAAGTTTACACCAAGGATTACTGCGGTATATTCTCCAAAAGAAGAAATTAACTTTCGCGCTTCTTATCAAAGCGGTTACCGATTCCCGAGTATTTTTGAAGGTTTTTCTAACGTTAATAGTGGCGGAGTAAAAAGAGTGGGGGGATTGCGAATTATGTCTGATGGAATTTTCGAAAACTCTTATACCAAAGTTTCCATAGACAAATTCCAAGCCCAGGTAACCAGCGACATCAATACACTTGGGCTGACACAAGCGCAGGCTATTGACAAAAATAAAGGCACCATTCAAAAAAATCCATATACTTATTTACAGCCTGAATTTGTTCGTTCTTTTGAATTTGGTTTTAGAGGTGTTGCTCTAAAAAAGAGTTTGTTTATCGATGCCGACTTTTATTACAACCGTTATGAAAACTTCATTGCTCAGGTAGAAGCCAGTATTGCAAACACTACCGACCCAGTGCAAATACCAACAGCCCTTTATTCTAAAACTACACAAAGCCGTTACCGGTTGTGGACCAATTCCAAAAGCAAGATATATAATTATGGAAGCAGTTTAGGATTCAAATACCGTTACAGCAACATGTTCTCATTTTTAGGAAATGTGACTTATTCCAAATTAGACCGAACAGATGACAAAGATGGATTAGAAGATGGTTTTAACACTCCGGAATATATTGCAAACGGAACAGTCGTAGCCGAAAATGTATGGAAAAATCTTGGAGCAAGTGTTACTTATCGCCAGCAAAGCAAATACGACTATGTTTCATTTTTGGTTAGTGGTGCAGTGCCTGCATATTGGTCCATGGACGCACAAATCAATTACAATTTCGAGAAACCAGGAATTGTTGCCAAGCTTGGAGGAACCAATATTTTGAACAAACCCTACTACTCTATTTTGGGAGGGCCACAAATTGGAGCGCTTTATTACTTATCATTAACATGGAATATAGACAAAATTTAAAACAAAAACCAATCAATCAGCTCCAATCCAACAGCTAAAAAGCGTTATTTACACTAAAGTTAAAACTTTGGCCGCCTTTAACTTCAAATTAAAGAATATGTTTATTATTTTTACCCCATAATTACAAAAAACTATGGCTTCATCTTTTGATAAATTCCAAAAACGCAGGTTGCTTTCCTCTTATTTCTCGGTAGTTCTGAGTATCTTTTTAGTATTATTTCTTTTAGGAGTACTGGGCTTTTTTATTATAAATTCTAAAAAACTGGCAGACGATTTCAAAGAAGAAATTGCGATGACAGTATTTTTTAAGAATGAAGCTAATGACAGTATTGTAAAAGCTTTTGGCACAGAATTAAAAACTGCCCCTTTTGCAAAGTCATTTGCATATGTTTCCAAAGAAGCAGCCGCAAAACAGCATTCGGATATTATTGGTGAAGATTTCATGACGTTCTTGGGTGAAAATCCTTTGCAGAACTCTTATGATATTCACTTAAAAGCCAATTTTGTGGTTAGAGACAGTATTGCAAAAATAGAAGCCCGTTTGCGCAAAAATGCTATGGTTTCGGATATTGTTTATGACAAACAGCTGGTAAATCTAGTTAATGACAACATCAAAAAAGTGAGTATGTGGATATTAATCGCCAGCGGATTATTAACGGTTATCGCTGTATTATTAATCAACAGTTCATTGCGTTTGTCTATTTATTCTAACCGGTTTATCATTAAAACCATGCAGATGGTTGGTGCTACCAAGTCTTTCATTAGAAAGCCTTTTGTAATGCGCAGCATAAAACTGGGAATGATCGGAGCTGGCCTTGCTGTCCTCGCTTTATTAGCCCTGCTCATTTATCTTGCAAATACTTACCCAGGTTTAGGAATTCTGGATAACAAATTACTAATAGCCCTTGTCCTGGTTACCATATTTGGAATTGGCATTTTGATTACTTGGTTAAGCACTTATTTTGCGACACAGCGATTCCTGAATTTAAGAACTGACGATTTATACTAAATTAACAAAACACAGGAATGCGATTGCTTCATTCCTCTTAATGACAAAATGAAAAACGACGAACAAAATAAACACGAATTCCTTTTTGAAAAAGTAAATTATAAAATTCTATTAATTGGGATTGGCGTAATTGTATTAGGATTTATACTAATGTCTGGCGGTGGCAGCGATGATCCAAAAGTATTTAACGAATCTGTTTTTGATTTCCGAAGAATCCGCTTGGCGCCAACTACAGTTCTAATTGGTTTTGGAATCACTATTTATGCTATTCTTAAAAATTCTAAAAAAGCATAAATGAATACATTACAAGCTGTCATCCTTGCTATTATCGAGGGGATTACTGAGTTTTTGCCTGTTTCTTCTACAGGACACATGATTATCGCTTCATCTTTTTTTGGAATAGCACACGATGATTTCACCAAACTTTTTACTATTGTAATTCAATTGGGAGCCATCTTATCGGTTGTGATTTTATATTTTAAGCGTTTTTTTCAATCCTTTGATTTTTATTTCAAATTAGTAGTAGCGTTTATTCCTGCTGTTATTTTTGGTTTGCTTTTCAGCAAAAAAATTGACGCCTTACTTGAAAATCCAGTAACAGTTGCTGTTTCATTATTGATAGGCGGTATTATTTTATTAAAAGTAGATCAATGGTTCAATAACCCAAATACCTCCGAAACTTCACAAGAAATCACTTATCTGCAGGCTTTAAAAATTGGTTTGTTCCAATGTCTTGCCATGATACCTGGCGTTTCCAGAAGCGGTGCTTCGATTGTTGGGGGAATGTCACAAAAACTTTCACGGACTTCTGCTGCCGAATTCTCTTTCTTTCTGGCTGTTCCTACAATGCTGGGAGCTACGGTAAAAAAATGTTATGATTATTATAAAGACGGATTTGTATTATCTGACGATCAAATCAATTTACTGATTATTGGAAATATAGCAGCATTTATTGTTGCTCTTTTAGCCATCAAAAGTTTCATTGGTTATTTGACCAAAAACGGATTTAAGGTTTTTGGTTACTATCGTATTATCGCAGGAATTGTATTGCTGGCAATTCACTATTTTATCCATCCTCTGACCATAATTTAATGACAGCCGAAGATTTTTTAAACGGTCAGGTTCTCTTAATTGATAAGCCTCTGCATTTTACTTCTTTCCAAGCGGTAAATAAGCTCAAATATGCGTTAATCAATAAAGTAGGATTGCCAAAAAAATTCAAGATTGGGCATGCGGGCACCTTAGACCCATTAGCTTCTGGCCTTTTATTGGTTTGTACTGGAAAATTCACTAAGAGAATTTCTGAGTTACAAGGTCAAGCCAAAGAATATACAGGAACTTTTTATATTGGAGCGACAACTCCATCTTATGATTTGGAAACCGAAATTGATCAAACTTTCCCGATAGATCATATCAATGAGTCTTTAATTCACGAAACTGTAAAGCAGTTTTTAGGAGAAATTGATCAAAAACCACCTGTTTTTTCGGCCATAAAAAAAGATGGCGTACGCTTATACGAACACGCACGTGCTGGCGAAACGGTAGAAATAGCTTCGAGAAAAACCACTATTCATGAATTTGAAATCACCCGAATTGCACTTCCTGAAATTGATTTTAGAGTAGTCTGCAGCAAAGGCACTTACATTCGTTCCTTAGCTTTCGATTTTGGAAAAGCAATGAATTCAGGATCACACTTAACTGTTTTGAGGCGAACAAAAATTGGCGATTACAATGTAGAAGATGCAATAAATGTCAATTTATTCGAACAGAGCCTAATCCAAAAAATGTAATCCAAAAAAAACACATAACAAATACAAAATTGGATTTGAGATGTGTTTTTTATTAAAGCAGTGTTTTTACACCCTTTTTCAGCTTGCCTCCACTATTGATTAATAGTGAGTGGCGCTTTCATTTCCAAAGAGAAAATGAGAGAAATAGTCGTAAAACTTTTCAAATAGCTTTTTCATAACGATGTCTTTTAAATTGTTGAACAATATTTAAAACGCCAATAAAAAAAAGTAAATCAAAACAATAGACCTGGATAGCAAATACTAAATTACATTTTTTTTGTTACAAAAAAATAATTTTTCAAAAAACTTATCCTCATAAACAAACACATTCTTTTATAGAACACATCATGGCAGCAACTTCATTTTGCACAGACAATCCTTTATCATGCAAATACCATAACTGTAATTGCGCTTTGCCTTCCTCGTCAATTATTCCAAATTGTTCTTTATAATTCACAATTAAATCAGTAGCTCCTTTTGGTCTTGGACCCCAGTTACAGCACACTTTTCCAAATTCTCTGTCAATAACCAAAAGTTTTGGAATGGCTCTTCCTCCATTAGTAAGATATTGATTCATTAAATCATCATTCGAATCTCTGAAAATGATTTTTAATTTTATTTTATTCGATTCTAGAGCCATTTTATTCAATATTGGCAAAACTTGAGCAGCGTCGCCACACCAGCCTTCAGCAATAACTAACCAAATATATTCTTTTTTTAATGTTTTTAGTTTAGACTTGATTTCTTCGGTAACAACAATTGTTTTGTCCAAACGTTTCAGTCTTGTTTCGTTCAAAGCAGTATAATTTAATAATTCCGGAGATTGCTCATTTCCTGTTGATTTGCCTTCTGCCAGCAAATCACTCACAACTTTTTTATACTCTAAATAGGAATAACTGTTAAACAATGCTTTTGCTACCAAACTTTTCATTTATCTTTAATTTAATTCTCATCAAAAGAAATTTACATATTGTTATTGATTAGCTGGCAGTTTATTTCATCATTTTTTCGTGATTACTCTAAGTTGCCTCAACAACAATATGCTCATTTCATATACAAGTTTATCTGATACAAATTTAGGGATATGATTATATTTAAAATGTGATAAAAATCATCTCAGAACAAACAAAAAGCATAAATTTATTATATGAACAAAAACACAAAATCAATAGGCTTAATACTTTCTGGAGGAGGATCAAAAGGTATCGCTCATGCAGGCGTATTACAATTTCTGGAAGAAAAAAATATTCATCCCCTGCAGATTGCTGGTTCAAGTGCGGGCTCCATTGTTGCTGCCTTATATGGGAGCGGAAAATCTCCTGCAGCCATTTTGGAATTCTTTAAATCTATTTATTTTTTCCATTGGAAACATTTCACCTTTTCAAAAGCGGGTTTAATAGATTCCGAATCATTCAAAGAGTACTTTTATGACATTTTTAAAGAAACGACTTTGTCTGAACTCAAAATTCCTGTATATATCACAGCAACTGATATGATTAAGGGAAAGTCTAAAATATTTGGCCCGGAAACAAAAACGATAGATGCAATTTTGGCATCATCATCATTTCCCGGAATAATGTCTCCTTATGAGATTGATGGCCAATTATACAGCGACGGAGGAATACTTAATCATTTCCCAACTGATATTTTAAAAGAAAAATGTGAAACTTTAATTGGCGTTTATGTCAGCCCGATTCAAAAAATTGAAGCCGGTGATTTAAATTCAATCAAATCAGTAACGGCAAGAGCTTTTGATTTGCTTTCGGCAAATTCAAGTACGCAAAAGTTTGATCATTGCAATTGGCTCATTGAACCCGAAGCCTTATCTCAATATAGCACATTCGAAACCAGTAAAGCTAAAATGGAAGCTATATTTAATATCGGTTATGAATCTGCAAAAAAATCTTACGAGAAACTTAATTTAAATATTTAAGGAACACTATTTTCAAAAAAAACAGAATATGTCTATATTTGCACAAATTTCGTGAGATTGAACTCAATAACTGACGCAATTTACTTTCGACAAACGAAGGGAGACCTTAAAAAAACAAAACTGACTGATGAAATACAAAAGAATCCTTCTGAAATTAAGTGGTGAAGCTTTAATGGGTGATTTACAATATGGTATTGACCCAAAACGATTGGCCGAATATGCCGATGAAATCAAGCAAATTCATGCCAAAGGTGTAGAAATCGCTATCGTAATTGGAGGAGGAAACATTTTTAGAGGTGTGGCTGGAGCCAGCAAGGGAATGGACAGAGTACAAGGAGATTATATGGGAATGCTTGCTACTGTTATTAACGGAATGGCGCTGCAGGGAGCTCTTGAAGACAAAGGGATGAAAACCCGCCTGCAGACTGCATTAAAAATGGAATCCATTGCAGAGCCTTATATCAAAAGAAGAGCGGACCGCCACTTAGAAAAAGGAAGAATTGTAATTTTTGGAGCTGGAACCGGAAACCCATATTTCACGACTGATACCGCAGCTGTTTTGCGCGGCATCGAAATCAATGCTGATGTTATTTTGAAAGGAACCCGTGTTGACGGTGTTTATGACTGTGATCCTGAAAAAAATGCTTCTGCAGTGAAATTTGACTTCATCTCATTCGATGATGTATTGAAAAAAGGATTGAATGTAATGGATACCACAGCATTTACTTTAAGCCAGGAAAACAAATTGCCAATAGTTGTTTTTGACATGAACAAAGCAGGTAATCTATTGAAAATTTGTGACGGACATAATATAGGAACAGTAGTTAATATATAGTTAGCGGTAGGCAGTTTTTTTGATAGCAGTAGAGCAATCTGAAAACTGAAGTCTGAAATCTGAAATCTAAAAAAAAATGACTGAAGAAATTGAATTTATATTAGACAGCACAGAAGAATCAATGACAGGTTCGATTGAGCATTTAGAAAAAGCTTTTTTAAATATCCGCGCTGGAAAAGCATCACCAGCGATGTTGGGAAGTGTTTTTGTTGATTATTACGGGTCGGCATCACCGCTTTCCCAAGTTTCCAAAATCAGTGTGCCTGATGCCAGAACAATTACGCTGCAGCCTTTTGAAAAAAACATGCTGCATCCTATAGAAAAAGCAATTATGATTGCTAATCTTGGTTTCAATCCAATGAATAACGGCGACATGATTATCATCAGCGTTCCGCCTCTTACCGAAGACCGAAGACGCGAATTGGCAAAACAAGCCAAATCAGAAGCAGAAGACGCTAAAATCGGGATTAGAAATGCCCGAAAAGATGCTAATACTGATATCAAAAAATTAGAAAAAGAAGGAACTTCGGAAGACATTTGCAAAAACGCCGAAGAAGAAGTGCAAAACTTGACTAATTCTTATATTAAAAAAATTGATGAGCTTCTGGCAGTAAAAGAAGCTGAAATCATGAAAGTTTAATATTCAAACTAAAAATAAAAATCTGTCTCGTTCCAAATGAACTTGACAGATTTTTTTATAGTTATTTTTGTTGCAACAAAATGCATAAAAAAGCGTTTTGAATTAAACCGTTTATATGAAGCACTTTATTATTCTGTTCTTCTTTTTTACGTTTTCGCTTCAAGCACAATTTCAAATAACCGGAATTGTAAAAGATGCTTCAACCCAAAAAGCACTTCCTTTCGCCTCAATTACTTCAAATGATGGCTCCAGCACCATATCAGATGTGGATGGAAAGTTCCGTTTATTATCCAAAAACCAAATAACGGCAATAACGGTTTCCTATATTGGATATGTAAAAAAAAACATTACCGTAACAGACAGCCAGCTGTTTTACAAAGTAGCACTGCTTCAAAAAACAGATCATCTCAACGAAGTTATTGTTTCTAATGAAAACCCGGCATTGGCCATTATAAAAAAAGCCATTCAGAATAAAGAGCAAAACAATCCGCAGAAAAAACTAAAAAGCTTTGAATTTAAATCCTACAACAAACTAATTGTTACTGCCAATCCAGACTCCATAAATGGGACAATAGACTCAGTATTTGTAACCGATACTTATGGAACTTATCTAAAAAAACTAGATTCTACCGATTATAAATTCAAACAGCTCATCAAGAAACAGCATTTGTTTCAAACTGAAAAAGTGTCAAAATACCAATTTGACGGCAAGAGATTAAAAGAAACGATTTTAGGCACAAAAATGGCTGGATTCAAACAGCCAGTTTACGAAATCCTAACTTTCAACCTTCAGTCCTACTCCATATACGATCCAAAATACGAGCTTTTTGAAACCAAATACAACAGCCCGATTGACAATGACGCCCTAAAGGATTACAACTTCAAACTGTTGGACACTGTGGCTATAGATGGACGGAACACCTATATGATTTACTTTAAAAACAAGAAAGAAAAAAGAGCTGCGGGTCTGGAAGGAATCTTATATATCGATGAAATTAATTTTGCAGTTGCAAAAGCAATTATGCGCATCAAAGGCATACTCGACATTAGCGGGATTCATGAATTTCAGTTCATTCCGGAAAAATATTTGTGGTTTCCTACCTCCACAACGTTTAAAATTGTCAAAGGCACTAATGATGACGATATAAAAATATTGGGAGGGACAATTCAATTTGACGGCGATGTTGAAGAAGATTTAACGCCAAGAAAAAGAAATGAATCCGATTATATTTATCTTCTTTCCCAAACCACAAATTTCGACATTCAATACTCTACTCCTGTATTAATCAAAAAACCGATAGTTCAAGTCGAAATCAAAGAGAATGCCATAAACAAACCTGAAAGCTTTTGGACTGAATTCCGAAAAGACAGTTTGGATAGCCGCAGCGAGAAAACCTACCTATCTCTTGACAGCATTTCGATAAAAAAGAGAATTGAAAGCAGGCTAAATTTAGGGCGAAAAATTCTAACCGGTTACCTCCCTCTTGGATTTTGGGATTTCGATCTGCGGAAAATACTGAGCTATAACAATTATGAAGGTCTTCGGTTAGGTATTGGAGGCACAACAAATGATTATTTCTCAAAAAAATACCGCCTAGAAGGCTATTCAGCTTATGGACTGAGGGATTATAACTTCAAATACAATTTAGGAATCAGTGCCCGAGTGGATAAATTCTCTAACAGCTGGGTTGGCGTAAGCTATACCGATGATCTGCGGGACATTGCCAGTACCGACTATGCTGTTGAAAAAAAGGCATTCAAAATTTATGACCCGCGTTCGATAAATTTCAATACTTTTTACCGGTATGAGCGCTGGAAAATTGCTTTGGAAAGTAAAATTATTCCAAAAACAGAAAGTGTTTTGGCGCTGGCCAATACTTTTGTAACGCCTCAATTCGATTATACTTACGTCCTAAATGGCGCTTCATATCACACCTACACAATGACTACGGCAACACTTTCTTTAAAATGGAGTCCGTACAGTGATTATATGCAAACCCCAAACGGGAGAATTGAAGCCGAAAAACGGTTTCCAAAATTCACATTACAGCTAACGCAGTCCATTCCAAATGTTTGGAATAATGACTTTGTTTATACCAAAATTGATTTTAAAGCCGATTATCAAATCAAATATTTAAACGGTCAAAGAACTTATTTACTGCTCGAAGCTGGAAGCGCTTTTGGAGACATTCCCCTTCCTCAATTGTACAGTAACTCACCAAACAACCTTAACCAGGAAACGATTTTTAAGAGAATTACATTTGCCGGCAGAAACAGTTTTGAGACCATGTACTTCAATGAATTTTTTTCCAGCGAATTCCTGTCTTTTCAGTTCAAACACGGTTTTAACCGAATTCACATTTTCAATAAAATAAAACCCTCTCTCGATTTTGTGACCAGAATGGCTTGGGGCTCCATGAAAAATTCTGACAACCATATCGGAATCGATTTTAAGACCTTGAACAAAGGATTTTTTGAATCCGGTATCGAACTCAATAAAATCTTCAACGGATTGGGTCTCGGCGGCTATTACCGCTATGGACCAAATCATCTAAGTAACTTTAAAGACAATATTGCTATAAAACTGACTTTTATTTTGGATTTAAGTTTTTAAAAAGACTCCAACTTTTTTTCAAAATCATTAGAGTCTTTTTTATCAAAAATTAAGATTTAATAATCAGCACCGAAGGCGTATTATTGAGCCAAGTACTATGCGAATCGATAAGTTTTTTCCAGCTTTCTAAACTAATAATCATTAAATCCTGCTGTTCCAAAAATTCTTTTTTGATGGTTCTTTCCTGCATCATCATGATATGATTGGGCGCTATCTGTTCGATGGAACGGACAACTTCTTGAATTTCCCTGTTTTTTCTTGCTTCGCCCATAGAATCCAAAACTGTAATTTGAGAGCCGTTATTGTGTATCATTTTTTGAGCAAATTCCATCAGGAAACCGTCTTCTACAGAAAAAATGGGTATAAAAACCCGATTGATTTCTTCCAGTTCTTTATCGACAAGGATTCCAACAGGCATTTTGCTGTTAGCGATAATTTGTCTGGTTCTTTCATCAAAAGGAGAGTTTTCGAATAAACCTTCTTTCCCCGTAATTTTATCAATAAAACGGTCTGGATTGATAATCCGTGTTGTAAAACCTAGCACTTTTCCAAGTAATGTTCCTTCAAAAATAGATTGTCCCAAACCAACCAATAACAAATCATAATCACCATGATTAGCTGTTTCGGTAATATCAGAATCAATGTCATTGGACACTTTAAACAGCGTAACTATTTTTTGTCCCAAATTTTCAGACTCGGAAATAACCGGCAAAAAGACTTCCTTTTCATGATCCTTAACATCAAATGAGTGCAGTTCTGAACTCAATGACAAGTGCATTGCAGTCACGATGGTGTTTCCGCCTTGTTTTTTAACCAGGCTGTTAGCTACTTTTAGCAACAGTTTGCCCTTATCGGCAGTGGCAAAAGAAATAAGTATTTTATATTTGCTCTTATTGCTGATTTCTTCAGGAATAGCTGTCGGTTTATCTCTAAAAATATAATTGATTAAATCCAAAGCCGGCCCGGTCATAAAAGTTGTCACCAAAGCCATAATTACCATCATCGTAAAAATCTGGGTGGACAAAACACCTAAATCATACCCAATGTTCAGCACGACCAATTCCATTAAACCTCTTGTATTCATTAAGGTTCCAATAGACAAACTGTCTTTCCAGCTATGACCGACAAACTTTGCGGCAAGAGCACTTCCAAAAAATTTACCCGCCACGGCAACCATAATAATAACTCCCGTAATTTTCCATAAATGCGGATCATCAATCAATCCTATTTGGGTTCTCAACCCTGTAAAAACAAAAAACAAAGGAAGTAAAACGACTACTGAAACGTCTTCAATTTTTTCGATAAAAATAGAACGGAATTTATTGTTTTCCGGCATGATTGCCCCAGCCAGAAAAGCTCCGAACAAAGCATGAATCCCTATTAATTCTGTAACATAAGAAGACAGTAATAAAGTCAAAAAGAAAATAGCGACAACAGGCTTACTCAGACTTTCTCTTGTCGAATTCAAATCACCCACTTTTTTTAGAAAAGGACGAACAACTTTTAGCATCAGCATTACATATAATACAGCCAATACTATAACATACAGCGAACTGGTAAACGAACCCGCTTTTACAATAGCAATTACGGCTGCCAGAATACACCAGGCCGTAATATCATCGGCTGCGGCACAAGTGATTACGATTGCTCCTAATTTTGTTTTATGTATCCCGCGTTCCCGAACGATTCCAGCCAAAACCGGAAATGCAGTAATACTCATAGCAATTCCCAAGAACAGTCCAAAAGAAAGAAACTCAACCCCTTCCGGAGCAAAAGAATAATAAATAAAATAAGCCAAGCCCAAACCTAGAGCAAACGGAATTATAATACTGGCATGGCTGATTACTACGGCATCATGCGCTTTGTTTTTGAGCGCTTTCAAATCGAGTTCCATTCCTATTACAAACATGAAAAGGATTAACCCGATTTGACTCAAAAACTGAATATTTCCCAACGAATCCTTTGGGAACAGCATTGCCGAAAATTCCGGAAAATACATCCCGATTAAAGATGGCCCCAAAACAATACCGGCAATCATTTCGCCAATTACGGTTGGCTGTCCAATTTTTCTGGAAACCCAGCCAAAAAATCGGGCTACCAGAATTATAGTTACGATTTGTGCCAAAAGAATAGCCAAAGGATGCTGCAGATTTTGCGACATTGACGTTACGAAATCATTCCAATGCCCATTTTCTACATGGTGAGAAATAATATTTCGTCCCGATTCCAGCATTTTCCCTTTTAGGATAATCCAATAAATCAAAACAGAAAATCCGCCTATAATACTCAAATAGAAAAAAGAATTTTTAATATTCTTCATACGACACTCTTTTAAAATTAATTTAAATTTTCATGCAAATATGAGAACTGATTTTGGAGGTAAAAAATGAATTGCGATCTAATTTTGAGACGATGTAATAAGGCTGTAAAATTTTGTAATAAGTTATGCTTTTAGAAATATTATGCGATCCTTTGACCCAATATTGTCATGCAGACGAAGGAAGCATTGTAAAAGTTTGCAGATTATTGGCTGCAACAGTCAATTTAGCATTAATATATTTCTAAATGACATTATACTTTCACTTTCGCTAAAAAATCATTTTTATAGGTTTCACTCAAAACCAAAACGGTTGGTTTTCCTTTTACTTCCTGAAGAGTAAGCGTAATTTCATTGTGATTGAAAAACTGAACTGCCGATATCGCAATGATTTCTTTTTTATTCACTCTGCAAAATTCTGCCTTGGGAAGCTGATTCAGTAAGGAACCAAAATTGATATTTTTCAGAATTAAAACACTGCCGTCTGTCAAATATACTTCCTTATCCCTACTGTCAATTGATGCCGTTTTAATGTACTGAATCTGGTCGAAATACAATAACGACTTCCCTTTATCGGTATTCAGATGAATAAATTTTTTGGAAACGTCCAGCTTTTGGAATCGTTCCAAAGCTTTTGCAACAGCTCTTTCCAACCGTTCTTTGGTAACTGGCTTGGTGATGTAATCCACGGCATTGATATCGAATGCTTCGGCAGCATAATTTTTGTAGGCAGTGGTAAAAATTACCAATTTATTTTGAAGCAGATGCGCCAAAGTCAAACCATCAATTCCCGGCATTTCGATATCCGAAATACACAAATCAAAATCAAGTTTGGGTACTTCATCCAATAATTTTTGAGGATCATTAAACGCCTTTATAATTTCCAATTCCGGGATTTGCTCACAGAGCATTTTCAGGTAAGTCAAACCCGGCAATTCGTCGTCAAGCAGTAAGCATTTGATTTTTGTATTCAAGAAGATTGATTTTTAAATGCGCAATATAGATGTCATTTTCGACAAATTTATCCAATTTGAACTGATTTTTGTATATAATTTTCAATCGTTGTTCCAATGTTGTTGCACCAATACCGCTTCGCTCTTTTTTTAAGGCTTTTTTCTCGGAAATTTTATTGGAAACCGTAAGAGAGAAACAATTGTCCTTGAATTCAAACAAAATTGAAATAAAAGCATCGGCGCTTTGCAGATCTGCATGCTTAAAGGCATTTTCAATCAAATCAATCGAAATCAAAGGAGCCAAAAGGTTTTGTTCATACAGCTTTTCCCCTTCATTAATCTTGGTTTTTACTTTCAATTCAAAAAGCGGGCTCACTTTTATTTTATTAATTTCAATAAGGTTTAAGGCAAACTGAATTTCTTCTTTTGGAGAAACAAACTTTTTTTGGCTTTCGTATAAAATATAATCCAAAACATTGGCCAGTTTATCCAAAGCAAAATACGTTTGGTAAGCATGCGATTGAATTGAATTGAGAATATTTTTGAAAAGATGCGGATTGAGTTTGGATTCTAATGTTTCCAACTGCAGATTGTTGACTTTCAACTCGAGCAGGCCAAATTGCTCCTCAATACTTTTTTTGGCTTTTCCAGATTCAATCAAGCGATAAACAAGATAGCAAAGCACTACGATAAATACCAGAATAATTACCAGTAACACATATATAATGCTATTGTTTTCTTGAGTACTGTTCATTTAGATAAATTTGAAAAATTAAAAGAGTTTTTGCTTTAATGCGCCGATACGAATTTCAGTCCAATTATAGAGGATATCAAAGTAAACAAAAAGAAAAGTCTCCAGAAAGTTGCCGGTTCTTTGAATACAAAAATACCAATTAAGACAGTTCCTACCGCTCCTATCCCAGTCCAGACTGCATAAGCGGTTCCAATTGGTAAAGTTTGAGACGCTTTGTATAATAACGTCATACTTATAGAAAGCGCTATAAAAAAACCAACCATCCACAAAGTAGATGCCATTCCAGTAGTTTCTTTGGCTTTGCCCAAACAAGTGGCAAAACCTACTTCAAATAAACCTGCTATAATGAGTAAAATCCAGTTCATGATTATGGTTTTATAATCAATACCGATGGTACGCCGCTTAACCAAGTACTGCGGGAATCCAGCAAGTCTTTCCAACTCTCCAAACTTACAATCATTAAATCTTGCTTCATCAAAAATTCATCATAAAGAATAGATTCGTTATTCAGAATTACATTCTTGTGAAATTTTTGCTTTAAGGAACCGATAGCACTTGCAATAACAAAGTTAGACTCCATGTGTCCTTTCATATCCAAAAAGGTAACCAAAGTATTATTGTTATAAATTAATTTTTGGGCATAATCAATCAAAAACGAATCTTCAGGGCAATATATAGGCACAAAAACCTGATTTACTTCTTTCAATTCTTTATCAATCAAAACTCCCAATGGCATTTTGACTTTCAATACAATCTGTCTGGTTCTTTCATCAAATGGAGAATTTACAAACAAACCTTCTTTACCCGTAAATTTATCCAGTAACCTTTCGGGATTAATTATTCGGGAAGTAAAACCAATTACTTTGCCCAACAGAGTTCCCTCAAAAATGGATTTCCCTAAACCAACAATCAACAGATCATAATCACCTTGATTAGCAATATCAATTATTTCTGACTCAACATCCAATGTTGCCTTAAAAACAGTTGTAATTTCCTGTTTCAAGATAACAGCTTCTTTCACAATTGGACTAAAACTGCTTTTCTCTTTATCTTCCATATTAAAGGAATGCATTTCATCACTTAAAGACAAATGCAATGCCGTAATACTGGCAGATTCATTCTGTTTTTTAACCAAACTATGGGCTAAACGCAACAATGATTTTCCTTTTTCATTGTTCCCAAAAGAAATTAAAATCCTATACTTGCTTTGATCAATTTCTTCTTCATGATCAGAAATATCGGTAGTTTTAAAAATATAATTGATTAAATCCAACGCAGGTCCGGTCATAAAAGTAGTCACCAAAGCCATAATTACCATCATTGTAAAAACTTGTGTGGTAAGAACCCCAAGAGCCAATCCAATATTCAAAACAATTAATTCCATCAAACCTCTGGTATTCATCAAGGCTCCAATGATAAGGCTGTTTCTCCAGCTTTGTCCCACGAATTTGGCGGCTAAAGCACTTCCGAAAAACTTACCTGCAACCGCAACAAGGATTATAAAACCGGTCACTTTCCACAAATAAGGCTCGTTTAATGAACCTATTTCGGTACGCAATCCAGTAAATACAAAAAACAAAGGAAGCAACAGAATTACAGATACATCTTCAACTTTAGAAATAAATACAGTTCTGAATTTAGGAACATCGGGCATAATGGCTCCCATCATAAAAGCGCCAAACAGCGCATGAATACCAATCAATTCAGTAGCATAGGAAGATATAATTAACAGCAGAAAAAATATAGCAACAACGGGTTTGCTCAAGCTGTCTTTGGATCCATACAAATCGCCAATTCTTTTCAAAAACGGCTTAACCAAATAAATCATTGTCAGCACATAAATCCCCGCTAATGAAATAATATACATTGAACTCTCAAAAGTTCCTGCTTTTACAATAGCGATTACAACAGCCAATAAACACCAAGCCGTAATATCATCGGCGGCGGCACAGGTAATGGCTATAGCACCCAATTTAGTTTTATGCATGCCTCTTTCCTGAACAATCCGCGCCAAAACTGGAAATGCGGTAATACTCATGGCAATACCCATAAACAAGCTAAAAGAAAGAAACTTAACACCTTCCGGGGCAAAACGATTATAAACAAAATATGCCAGTCCAATTCCTAGTGCAAAAGGAATAACGATACTCGCATGACTAATAACAACAGCTTCTTTCGCCCTGTTTCTCAACACCTTGATATCGAGTTCCATTCCAATAACAAACATAAAAAGTATCAGCCCAATCTGACTCAAAAATTTTAAATTTTCTAATGAATTGGCTGGAAAAAGGGCATGAAAAAAATCAGGAAAATACAAGCCCAAAAGGGATGGTCCAAGTGCAATTCCAGCAATAATTTCACCAATTACTGATGGTTGCCCAATTTTTTTGAAAAACCATCCAAAAAAACGGGCCACAAGGATAATCATTATAATTTGTGCCAATAAAATAGCCAACGGATCCTTCACGTTGTGAAGCATTGAAGTTAGAAAATCGCTCCAGGAATCATTGCTCTCCAATGAATGAACGATGGTCTTTTTATTCTCCAGAAGTTTTCCTTTGTTTATAATCCAATACATTAATGCGGTAAAACCGCCTGTAACCCCCAAATAAAACAATGTATTTCTGTACTTTTTCATAAGACACCCTTCAATAATTTCGTATCAACCTAAAAAAACCAAATATATATAAATTAGAAGCGACAACGTCACTTTGATTCAAAATAAAAATAAAAAATTAACAATTAAATTAACAAAAAGCATTCTTGAAAACACAAGCCTTATAGCTGTTTTAACTACCTTTGTGAATTTTAAAAAATTGACATGATCAAATGGTTTAGCTTAGGATTTTGGGAATTAATAGCCAGAGTCGTACTTCGAAATAGAATTTTAATGTTATCGATTATTGTAGCGATAACGGCTTTATTGGCAATGCAATGGAAAAACATCCATTTTACGCATACAGAAGCCAATATGTTACCCGATGACAATATTGTAAATATAGAATACAAAGCCTTTTTAGACAAATTTGGTGAAGAAGGAAATTTGGTCATCATTGGTGTAAAAGACAAAGCGTTTTTTACTCCAAAAGCTTACGCCGCTTGGGCAAAATTAATGAACAGCCTAAAAGAAGACAAAGCGGTTGATTTAGTTATTTCGATAAACGACTTAAAGAAATTACAAAAAAACGAATTGCTTCAAAAATTTGAATTAGTACCTTTTGTTGATCAAAGCAAAACCACAGACAAAGCTTATCTTGAAAAAATAAAAAAAGAGCTCTTTAATGATTTGCCTTTTTACGAAGGACTGCTCTTCAATAAAAGATCAGGAACAATCCGTTCTGCCATTTATTTGGACAAGAAAATTGTAAATACTCCCGCCAGAAAGGATTTTATCACAGACCGATTAGTTCCTGCCGTAGAAGCATTTGAAAAAGAAACCAAAATAGACCTTCGCGTTTCTGGAATGCCTTACATCCGAACGCTTAATTCGCAGACTATTATAAGTGAAATAAGTCTTTTCATCGGAGCTTCATTATTAGTAACATCATTACTTTTCTTTTTCTTTTTCAGAAGTTTTAGAGCTACTTTAATTTCGATCGTTATTGTAATTATTGGCGTGATGTGGTCTTTTGGCTTCTTAGGATTATTAAATTATGAAATCACTGTTTTAACCGCTTTAGTGCCTTCTCTGATTATTGTAATTGGAATCCCAAATTGTATTTTCCTCACTAATAAATACCATCAGGAATACAAAGTTCACCGAAATAAAGCCAAAGCACTGCAGCGTGTTACGACCAAAGTAGGAATGGCAACTCTTATGACTAATGTGACTACCGCTATTGGTTTTTTCACTTTTATTACTTCAAACAACAAATTGCTTATTGAATTTGGGAACGTGACTTCTATTAACATTCTGGCATTGTTCTTTTTGTGCATTATAGTGATTCCAATTTTTCACAGTTATATTCCAGCACCAAAAGACCGTCATATTGAACACCTTGACAGAGGTTATGTAAAATCATTTATGGACTGGATTTTGCGAAATGTAAAAGAAAGCCGTTTTTCTATTTATGTGGTTGCTGTTTCATTGCTTGTAATGAGCATTATAGGAATTTACAAAATGCGCATCTCTGGCAGCATAATAGAAGATATGCCCAAAAAAGCGCCTTTTTTTAAGGATATACTCTTCTTCGAAAAAGAATTTGACGGAGTAATGCCTTTGGAAATCATGATTGATACCAAACACAGAAAAGGAGTAATGAAACTTTCCACGCTCAAGCGAATGGAAGAACTGGAAACAGCCATTGATGAAATTCCTGAACTGTCAAAACCGATTTCAATTGTCAATTTGGTAAAATATTCCAAACAGGCTTACTATAACGGAAGTCCGGAATATTACGAATTGCCAACTTCACAGGAACAGGCTTTCATTTTATCATATGCCAAAAATTCAACCAAAAAAGCCAAGGGTGACTTGATGAAAAGCTACGTAGATTCGACAGGTCAATTTGCCCGGATTACCACTTTTATGCGTGATGATAACGGAGGCGTAATGCCAATAGTTGAAGCTGAAATCCGCAAAAAAGCCGATAAAATTTTTCCACCGGACAGGTATCATGTAACTATTACCGGAAAAGCATTGGTCTTTCAGAAAGGAACAGGCTACCTGCTGGATAATCTGCTTTCATCATTGGTTTTTGCATTTTTCCTGACTGCCCTTTTAATTGGATTTATGTTCCGTTCTTTCAAAATGATTTTAGTTTCCATTATTCCAAATCTGTTGCCGTTGCTGTTAACCGCTGGAATTATGGGCTTTTTTGATATTCCGCTGAAGCCTTCAACGATATTGGTTTTCGGGATTGCATTTGGACTTTCGGTGGATGATACCGTCCGATTCTTGGCACAATATCGAGAGGAATTAAAGAAAAACGACTGGAAAATCCGCAAATCCGTTTATGCTACTTTTAATGATGCCGGCTTGAGCATGTTCTATACTTCTATTGTATTGTTCTTTGGATTTTCGGTATTTATGCTGTCCAGTTTTGGAGGAACCATTGCGCTTGGAGGATTGGTTTCGTTAACTTTATTATTTGGAATGCTGTCGAATTTAATGTTATTGCCTGCTTTGGTTTTAACCCTGAACAGGACTTTGGCAAACGAACAGGAATTTATCGAACCAAAACTTGAAATCCTAGAATTCACGGATGAAGAGATTGATGATTTTGAGAAGAAATAGAAATAACTACATTCCTTTATGTCTCTTGCGATAAATATTTCTCGCAGAGCGCAGAGGCACAAAAAACCGCAAAACAACAAATTGTAGCTTTGCGGTTTTTTACTTAATTATATTGAGCTTACTAATTAAACATGGCTTTTCGATTATTCACTTGTATGCTAAAAAAATAATTGAGACACCCACTTTGAATTTTACAAAAAAGAAAGCCACCAATGTAAGGCAGCTTTCAGATAAGTAATTAATTAAAATTAAGAGATTTTAATCATTCGTGGAGGTTTTTGTTTAGCCTCTTCACGTTTTGGAATAGACAACAATAAAAGTCCGTTTTCATAATGAGCTATTATTTTATCCTCATCAACTACGTTTTTAGGCAATTCGAAACTTCTTTGAAATGATTGATAACTAAACTCTCTACGGCTGAAATTTTCGTCATCAGTAACATGTTCATGCTCTTTCTCCGAAGAAATAACCAAGTGGTTACCGTCAAGTGTAATCTTGAAGTCTTTTTTGTTCATACCTGGAGCGGCGACTTCAACCTCGTAGCTGTCTTTAGTCTCTTTGATGTTTACAGAAGGCAGCGTAGTACTTGTTGTTGAAAAATTGTTATTTTCCCAATTGAAAAAATCACGGCCAAAGATATCATCAAAAAACAAACGATGTAAAGCAGGAGCTTGACCTCCATTGCTTTTAATAAGGTTCATAACTGTTTCCTTTTAAAATTGTTAAACAAATATTTTTTTTAAACTTGCACAAGTTTAAGAATAGAAAAACAAAATACATGCCATTTAAAAGAACTGCCATTTTTTCAGAACAGGATTGAAAAAATGTCACATATCTATATATCAACATTATACACAAAATATATAGGATCAAATATTTTATTTTTTCATTAACTTTAAATTTCAAATTCCCAAATCTTCCAAAAATTCAGCTTTAATTTTGTGCTTGATTTCAATTTTCAGGAATTAGCAATTCTGTTCAAAACGTTATTCTTTTTCCTTTTTCCTATAAAAAATAAAAGATATAGCGGATAGGATAAAATTGCTCCCTAATACACTATATCCCACAATGCAATTACAAACAAATGATTTATATTTGCATTTAGATTAAAACACCGATTTTCTTTTAATCAGAATTTGAACTCTAAAATCAAAAATCAAATGAGACACGCGAAAGTTAAAGACTTATTAAACAGCACAACGACTTTACAGGAAATTAATGCTAAAGGCTGGGTTAGAACTTTTAGAAATAATCAATTTATTGCCTTAAATGATGGTTCTACTATCAATAATATACAATGTGTTGTCGATTTTGAAAATACTCCTGATGAAACTTTAAAAAGAATCACAACTGGTGCGGCAGTTTCAGTAACAGGAACTTTGGCAGAAAGCAAAGGTGCTGGACAAAAATATGAGATTCAGGTAACTAAACTGGAAATATTGGGAGACTCAGATCCAGAGAAATTCCCTATGCAGCCTAAAAAACATTCGTTGGAATTCTTACGTGAAAATGCGCATTTGCGCGTGCGTACGAATGCTTTTGGAGCTATTATGCGGGTGCGTTCGGTTTTGTCATATGCGGTGCACAGTTACTTTCAGCAAAAAGGGTTTGTATATGTAAATACGCCAATCATTACGGGAGCTGATGCAGAAGGTGCCGGAGAAATGTTCCAAGTGACTTCACTGCCATTGGATAATTTACCTAAAAACGAAGAAGGCGCTATTGATTATAAAAAAGATTTCTTTGGGAAACATACTAATTTAACGGTTTCGGGACAATTAGAAGGGGAAACTTTTGCGATGGCTTTGGGTCAGATTTACACTTTTGGACCAACATTCAGAGCAGAAAATTCGAACACTTCACGCCATTTGGCTGAATTTTGGATGATTGAACCAGAAGTCGCCTTCAATAACTTGGATGACAATATGGATTTGGCCGAAGATTTTATCCAATATGTAATTAAATACACAATGGAAAAATGTGCCGATGATTTAAAGTTTCTGGAAGGAAGACTTTTGGAAGAAGAAAAATCAAAACCACAGGCTGAAAGAAGTGAAATGACTCTGCTGGAAAAATTAAATTTTGTTTTGGAAAATAATTTCAAACGTGTTTCTTATACCGAAGCGATTGACATTTTGAGAGATTCCACTCCAAATAAAAAGAAAAAATTTCAGTATATAATCAATGAATGGGGAGCAGATTTACAATCAGAACACGAGCGTTATTTAGTGGAAAAACACTTTAAATGTCCTGTGATCTTATTTGATTATCCAGCAAACATCAAAGCATTCTACATGCGCTTAAACGAAGACGGAAAAACGGTTCGTGCGATGGATATTCTTTTCCCTGGAATTGGAGAAATCGTAGGAGGCTCGCAAAGAGAGGAACGTTTTGATGTTTTGGTTGAAAAAATGAAAGCCTTAGGAATCGACGAAGAAGAATTATGGTGGTATTTGGATACCCGAAGATTTGGTTCGGCTGTTCACTCCGGTTTTGGACTTGGATTTGAAAGACTGGTGCTTTTTGTAACCGGAATGACAAACATACGTGACGTAATTGCGTTCCCGAGAACACCACAGAATGCGGAATTTTAATAAGAGTTGATGGTTGATGGTTGTCGGTTTTTAGCCAACAACCATCAACCAATAACCAACAACTATAAATATGCTAAAGCAATTTTTAAATTTAAAAATATCACAAAAATTATCTCCGCAGCAAATCCAGCTGATGAAGCTAATTCAATTGCCTACGCAAGCATTTGAACAGCGGCTACTTGAAGAGATGAATGAAAATCCTGCTTTGGAATCTGGAAAAGAGGATGAATATGAAAAAGACGAGTTCGACACTGAAGAATACGACGATTATGAAGATTCCGAAGCAGACAGAATGGATGCCGAAGACATTAACATAGACGAGTACTTAAACAGCGACGACACTCCCGATTATAAAACTCAAACCAATAATTACAGTGATGACGATGAAAACAAAGAAACGCCATTTGCAGCCGCAATAAGTTTCCATCAAGACCTCATCAATCAGTTAAACACTTTTATCCTTAACGACGAAGAACGGGATATTGCCGAATTTTTGGTAGGAAGCATAGACGACACGGGATATATCCGAAGAAGCACTGCAGATTTGGTAGATGACATGGCATTTACCCAAGGTATTTACACTACCGAAAAACAAGTGGAAACCATCCTGAATATCATTCACGAGCTGGAACCTACCGGCGTTGGAGCACGCGATTTACAAGAATGTTTACTGCTACAGCTCAAACACAAAACGCCAACCGAATCTGTCGATCTGGCAACAGCCATAATTGATCAGCATTTTGATGCCTTTGTGAGAAAGCATTACGACAAACTGATTCAAAAATTCGGCATCTMTAACGAACAGCTTAAAAATGCGATCCACGAAATTGAGAGACTTAACCCAAAACCTGGAGGATCATTTTCCGGAAATACTAAAATTACCGAAAATATAGTACCCGATTTCGCAATCCGTATTGTTGACGGAGAACTGGAGCTTACCTTAAATGGAAGAAACGCACCTTCATTGCATATTTCCAAAGATTATCAAGAAATGATGCAAACGTATAAGGAGTCCAAGGATAAATCAAGCTCACAAAAAGATGCCGTACAGTTTATTAAACAAAAACTAGATTCGGCAAAATGGTTTATAGACGCTATAAAACAACGTCAGGACACTTTATTTATTACGATGAATGCCATTATGCATTATCAAAAAGACTATTTACTGGATGGTGACGAAACGCGGTTAAAACCAATGATTCTAAAAGATATTGCCGATATGATCGGACTGGACATATCTACTGTTTCAAGGGTTGCGAACAGTAAATATGTTGAAACTCCCTATGGAACAAAGCTAATAAAAGAATTCTTCTCGGAAGCCATGAAAAATGATCAGGGTGAAGACGTATCTACTCTCGAAATCAAAAGAATTTTACAGAATACTATCGAAGAAGAAGACAAAAAGAATCCTCTGCCAGATGACCTTTTAGCCGAAATACTCAAAGAAAAAGGATATCCAATTGCCAGAAGAACCATAGCCAAATATCGCGAACAACTAGAAATTCCTGTGGCCCGGATGAGAAAAAAACTGTAATTATATCTCTCTAAAATTAATTTCTTCAAATCTGCTTATTAAAATTGAAAAAGATACTCCCCATATTTTCCTATATATTTCATCCGCTTTTCATTCCTGTACAAGCCTGCATTTTTTATTTTTTATTTCACAACGCTGATTTCAAAATTGCGCAGATCACTACGTTTTTTTGGCAGATTTCTATTGTAACCATTATGATTCCGATTGCATTATACTACTTGCTTCGTTTTACAGGCAAAGCGGATAACATAATGATTGCAGATTTGGAACAGCGTAAAATACCACTAGTATTTCAGAGTTTTTTAATCATTTTATTGCTACGGAAAATCATCCTGTTAGAATACTACCCAGAATTGCATTTTTTTTTCATAGGAGCATTATTTAGCACCTTATTTGCTCTTGGCCTGCTCTATATCAAATTCAAAGCCAGCCTGCATATGCTTGCCATTTCAGCTTTAACTGTTTTTGTTTTCGGGCTTAATATTCATTTACAAACAGGAAGCGTATATCTTGTTCCTTTTTTATTGCTGATGAATGGAATTGTAGCTTCCTCGCGTTTGGTAATGCAGGCACATACACCTAATGAGTTAATTATTGGAGTGCTCTTGGGCAGTATTCCTCAAATAGTATTTCTTTTTTTGTGGCTATAAAATATAAAAAACCACACCCAAACTTAAAGTGTTCATAGTAATAGGTACTGAATCGATTTGAGCTGTGGATTTAAAAAAAGAATTCAATCCATAATACACCTGCAGGTTAAAAGCGCTATATCCCATTGAAAGATATACGCCATAAAGCAGTTCTTCAAAATCTTTATTGTTTTTTATAACAATCTTCTCATTACCATCATCATAAACAGATTTATCATACAATAAATAACTGACTTTAAAACCGCCATATATTCTAAAAAACTGAAAAGATTCAGGAGTCGAATTACGCCATCTTAATTCAATTGGCAGTTCTACCCTTAATTGTTCAAATCTGTTTTTATCATGATTAATAGCAGAGGGGATTATACTATAGATTGGATTATCATTAGCACCCACAATAGACATATTTTGAATATAATTATTAAATGATAAACCAATCCCAGGTGCAACAGCAAAAGTTCTGCTTTTATTCAGCGGAAAATCTCTAAGGAATCCTGCACTAAAACCAAACGATATTTTTTCTTGCGAGAGACCTTCCGGTTTTTTTACAATTGAATTGTAATTAAGTCCCGCATAAAACTGATCTTCTCTGTAAAGGCTGTCAATCTTGACATGTAACGTATCAATTGAAAATGCTTTTTCTTGAGAAAACCCTTTAAAAAATGACAAAAAAAGAAAACAGCCAAGGAATAATCGCATCATTAGTTTGAGAATTAAATTGAGAGTTACAGCATTTAGAACCTGCTAAAATCAATTGCTTATGCTTAACTCTTACAAATATCATAAAAAAACACTCAACCTATTTAAGATTGAACGTTTTTCTTTTGTAGAGAAACAATACGCAAAGTACCTTGTTTAGTATTATTCCGAATAACATTTCTGAGGACATTTTAAAATCATTCCACCTAAACGTTCTAACTATGTTTATAATTGCTTAACTTAACTGTTCTTTTTGTGAATAAAAATTCACAGCAATCCTAAAAAAGTGAAATAGCCTAAAACCAAAGTTCATTATTTAACGTAACTAGTATTAAAGAATGAAAAACTTAATTTACAAAAATCATGAAATCAAAAACCACGCAAATAGTTATTGTTTTAATATCGATATTCCTTAGTAGCTGCAGTGCTGAAGAAATGACAACAGAAGCTGGTATTTTACCCAAACCATCTATATCGCCCACAACAATAATACCTACAACTCCTATTTCAAATTCAATAAATTATTTAGCCTTAGGCGATAGTTACACAATAGGTCAAAGTGTGTGTGAAACTTGTAGATATCCAGAGCAGCTCAAAACGAATTTGAAAACAATTTATCCTAAGACAGATTTTTTATTAAAAATAATTGCTGCAACCGGCTGGACAACTACTAATTTAATTTCGGCCATCAAAACTCAAAATTTAGATTCAAATTATGATTTAGTAACGCTTTTAATTGGCGTTAATAATCAATATCAGCACATGGATTTTACAGTATACGAAAAAGAATTTCCTGAATTATTAAATAAGGCAATATCACTTGCAAAAGGCAACAAAAAAAATGTCATTGTGCTTTCAATCCCTGATTATGCTTATACTCCGTATGCTAAAAACTTTGACGAAATGGAAAGAACAAAGATTTCTGCTGAAATTGACCAATATAATGCTTTTGCCGAGAGCTTTTGTATTACAACAAATGTACAGTTTGTTTCCATTACAGATATAACACGGCAAGGTCTTAACAATTCTAATCTAGTCGCTTCAGATGGCTTACACCCATCTGAAACTGCTTATAAATTATTTGTAGAAAGAATGCTCCCCTCAGTAAAAATCGCGCTTCAGGATTAAACTTTTACATTTAATCTAAATAATAATATATAATTGGATAATATATAAAACGACAAAACCTAGAAGTTATAAGATTTCTAGGTTTTGTCGTTTTATTGCAGAGAGAAAGGGATTCGAACCCTCGATACAGTTACCCATATACTAGCTTTCCAGGCTAGCTCCTTCAACCACTCGGACACCTCTCTATTTATTTCGGAGTGCAAAGAACACTAAAAAAAATGACTTTCGAAAATAAAAAATCAATATTATTGCATTTCTCCTCTCAAAGAAGTTTCGAAAGCATTTTTGAAGTCTTCTTGCGGTATATTTTGCCCCAATAAATACATCAATTTGGCTACAGCGGCTTCGGTAGTAATATCTTTTCCCGAAATAATTCCCAACTTTTTCATGGTGGTGCTTGTTTCATAATGTCCCATGCTCACGCTTCCAATAGAGCATTGCGTAACATTGACAATGAATAATCCTCTATTAATTGCATTTTGCAAAAGCGACAAAAACCATTCTTCTGTTGGAGCATTTCCTGCTCCGTAGGTTTCCAGCACAATCGCTTTCAAACTTTCAATGTTTAAAATCGCTGACAATACCGTCTCGCTGATTCCCGGAAACATTTTGATGATGGCCACATTATTATCCAAATGTGTATGGACTTTTAACAAACCTCCTTCGTTTGCAGGTAAAAACAATTCTGAATTTGTTTTTAAATGCACTCCCGACTCGACCAAGAAAGGATAATTAGGAGATATAAATGCCCTGAAATGTTCGGCATTTATCTTAGTGGTTCTATTGCCACGGTATAATTTATATTCAAAATAAAGACAAACCTCTTTGATTAGCGGTTTTCCATTTTCCTGCAAAGAAGCAATTTGAATAGCAGTAATTAAATTTTCTTTGGCATCAGTCCGTAAATCACCGATGGGCAATTGGGAACCCGTAAAAATGACAGGTTTGGAAAGATTTTCGAGCATAAAACTCAATGCCGAGGCCGAATATGACATTGTATCCGATCCGTGCAGTACCACAAAACCATCAAAATTGACATAATGGTTCTCAATAGTCTGGGCAATCTCAGTCCAATGTTCAGGATTCATATTCGATGAATCTATTGGATTTTCAAAAGAAAATGTATCTATCTCACAATCCAGCAATTTTAACTCAGGAATATTATGAAGAAGCTTGCTGAAGTTGAAGGCCTTAAGCGCTCCAGTTTCTAAATCCTTGCTCATACCAATAGTTCCTCCGGTATAAATCAAAAGAATCTTTGGCTTAGAG